>NZ_BAAAPC010000018.1:0-143160 GCF_039530945.1 Nocardiopsis rhodophaea
GGCCGCGCCAGACGCTGGGGTGGGATACCCCGGCCCAGCGTCTGGCCGAGCTGATCGCTCCCGACCCGGTGGCGTGAGCCATGGTTGCACTCACCACTTGACGCGGCCCGCCGGAATTCGGTCGATATCGCCGAGATCAACGGAGGGGTGCGCACAGCCTTCATCCCGAGCCGCGTACCCGCGCGACCAGCCGTTCCACGCGATCGGCCGCATCCGCGAGCCGCGCTCGGGAGACGGCGCCGCCGCGGACCGCCTCCAGCAGGCCGTCGCGCGCGGCCGCGAACATCTCCTCGTCGCCCGCTCCGGCCGTGGACGGATTGCCCAGGCAGAGCAGATCGGCACCGGCCGCCAGCGCGGCCACGGAGCCCCGGGCCAGGTGCTCCCGCATTTCCCCGGCCCCGGTGAAGGCGGTGAGCCCGCGCATGTCCAGCGCGTCGGTCAACGCCACGCTGGTGAACCCCAGTTCCGCGCGGAGCAGCGCGTAGACGCGCGGCGACACGCTGGCCGGGACCGTGCCGTCCAGGACCGGGATGCCGATGTGGCCGACCATCACCATGTCGACGCCCGCCGAGATCGCCGCGGCGAAGGGAGGCAGCTCCCGACGTCGCAGCGTCGCGAGGTCGATGTCGATGACCGGGAGGTCGACGTGGGAGTCGACGCGCGTGTCGCCGTGTCCGGGGAAGTGCTTGGCCGCGGCCGCCACCCCGGCCGCGTGCAGTCCCGCGATGAACGCCGTCCCGTGCCGGGCGACTGTGTCGGGGTCGGCACCGAAGGAGCGCACCCCGATCACGGGGTTGGCGGGGTCGACGTTGACGTCCATGACGGGCGCGAGCGCGGCACCGATACCGACCGAGCGCAGTTCGCGCCCCATGGCCTCGGCGACATCGCGGGTGTGCGCGGTGTCGCCAGCGGCGCCGAGTTCCCCGTGCCCCGGGTAGGGCGAACCGTTGGCGGCGTGCAACCGGGAGACGGTGCCGCCCTCCTCGTCGCTGGCGCACAGCAGGTCCGGGCGCAGCTCGTGCAGCTCGGCCGACAGGCGAGCGGGGGCGTCGGCGAGGTTCGGGGTGAAGTACAGGACGGAGGCGAGGCCGTCCTCGATCGCGCGGGCCAGCCACGGCGGTACCGAGGTTCCGGTGAAGCCGGGCATCAGGACCGTGTGGACCATCCGGACCAGGCGCCGGTCACCGTGTCTCTCGCCGTCGGATCCCGCCACCGCCGTCACCCCTTCACCGCTCCCTGGACGAGTCCGGAGACCAGTCCGCGCTGCACGATCAGGAAGAACACCATGACCGGGACGGTGATGATCGTGGAGGCGGCCATCAGCGCTCCCCAGTCGGTGGTGTGCTGCTGGAAGAACTGGCGCAGGCCGACCGCGACGGTGAACTTCTCACCGTCCTGGAGGAACGTCAGCGCGAGGATGAACTCGTTCCAAGCGACGATGAAGGAGAAGACGCCGGTGGCCACCAGCCCCGGGGCGACCAGGGGGAACAGCACCGACCAGAACATCCGGGGCCAGGAGGCGCCGTCGATGTAGGCGGCTTCCTCGACCTCGATGGGGACGGCGGCGACGAACCCGCGCAGCATCCAGATGGCGAACGGCAGGGACATCGCGATGTAGACGATGCTCAGACCGATCAGCGAGTTGAGCATTCCCAGGTCGCTGGCTTGGAGGAAGAGCGGGATCACCAGAGCCTCCAGCGGGACCATCTGCACGATGAGCACCATGACCAGAACGCTGGTGCGCAGTCGGAAGCGGAAGCGCGCCACAGCGGTGGCCGCGAACAGTGCCAGGAGGCTGCTGCCCACGACCGTGATGAGCGCGACGAGCAGTGAGTTGCGCAGGTAGGTGAGGAACCCGGCCTCGGTCAGCACGTAGGTGAAGTTGTCCAGGGAGAGGGTCTGGGGGACGAGTGCGTCGGTGCCGGAGACGGCGCGCTCCGATACCCCGCTGACCAGCATGAAGTAGGCGGGGAAGAGGGTGAAGGCGAGGACGGCGGTGATCCCCGCCGCGCGTCCGGCGGCTCGCGTGGAGCCGCCCGCGCGACGGGGACGGGGCCGGGTTTGGGCGGTGGGGTTTCGTGGCGTGTCCGGTACGGCGCGGGCGCCGCTCGGCTTCCCGTCAGCGCGCTCGGCCAGGCGGCTCATCGCAGTTCGTCCTCTCGGAACAGGGCACGCAGGTAGACGATGGTGATCGCGAGCAGGAGCAGGGTCAGCATCACGGCGATCGCCGAGCCCATGCCGTAGCTCTGGTGGCTGAAGGAGCGAATGTAGGACCACACGCCCAGGTTGAACACCTCCTGGTTGCCCCCGGAACCGCCCGGCATCAGATAGACCTGCGCGAACACCTTGAAGTCCCAGATCGTGGAGAGGATCGTGACGACGGCGAACACCGGGCGGATGGTCGGCACGGTCACGTACCAGAACCGTTGCCAGGCACCGGCGCCGTCGATCAGCGCCGCCTCATACAGCTCGCGCGGGATGGTGAGCAGACCGGCGAGCACGGTGACGGCCACGAACGGGAAGCC
Organism: Nocardiopsis rhodophaea; assembly: GCF_039530945.1. Taxonomy (NCBI): domain Bacteria; kingdom Bacillati; phylum Actinomycetota; class Actinomycetes; order Streptosporangiales; family Nocardiopsidaceae; genus Nocardiopsis; species Nocardiopsis rhodophaea. The sequence continues at coordinate 2,526 of NZ_BAAAPC010000018.1, forward strand.
GTGGTGGATGACGTTGAGGACGACGATCGCGTAGAACCACAGCCGGTCGGCGAACCAGTTGAACCCGTCGGGACCGAGGAGCCCGAGGGCGGTCAGGGCGTTGCGCACGACGCCGCGGTCGACGTCGAAGATCCAGATCCAGACGTAGGTGCCGGTGACGGCCGGCATCGCCCAGGCGACCATGACGCAGCTGATGACGATGGTCCGGGCGACCGGCCCCAGGGAGCGCAGCAGCAGCGCGACGAGCGTGCCCACGGCCACCGTGCCGCCGACCGCGAACACGGCGAACACCACCGTGTTGGGCAGCACGACCTGCCACAGGTAAGGCTCGGAGAGCAGGTCGAGGTAGTTGGCGCCCCAGTTGTAGTTGGTCTCGCCGGTGTAGATGTTCTTCAGCTCGTAGTGCTGGAAGGACAGCCACACCACGCGGCCGAGCGGGAACAGCAGCAGTCCGCCGATGACCAGGAGCCCGGGGGCCAGCAGCCCCCAGGGCAGCCACCGGCGCACCGACCGCACCGGTGTCCTGGCGCGGGGGCGGGGCGGCGGAGGGTCGTCCCGCTCGGCGGTGGGCCGGGTACCGACGGCGGCGCTCACGTGTCAGGCGCCTTCGTTGAGGGTCGTCTCGATCTCCTCTGCGGCCTTGGCGGTGGCGTCGTCCAGGGAGGCCTTGTCGTTGAGGATGGACTGGATCATCCGGGGGATGACACTGTCGCCTTCGACCTTGCCGAAGTTCTGTGAGGCCGGGAGGCCCTTGCCGGCGTCGCGCATCTGCACAGCGAAGGGCGCGACGAGGGGGTCCTGCGATTCGGTGAAGGGGGCGAGCTGCTCGGTCTTGCCGGGGAAGTAGGTGCTCTGCTCCGACCACAGCGCCGCGTTCTCGTCGTTGGTGAGGAGCTCCATGTAGGACCAGGCGAGGTCCTCGTCCTCGGTTCCGGACATCATGGCCAGGTGCGAGCCGCCGACGAAGGAGGGGCTGAAGCTGCCGTCGGGGCCGGGGATGGGGAAGACGCCGATCTTGCCCTTGAGTTCGGGGTTAGCCTCGATGATGGCGGCGGGGGTCCAGCTGCCGGAGACGGCCATGGCGACGTTGCCGTCGGTGAAGTTGTCCAGGACGTCGGTCTCACGCCAGGTGCTGGCGCCGGTGCTGGAGACCTTGTCCTTCAGGGCGAGGTCGGTGTAGAAGGACAGGCCTTCGCGTGCTTCTTCGCCGTCGAGGGGTGAGGTCCACGTCCCGTCGGGACCCTGCACGGCGATCTCGCCGCCGGCGCCCCAGATGAACGGGAGGGCGTGGTAGTAGGCGTCGCCCGCCACCGGGAAGGCGGTGATGTCGTCTTTCTCGCCGGCGATTGTCAGCGCGGTCTCCCGGAGCTGGGCCCAGGTGGTGGGCTCCTCCAGGCCGAGTTCGTCGAAGATGTCGGTGCGATAGATGATCGAGCGCACCCCCGCGTACCAGGGCAGGCCGTAGAGCTTCCCGTCGACGGTTCCGGCCTCGACAAGACCCTCGGAGTAGGCTGCGGTGTCACCGACCCGGTCGCTGATGTCGATGAGCGCGCCGGAGGCGGCGAACTCCGGGGTCCAGGTCGTTCCGACCTCGGCGACGTCGGGCAGGCTGCGCCCGGCAATGGCGGTGACGAACTTGTCGTGGGCGTCGGCCCACTGCACGTACTCGACGTTGACGTCCGCCCCGGTCTGTTGGCGGAACTGCTTGGCCACATCGGCGAAGTACTCGCTTGCGTCGGGGTTAGTACCCTCCATGATCCAGACGTCGAGGGTCCCGCCGTCCGCGGCGCTGCCTCCCCCGCCGCCTCCGCAGCCGGTGGCGAGCAGGGCCAGTGCGGTGCCGAGCGCGGCGACGGACCGGGCATGTGTTGGTGCCATCGGAGATCTCCCGTCCATTCAGGGTCCCCCGCGGGGTGGTAAGAAACCTACGCAAAATCCACTCGGCTGTGAAGAAGGTCCACTGGCCGATCGCGGTCCCCCTCGACCTGCCGCCGGGCGGCAGGTGAACACCGTACCCGGCGGCCGTGGGGAAGGGTCAGAACGAACACGGCATGGACTTGATGCCGTTGACGAAGTTCGAGACCAGCCGCTGCGGCTTGCCGGTGGAGTGGATGGCGGGAAGGCGCCGGTGCAGCTCGCGGAACATGACGGTGACTTCCCGCCGGGCGAGGTGCGCGCCGAGACAGAAGTGGGGGCCGGGGCCGCCGAACCCGACGTGCGGGTTGGGGGTGCGGGTGATGTCGAAGCGGTCGGGCTCGTCGAAGACGGTCTCGTCGCGGTTGGCCGAGGCGTAGTAGAGCACCGCCTTGTCACCGGCACGGTAGTGGTGGCCGTTCATTTCGTGGTCGCGGGCGACGGTGCGGCGCATCCACACCACGGGTGAGGCGTGCCGGATGATCTCCTCGACCGCGGTGGCGGCGTGCGCCTCGAAGTCCGACCACCACAGGTCGCGCTGGTCGGGGTGGAGGGTGAGGAGTTTGAGGCCGTGGCTGATGGCGTTGCGGGTGGTCTCGTTCCCGGCGACGGCCAGCAGGATGAAGAAGGAGCCGAGTTCGGCGTCGGTCAGTGATTCGCCGTCGATGTTGGCGTTAACCAGTGCCGAGGTGAGGTCGTTGGTGGGGTGGGCGCGGCGTTCGGCGGCGAGTTCGCTGAGCAGCCCGGCCAGATCGGATCCGGCGGTGAGGAGCCGCCCCAGTGCGGTGTCGATGTCGTCGCCGAGGTAGTCGCGGTCGTGTCCCGCGAGCACGATGTTGGAGTTCTCGAACACCATCCGGTGGTGGCTCTCGGGGATGCCCATCATCTCGCAGATGACCACGAGTGGGAGGCGAGCGGCGGCGTGGGCGACGAAGTCGCAGGGGCCGGTCTCCTCCAGTTCGGCGACGATGCGCTCGGCCTGGCGCTGGACGCCGTCCTCCAGCCGGGCGAGCATGCGGGGGGTGAAGCCGCGCGAGACGATGCGGCGCAGCCGCGCGTGCCGGGGGTCGTCGAGGTTGATCATCGATCCGAAGAACTCGCCGAAGCCCTCGGGCATGTCGGGGATGGAGACCGCGCTCGGCTCTGAGGCGAATACCTGCGGGTTCCTGCTGGCTTCGACCACGTCGGCGTGCCGGACGAGCGCGTAGTAGCCGGGTCCGCTGGGGACCGGGCCGAGGTCGGGTTCGGTGAAGAAGACCGGGGCGGGCTGGGCGCGCAGCCGGGCGAAGGCGGCGTGGCGCTCCGAGCTGGGACGGCTCCAGAACTCCATGTCGGAGAGGTCGATGTCGTCGAGGGGGGCAGGTCTGGTCACCGGAGTCATGGGGGGGTGTCCTTTCCCTCACTCCCGCCGTCCCGAAGGGGCGGGACGGCCGAGGTACGGAGTGCGCTGGCTCACCCCCACACTCTTTACATATCAGTTACCTATGTCAAGCAAGGCGCCCCTTATGCCCGCTTTTTCGTCGTTTCAGTGCGTCTCAGGGTCACTCCGCCAAGCCGCACGCGATGCGTAGCGTCGAGATGAGCTCGGCCGGCTTGTACACGGCCTGGCCGATGGCCGCGCAGAAGGCGGCGAGCATGTGCACGTAGATCACCGGATCGCCGTTGGAGAAGCGCTCGGCCGCCTCCTCCTCGCCCAGAGAATAGGCCTCCCACACGGTGACCACGGCGAACTCGATCTCCGGGTCGAGCACGTCGGCCACCGCCGAGGCCACGGCCTCGCGCGCGTCCGCCGGCTTCCACACCACCCCGGTCTCCTGCACCCGGCGCGTGAGGAAGGTGGCGAAGACCTTCAGGTCGGAGGTGACCTCGGCGACGTCGCCACCGATCGCGGCCACCGCGCTCTCCAGTCCGTCGCGGTCCTTGCGCACATAGGCGTCGACGAGGGTGACGGCGATCTGCTTGACGCGGTCGGCGTTGTCTGCGTCTTCTGTTTCAGGCATGTCTCCATCATGCCCGCGTCGAGGGCGTTGATCGCCACGGTTCAGGCGCGATGCCCGTTCCCACCCCGTCCCTCCGTTGATCTCGGCGATATCGACGGAGGGACGGTGACTTCGGTGGTGGAACGTCAGGTGAAGTCGGGCCGCAGCGGCATGTGCGCGTCGGTGCCGTCGAGCTTGACGCCGAGGATCTGGTGCAGCTGCACCACGTTGCGCTCGAAGCCGAGGATGCAGCCGGCCATGTAGAGCCGCCACACCCGCGCGGTGCCCTCTCCGACCTGGGCGACGGCAGCGTCCCAGTTGGCCTCCAGGTTGTCGCACCAGCGCCGCAGCGTCAGCGCGTAGTGCTCGCGGAGGTTCTCCTGGTGCCGGATCTCGAAGCCCGCGTCGTTCATCGACGTCTGCAGGACGCCCGGCCCCTCCAGCTCGCCGTCGGGGAAGACGTAGCGGTTGATGACACCGCCGGGGAACATCGGGGGCAGGTCGTTGCGCGGCCGGGTGATGCAGTGGTTAAGCAGGCGGCCGCCCGGCTTGAGCTTGGCGTACAGGCCGGCGAAGTAGGAGTCGATGTTCTTGTGGCCGATGTGCTCGGTCAGGCCGATGGAACTGATCCGGTCATAGATGCCGTCGGGCACGTCCCGGTAGTCCATGTGCCGGACCTCGGCCAGGTCGGACAGGCCCTCCTGGGCGATCTTCTTGCTCGCCCACTCCGCCTGCTCCTTGGACAGGGTGACGCCCAGCGCCTTGACGCCGTACTCGCGGGCGGCGTGGCGGACCATGCCGCCCCAGCCGCAGCCCACGTCCAGCAGCCGCATGCCGGGCTGGAGGTCCAGCTTCTTGGCGACCAGGTCGTACTTGTCGAACTGGGCCTGCTCCAGGGAGGTCTCGGGGGTGGCGAAGACGGCGCAGGTGTAGGTCATCGACGGGCCGAGCACCAGCTCGTAGAACGCGTTGGAGACGTCGTAGTGGTGCTGGATCACCTCGGCGTCGCGGTCCTTGGAGTGCCGCAGACCCCGGCCGAACAGGCGCTTGCGCGTCATCTCCTGCGGCGGCGGGGGAACGCGGTTGACGAACTTCACCCACCCGATGTCCTTGGCGATCTTGACCATCTCCAGTGGGGAGATGCGAATGCCATCCCCGATGGCCAGATCCCACATGCGCTTCAGGGCGGTGTACATGTCGCCCTCAAGGTCGAGGTGGCCGCCCACATAGGCCCGGGTCAGGCCCATGGCCCCCGGCGACTGGGCCAGGTAGTTCAATGCCACCGGGGTGCGGACGACGATGGTGACATCGCTGTCCGGGTCCCCCGCTGTGCTGCCGTCATAGGCGCGGAACCGAACGGGCGCGTTAGCGCCAACCACGCGTTCGAAGATCTCCGCAAGCCGCATGCTCTTTCCCTTCATCACCTCAGTGCCGGACCAGTCCCCCGCAACCGGTCGGCGATTCACTTATTGCCGACACACTTCTCATAAAGCCCCAGAAGCCGCCCATCGGGGTCGTAGGCCCGCTTCAAGCGCTGGTACGCGTCGCCGTTGTACTGCCGCCAGAACTCCTCCTCGGTATAGAAGGCGTCGGAGTACAGGGACTTGTGGCCGTCGAGCCGTGCGACCTCCTCCTCCACCAGCCGGTTGTGGTGGGCGCGCCGCTGCCCCGGTTTCATCTCGACCATGCCCCAGAAACCGAAGTTGATGTAGAGGCGGTCCTGCTCAAGCGGGTACAGCGGCCACACGTGCGGCTCGCCCTCGGCCGGCGCGGCCCGCTCGCGCAACCGCAACGGGCACATCCAGACCGGGGTCATGCCGATCTCGGCGTGGAAGAAGTCGAGGAACTCGGCGCCGCGCTCCACGCCGACCTCGATGTCCTGGATCAGCGGCTCCGACTGCCGCTTGCCCGTGTAGCGGGCGAGCAGGCGGCTGAAGTCCGTGCGCCGGTCCAGCGCGACCAGCCTGCGGTAGACGTCGGAGCGCTTCAGGGAGCGCGGCCAGAAGCGGCGCACGGTCGGGTTCTGGACGCCGAACGCGCGGGAGCACCAGAACCAGTCGGTGTCCCACCGCCACAGGTAGTCGTGGATGGTGAGGTAGTCGCCCGGGCCCGGCCCGGCGTAGCGCGGGATGGACTGGTAGTAGATGTCATGGCCGGTGTAGTCGCTGGCCCAAGGGGCGCTGTCGACGAACGCGGCCAGGGTCAGGTAGAGCTCGCCGGGACCGAAGGCGACACCGTCGATGAAGTCCACCTGCTCGCCCTCGTACTCAGCGTCGGCGCAGATGCGCGCGAAGGCGTCCATGGCCTCCTTCGCGTCGCCGAAGCGCAGGTGGCGCAGGTGGACATAGGGCTTGACCGGCTCCAGCTCGATACGCAGCCGCAGCGAGTAGCCCAGCGTGCCGTAGGAGTTGGGAAAGCCGTGGAACAGGTCCCGGTACTCGTTGTCGCGCCGGGCCACCACGGTGTCGCCCGCGCCGGTGAGGATCTCGATCTCCTGCACCGACTCGTGGGGGAGCCCGTTGCGGAAGGACGAGGCCTCGATGCCCATCCCGGTGACCGCGCCGCCCAGGGTGATGGTGCGCAGCTGCGGCACCACCAGCGGCATCAGTCCGTGCGGAAGGGTGGCGGCGACCAGGTCCTCATAGGTCGTCATCCCGCCGACCTCGGCCACACGCTCGACCGGGTCGACGGAGATCACCGAGGAGAAGGCACTCACGTCGAGCGGTTGGGTGGCCGAGGGGTCACGGAAGCGGAAGAGGTTGGAGGTCGGCTTGGCCAACCTCACCGGCGCCCCGGGGGGCAGGGCCGCGTAGTCGCGCCGCAGCCGCTGGACGGCTTCGACGTGATCGGCGAAATCTCGTTGCGTAGGCTGACGAATCACGTTCACCCGCTCTATTCACCCGCTTCAGACGCTATTCGCGCCCCTGTTCAGCACAGCTTGGACACCGAAAGGGCGTAAGCCGTCCGTCAGCCTACGCCTACCCATCGGTAGCGACAGCACGCCCGGTATTGTTCCGCCCCCACCGCCTCATGTCTCCCTTCTCACAGCCGAAACTGCGGTTCGTTGCCTATACGTGAGCGGAGAACACGGAACGGCGTGGTTCCCCACCTCATTCTGTCGCGGACACCACAGCGCATCCATGACATTTTTTCCGGCCTACCGCGGGGACCGCCTATGATCGGCTGACGTGCGCATCACCCTCACCCTCGTCGACTCCGGCATCGGCATGCTGTCCACCGCCGCCGCGCTGCGCGCGGCCCGGCCCGACGCCGACCTGATCCTGTCCATGGACCCCGACCACATGCCGTGGGGGCCGCGGCGCCCCGACGACGTGATCGGGCGGGCGCTGGCCGGAGCGCGGGCCACCGCTGACGCCCGTCCCGACGCGATCGTGGTGCCCTGCAACACCGCTTCCGTCCACGGCCTCGACGCGCTGCGCGCGGAATTCGAGCCGGACGTCCCGGTTATCGGCACCGTCCCGCCGATCAAACCGGCCACCGAGCACGGCGGTCCCATCGCGGTCTGGTCCACCGTCGCCACCACGCGCAGCCACTACCAGGCCGACCTCGTCGCGCGCTTCGCCGCCGGACACACCGTCACCCCCGTGGCCTGTGTCGGGCTCGCCGAGGCGGTGGAGAGCGCGGACCCGGCCGCCGTCGCCGACGCCGTGGGCTACGCCGCCGAACGCACCCCCGCCGACGTCGCCGCTGTCGTCCTCGGCTGCACCCACTACGACCTCGTCGAGGACGAGATCTCCGCGGCGCTGGGGCACCGCGCCGAGCTGTTCAGCGCGGCCGACGCCGTCGCCGCGCAGACCCTGCGCCGTCTGGGCGTCGCCCCCACGCCGGATGCTGCCCGCACTGGCACCGTGAGCGTACTGGCCAGCGGCCGACCGAGCACGCTGCCCGATGCGGCGCTGAGCTATCCGGCGGGCGCGGCGCTGGCCCTGCCTCCGGTACGCACCGGCGTCTGAGACGCCCCAGCTCCTCCTGCCACGCCAACGCCGAGGACGGTCGCGCCCGTCTTTTCGACAGGGGGAGCGGATAGACTCGGGCGGACCGAGGCCGGGAGGCATCGGGCACGGCGACACGGGAGGGGAGCACGGCGCACATGGGATGGCTGGACCGGTTCGGACTCCGCAAGGCCAAGCGGCAGAGCAACGCCCGTTTTGACCGCGCCGCAGAGGATTCCGATGTGAAGGCACTCATCGACTTCGCTAAGAGCCGCGTGGGCGTGGAGTTCTACGTCGAGCCCGAAACCTTCGCCACCAGCACCACAGCGGTCGCGGTGGCCACCGACGGCGAGTGGACCCGCCGCCGGGTCGGTTCCCCCGATGTCATCCGTCGGGTCGCCCGCAACCTCGCCGCCCCTGTCTACGACGTTCAGGTCGTGGGCTATCCCAAGCGCATGCGCGAGTGGACCGCGCGCAACAAGCGCGGCCTGTCCCTGGACGACTGACCCCCCGGATTCCCCGTGGCCCGCCGCCGGTCACGAGAACCGCCCCCGATAAGGAAGTCGTCGCGCCACATGAGCGCCCCACGCAGTAACGGCATGCCCACGTGGCTGCCCCGGGCCATGGTCCTCGCCCTCTGGACCGTGATCGTCTTCGGCGTGGCCGGATGGATGCTGCTCCAGCTTCGCGGCCTGCTGATCCTGCTGCTGATCTCGTTGTTCCTCGCACTGGCCCTGGAACCCGCGGTCAACTGGCTCCATCAGCGCGGCTGGCCTCGGGGACTGGCCACGTCCGCGGTCCTACTGGGCGCCTTCGGCGTCTTCCTGCTGTTCGTCAGTGTCCTGGGCTCCATGCTGATCGGGCAGGTGCTGGACTTCGTCAACCAGCTCCCCGCGATGAGCAGGGCGCTCCTGCGCTGGGTCAACGCCACGTTCAACACGTCGTTCGACCCGGTGTTGCTCCTGGACGAGATCTCCGACCTCAGCGGAACCCTGGAGCGCTACGCCAGCAGCGCGGCCGAGAACGCACTGGCGGCCGGCACCACGGTGCTGACGCTGGTGTTCAACGGCATGGCGATCGCGCTGTTCACCTTCTACCTGACCACCGACGGCCCGAAGTTCCGCCGCACCCTCTGCTCGGTGCTGCCGCCCCGGACCCAGAGCGAGGTGCTGCGCGCCTGGGAGATCGCCATCAGCAAGACCGGCGGGTACATCTACTCCCGCGCACTGCTGGCGCTGATATCGACGGCGGCGCACTATGTCGCGCTGCTGGTCCTGGACATCCCCTACGCGTTCGCCCTGGCCCTGTGGATCGGCGTCATCTCCCAGTTCATCCCGACTGTCGGCACCTTCATCGGCGGTGCCCTGCCGGTCCTGGTCGCCCTGTTGCAGGGCCCCTTCCCCGCCCTGTGGCTGCTCGTGGTCATCACGCTCTACCAGCAGTTCGAGAACTACCTGCTGCAGCCGCGGATCACCGCGCGCACCCTGGACATGCATCCCGCGGTCGCGTTCGGGGCGGTCATCGCGGGCGCCGCCATACTCGGCGCCCCGGGCGCCCTGCTGGCGCTGCCGGTCGGAGCGAGCCTGCAGGCGTTCCTCGGTGTCTACATCAAGCGCTACGAGGTCGCCGAGCACCCCCTGCTCGACGCCGTCGAGGAGACCGAGGAACCGGCGGAAAAGACCAGTACCCACGGCCCCGCCGCATCCGCCGAGGCCGGCAACGGAAACCAGCCCGACGGCTGAAAAAGCGCAATGTACCGTACATTGCCACCGTGTTTCTAGAGGTAAGCGGGAAAAGATTTCCGGTACACCGTTTTTTGGTCGTTGATGACGACAGTTTGTAGAACTCCTTCGGCCAACCGGTTCCCTTATAAGGGGTTCACGTCGCATACTCCCTGGGGAGGGGGAGTGAAAGGATGAAGCGGGATCTCACCGCCCTGTGCTGCGATTGTGGCGCGATCCAACAGGTCAGCGCGCATAACGGCATAGGCGAAGCACAATCCGCGTACGGCCACGCGCGCTGCGTGGTCCGTCGGGTGTGCCGGTCCTGCGGATATCGGACCGACCATGCCTACCTGCGCGACGATGACGAGCGTGACGAACTGGAGGACGCGCTCAAACTCGATGACGCCCTCGCCGCCGAGGCGCTGGACGAAGAGGTCGAGCAACTACGGCTGTGCGGGATCGACATCGGGCATGCCCCTGTCCCCGCCATATGGGACGGACAGCCGGTGGGAATGGTCACCCAGCGCCTCTCCGACCGGTCGTACGCCATCGTGCTCGACCCCGAGTCGTCGGTCGTCGCCCGGCTCAAGCTCATCGACATGATCTGGAACGAGTTGTCCATCGGCGACAACGAGGACCGCTGGTACATCCAGCCCGCTGATGACGAAAACCCCGGATACGCCGTCCGCCTCTTCGGGTACCGGGTGCGCCGCTAGGGAAAAACGCCGGAGGGGGACCGAGTGCGGAAGACCGGGGTCTGCTGGGCGGCCTTGTCGGCGTTCACCTGACCGATGTTCGGTGGTGAAAAGCAGCAGCGACGGCAGGCGAGGGTGGGGGCTCTCTTTCGCCCACCGGGCGACGCCGGGTCCTCCAACGGGTACGGCGGATCCGGGGTCGCCGCGTGCGGGGGTTGTCTCGCTTCGCGTGAAGGGCCTTCCGCGACGCGGGCCCCTCCGCCGATGATCATGGGGAGAGTCCCGATCCTGTCCGCTTTGCCGGAAGAATTGCCATGATCATCGCCGGGAGAAACGACAAACGCCGACAGGGCCGCCAAGCATGCCCACAGGCCATCATCCCGCCACGGGAGCCGCTGACAGGCGACGCAGCGCGGCGCGGGCGACGTCGGGGTCGGTGGTGCCCCAGTAGGGCGGCAGTGAAGAGCGCAGGAAGCCGCCGTAGCGGGCCGTGGCCAGGCGGGGATCGAGCACCGCGACCACGCCCCGGTCGTTCATCGAGCGCAGCAGCCGCCCGGTGCCCTGGGCCAGCAGGAGAGCCGCGTGGGTGGCGGCCACGGCCATGAACCCGTTGCCTCCATGGGCGCCCACGGAACGCTGGCGGGCGGAGGCCAGCGGGTCGTCCGGGCGCGGGAAGGGGATCCGGTCGACGATGACGAGCTGCAGCGACGGTCCCGGGACGTCGACCCCCTGCCACAGGGACAACGTGCCGAACAGGCAGGACTCCTCGTCGTCGGCGAAACGGCTGACCAACTGGCCGGTGGAGTCGTCGCCCTGGCACAGGATCTCGAAGTCGAGGCGGTCCCGCAGCTCCTCCGCGGCCTGGGTGGCGGCCCGCATCGACGAGAAGAGGCCGAGCGTACGCCCGCCCGAGGCCTCGATCAGCTCGGCGATCTCATCGATGTAGCTGGGTGCCAGGCCATCGCGGCCCGGTGGGGGCAGGTGCTTGGCGACGTACAGGATGCCGCTGCGGGCGTGGTCGAAGGGAGACCCGACGTCCAGCCCCCGCCATCGGGGTTCGCCCGCCGAGGTGTGGTCCGGCTCCGCCGCAGCGGCGTTCGTGCTCTCCGCGCCCGCGGCAGCGGTGTCCGTCGGCGGGTCGTCGGTGGGAGCGGTGCCGCGATCACGGGTCGCCGCGGCGCGCGGCTCCCCCGCGTCAAGGACGGTCTGCCGCCCCAGGCCCCACTGCATGGCCAACGTGTCGAAGGACCCGCCAAGCGCGAGCGTGGCCGAGGTCAGCACTGCCGTGCGATCGCCCCACAGCTTCTCGCGCAGCAGGCCGCCGACGGCCAACGGGGCAAGGTGCAGGCTGGGCGCCTGCTTGCCGCCCTTCGCCAGCCACACGACGTCGCGGCGGTCGCGCAGCGGCGGTTCGAAGGACTCCAGGATGCCCACCGCGGAGTCGTGGACCTCCTCCAGCGCGGCCAGCGCGAGCTTGCGTGCCGTGGCGGTCTCGGGATCCTGCTCGGCGCTGGCCGGGCGGATGGCGGTCATGCAGGCGTGCGCGGCGTCGCGGACACTGGCCACCGCCCCCGCGAGGCCCTCGGGGATGTGGTCGATTCGGCCGGGCTCCTCCTCGACGAACATCAGCCCCAAGCCCTCGCCGGTCTCGGCCAGCCGACCGGTGAGCCCCTCCTCGCAGAGCCGCGCGGCACGCTTGGCGGCGGTGGTCACCGACCGCTCGCTCAGGGCGAGGGTGGCCACGGACGTCACGCGGTCGGCGAGCTCGTGGGCCTCGTCGACCACGAGCACCCGGTGGTCGGGCAGCAGCTGGTAGCCCTGCATCGCACCGATAGCGAGCATGGCGTGGTTGGTGACGACGATGTCGACGCCTCCGGCGTCGGCCCGCGCCTGCTCGGCGAAGCACTCCTGGCCGAACGTGCACGCCGACGCGCCCACGCACTCGTTGGCGGACACCGAGACCTGCCGCCAGGCGAGGTCGCTGACACCGGGCACCAGCTCATCGCGGTCGCCGGTGATGGTCTCGTCGGCCCACTCATGCAGGCGCTTGACCTGGCGCCCCAGCGACGAGAGCTGGTGCGGGTCGAACAGGGAGGCGTCCTCGGGCTCGTCATCGGCGGTCTGCAGGCGCTGACGGCACAGGTAGTTGCGCCGCCCCTTCAGGATGGCGAACGTGGGCTCGCGGCCGAGCAGCGGGGCCAGGGCCTCGGCCAGGCGCGGAAGATCGCGTTCGATGAGCTGGCGCTGCAGGGCGATGGTGGCCGTGGAGACGACCACGGTGGAATCGGTGCGCAGCGCGTGGTGGAGGGCGGGGACCAGGTAGGCCAGGGACTTCCCGGTACCGGTCCCGGCCTGCACCACCAGATGCTCCTCGGCCGCGATGGCGTCGTCGACCGCGGCGGCCATGGCCACCTGGCCGTCGCGGCGGGCGCCGCCGAGGGCGCTGACCGCGGCGTCCAGCAGGGTTTCGACATCGGGAAGTTCAGCCACACAAGCAAATCTAGTGCCCTGTGGAGACGGATGCGCCGCTCGTCCACACACCCCGGGGCGGCGCACCCGACCCGCTCGGGGCAGACGTCCCCCGCGGCGGTTCGGCGGAGTGTCCCCGGCCCCCGGTCACGCCTTTTCGAGGTCGATGGTGACCTCGTCGTGCAGGAAGCAGTAGTGGTCCCGCACGTCCTGGCCCTCCTGCAGCGGGTGGGGGATGGTCCAGGCGGCGTCGGCGATCTCCCGGTCGCCGACGCGGATGTTGAAGTAGCACGCCCCGCCCTTGTAGGGGCAGTAGGTCCGGGTCGTGCTGGGCGTCAGCAGCTCGCGGCGCACGTCGCTCGGCGGCAGATAGTAGCGGTTGGGCAGGCCGGTCTCGGAGAGCACGACGGGGTTGGCGGAGAGCGCGAGGACCTGGTCTCCGACGGACACCCGGACGATCGTGTGCGAGCGGCGGGTGTCGACGCGGTGATAGGGGTCGGGCAGGTGGCCGTAGACGCGTTCGGCCTCGTCGAACCAGGCGTCGGCGGCGTCCCAGTACAGCGAGGCGAGGCCGCGCAGCCAGTAGGCCTCGTCCTTGGGCTGCGGATAGGACCACACCGCGTTCTCCACGACGCGTTCGCCGACCTTGACGTGGCGGTAGGTGGCGTCCCCCTTGTACGGGCAGTGCGTGGTGTGATCGCTGGGCTGCAGCATGCCCTGCCGGATGTCCTCCTCCGGGACGTAGAGCACGGGCAGCAGGTGAGTCTCGTGCACCAGGTAGCCCCGCTCGGAGTCGAGCACCGTCCGCCCGCCGATCTCGGCCCGGACCCGCCGCGGGAACGGCTCCATGAACAGCGAGTGCCGCGGAGACTCGACGGTATAGTTCACGGTCTTCGGTGCGTCTGCGGCGAGCGGTCCGCCGCCGAGGGTGAGTGACATCTCTGTCATCCTCTCATCGGATTAGAGATTCCCAGGGTGGTCATGCCCGCGGCGAAGCGGTCTCATCCGACGTCGGCCCGGGGCGCGGGTGGGCGCGGCGGGGGCGCGGCTCTGATACGGCGTCGCCTCACCTGTCGTCGCCGTCGATTCCGGCCTTGCGGCTCCGCCCCAGGTAGATCGCGGCGCTGCCGCCGCCCAGCGCGACCAGGCCGCTGCCGATCAGGCTGAAGAGCGCGCTGCCGGTGATGGGGAGGTAGCCGGGGTGGTCGGCGCGGCCCGGCTGGCGGGGCGGGGTCGGGGCCGGGAGGACCGGCTGCGCGGGCGTGGGCTGGGTCGGTGACGGAGTGGAGCTCGGCCGCCGCTGCGGCGCCGACGGCGCGGACGGCGGCGGTGTGCGCGGGCCGGGGTCGGTCGCCGAGGGGGACGCGGGCGGGGTGGTACCGCTGGCCCCGCGCTCCGGCGGGGGCGCCGGCTGGGGGTCGGGTTCGGGTGTGGGGTTCCCCGTCAGGACGGGCGGCTCCGAGGCCTCGCCGCTCTTGGGCGTGCCGCCGCTCACTCCGCGGGTGGGGGTCGCGTCCGCAGTGCCGCCGCCGGGCTCCGTGTCACCGTCGCCTTCGCCGGGTGTCCCGGTCCCCGTTGCCTCGCCGGTGGCTTTCTCGCTGTGCACACCGGCCTGGGCGAGCTCCAGCAGGTAGTCGGCGGAAGCGGTCTCCTCACCGTCCTCGGCCAGCCACGAGACGGCGAATCGGATGGTGAGCCAGGCGTTGGCGGTCGTTGCGGTGGTCCGCTCGTCGAACAGTTCGGCCACATGCTTCTCGGCGGTGACCTCCACGTGGACGCTGTCGCCGTGCGCGCCCTCCTCGATCACGTCGGTGCGGTAGGGGCCGTCGGCGAGGTCCACCGGCTCGCCCAGGATTTCCAAGCCCTCGACCTCCATGGTCGCGCGCGCCCCGTCCTGGACCGTCCAGTCGGCGAGCGTGCGGACGGATTCCAGCACCACCAGGTCCTCGTCCCGCAGGAGGTCGGGGAGCTCCCTCCCCGCGCCCTCGTCCGGGTCCCGCGCTTCGGCGAAGGGCGCGCAGTCGGGGGCGAAGCGCAGGTTCGCGACGTCCGCCGCGGCGGTCAGCTCATCGTCCCGGCGGGTGACCGCGCTGTGGGCCCCGCCCGGCGGTTCGCGGAAGTGCGGCTCGGCGCCGACCCCATCGGCGTCGCTCGTCCAGTCGGCGGTGGCGTCCCCGCCGGAGCGATCGGTGGTGATATCGCCGATAACGCCCTGGTCGCACCATTCGAGCGCGGCGATGCGCGCCGCGGCGAAGTGCTGTCCCGATCGATCGGCGACGTGGTCGGAGAGGGCCGATGCGGCCAGCGCCGGAAGCGCTCCGGCGAGCGTCAACGCGCCCACGGCCGTGATCGCGCTTCCTGTCGCGATCAGCCTACGGTGCGGTGTGGGGGAACTCGCAGTCACGATCGTCCTTAGGAGGGCGCTGAACAGTCCCCGGGTATCCCGGAGAACCGTCATCGAACCTACATTCCCATGCGGCGTGCGATAACGGCAGTCGTGTCACCAACCCGATACGCCGGAGACCCGGTGCGGGCGGACCGTCCTCGCCCGCACCCTGGGGTCGGGGCCGAGTGAGGTCGCTACGGCGTCGCAGGTGGCCGCGGGGATACCCACGGGGAACGCCACGGAGGCCGATGAAGGGTCACCCTGCGGCCGGAATCGGCCACTCGCCCCCGCGACGGGAAAAAGGGCCCACAGCCGTAGGACACGCGACCTTCCGAAAAGCGGTCGCTACGGAACACCCGGTACTCCGCCAGGACCACGCGCGGCACCCCCGTGCCCCTGCCTCCGCGCACTGCCCAATCCGGTCACCCGGTCAAGGAGCTGACGGGTGAGGCGATTCGCCGCCGCGGCATGAGGCCGCGGGGTGTGGATCGGGACATCCGGTGCACGGAGCGACCGTCGCGCATGGCCTCCCGGCCGCCGCCTGCGGGCGCTCGCCACCCCTGCCGCGCCGCGACCATGCGGCGCAAGAAGGCCGCAGTTGCACACCATACGCTGGTGCGATATCGCTGCGTAGGCATATCGCGTCGTATGGTGACATCGCCGAGTTGTCCCAGCCGGGAGGTCCGGAACGCCCTCATGCTCACCGTGCTGACCCACCGCACCTACCGACGCCTGTTCGCCGCTCAGGTCATCGCGCTCATCGGTACCGGCCTGGCCACCGTCGCCCTCGGCCTGCTCGCCTACGACATCGCCGGTGCCGACGCCGGCGCGGTGCTGGGCACCGCTCTGGCGATCAAGATGGTCGCCTACGTCGGCGTCGGCCCGCTGGCGGGCACGCTCGCCGTACTCCTGCCCCGCAAGGCGCTGCTGGTGGCGTTGGACGCGGTCCGCGCGGCGATTGCGCTCGCCCTGCCGTGGGTGGACCAGACCTGGCAGGTCTACGTGCTGATCTTCGTGCTGCAAGCCGCCTCAGCCGCGTTCACCCCGACCTTCCAGGCCACCATCCCCGACATCCTCACCAGCGAACGCGACTACACCCGAGCGCTGAGCCTGTCCCGGCTGGCCTACGACCTGGAAAGTCTGCTCAGCCCCCTGCTTGCCGCCGGCCTGCTGCTGGTGGTCGGCTACGACCACCTGTTCGTCGGCACAGCGATCGGCTTCGCGGCCTCCGCCCTGCTGGTGGCCGCGGCCCTGCTGCCCGCGGCGCACGCGACCGCGCCCGTCGGCCGCCCCCTGGATGCGACCACCCGCGGCATCCGGATCTATGTGTCCACCCCGCGGCTGCGCGGCCTGCTCGCCGTGCACCTGGCCGTCGCCGCGGCCGGGGCGATGGTCCTGGTCAACACGGTCGGCTACGTCCGTCACCTGCTGGGCCTCGACGAGGCCGCCGTCGCGCTCGCCCTGGGCGCCTACGGCCTGGGCTCGCTGCTGGCCGCCCTGGCCCTTCCCCGCGTCCTCGACCGGTTCGCCGACCGCACGGTCATGCTGTGCGCCGCGGCGCTCCTGGCCGCCGCTCTGGCGATCGCGGTGCCGGTCACCGCCGCCCTCGGGGCGTGGCGGTGGCCCGGTCTGCTCCTGCTGTGGGCGGTCATCGGCGCGGGCAGCTCGCTGGTGCTGACCCCCAGCGGCAGGCTCCTGCGCCGCTCCGCCCACCCCCAGGATCGCACAGCGCTGTTCGCCGCCGACTTCGCCCTGTCCCACGCCTGCTGGCTGCTGTGCTACCCACTGGCCGGCCAGCTGGGCCGTATCACCGGAATGGCCCCGACCCTGGCGGTTCTCTGCGCGCTCACCACCGTGGCCGCTGTGGCCGCGACCCGGCTCTGGCCCGCCCACGACCCCGAAGTTATCGAGCACGGCCACCCCGAGCTCGACCCCGAGCACGACCATTTCAACGATGGCGCCACCGTGAACGGCCACCGGCGCCACACCCACCCCTACCGCATCGACGGCCTGCACACCCGCTGGCCGACATGACCCCGATACCGGCGGTGGGTTCACCTTGGGCCGACCGCTCCGAGAGCTCGCCGGGGGCGCACGGCCGCGGAAGAAAAGCACTCCGCGGAATCCGGTGTGCGCCGCCAGGCCGGGGTGATGTGTGAGGGCCGCCTCTACTTGGGGAGCCACGACCACCTGAGACTGAAAAAGGCCGACAGTGTACTGTCGGCCTGCGGTGTTCAGAGTGGAGCTATGGGGATTCGAACCCCAGACCTCTTCCATGCCATGGAAGCGCGCTACCAACTGCGCCATAGCCCCGTGGAGACATCCGCGAGTATATCGGACCCGCGAAGCCGCGCCGACCACCTCGGCGGCGTCCGTTCTCCGGTACCGCGGCCCCGCCCCACTGGGGGTGGAGCCCCGGGCCTCGGGCGACGGCCGGACCGGCACCCCCGGCGAACGAGAGAGCCGCTCCCGGTCACCCGGAAACGGCTCGCGGCGTGGAGCTATGGGGATTCGAACCCCAGACCTCTTCCATGCCATGGAAGCGCGCTACCAACTGCGCCATAGCCCCTGATTCGGCGCCGCCCGGCGGGCTTCTCGCCCCGGCGACACCACGACTCTACCGGATCCGCGCGGGTGCTCGCGCCAGTGCGGGGGCCGGCGCGGACCGCACGCCACATTGTCGACACGCAATAAGCTTGAGGGGTGTCCGAATCGAAGCTTGAGATACAGATGCTGCACGACCGCCTGCTCGTACGCGAGACTCCGGAAAAAGGAGAGCGGCGCAGCAGCGCCGGTTTGGTCATTCCTGAAACCGTGAAGATGGCGACCCGCCTGGTCTGGGGTGAGGTCTGCGGGGCGGGAACCGGAGCCCGACACGTCAAGACGGGCGACCGGGTGCTGTTCAACCCGGAGGACCAGCACGAGGTCGAGCTCCAGGCAGAGCGCTACCTGGTGCTGCGTGAGCGCGATGTCCACGCCATCGCCAGCGAGCACCCCACGCAGGGCACCGGCCTCTACCTGTAATGGCCCTCGACGGCCGCTGACCGCCCTCACGGCGTCACCGGCGTCCCTCCGCCGGCGGATCACCGGTGGCAAGCTCGGGAAGCGACACTCCCCCCACAACGACGAAACGGCCCGGCGAGCGAGGAAGACGCGTTCGCCGGGCCGTTTCGGCCATGTGTGGAGCTATGGGGATTCGAACCCCAGACCTCTTCCATGCCATGGAAGCGCGCTACCAACTGCGCCATAGCCCCTGATGGGAGTCGTCGGGGGTGACCCCGCCGACTCCCCGAACAATAGCGGAAACCGGGGTTTTCGTCGAAACGATGACCGGCCGCCCGGGGCGGAGCTCGTCACCCGCCACCCCAATGTCCAGGTCACCGGGTCAACGGTCATCACTGAGGACGCGCTCCTCGGGCAGGCTGGCCGCGTTGTGCTCCAGCAGCCGCCAGCCGCCGATGCGCAGCGGCCCGAGGAGCGACCACGAGCAGTTGCCGAGCGGCCCCAGCGCCTGCCGCAGCTCCGTCGGCAGGCCCAGCATCCGGCCGATCCCCGCGCGCAGGGCCGCGCCGTGACTGGCCACGACCAACAGGCCGTTCTCCGGGACACGGGCCAGGCCGCGCACGATGGCCTCCTGCACGCGCTCCCCCACCGCCTCCATGTCCTCCCCGTCGGGGATGGCCATCCGGGCGTTCTCCTCGGGCCACCGCTCGTGGATCTCCGCTGTGGTCAGGCCTTCCCAGGAGCCCCCGTACCGCTCCCTCAGCCCTTTGTCGTGCTCGACCGTCAGCCCGGTCCGCGCCGCCAGGCACTCCGCGGTGTCGGCGGCGCGGCGCAGGTCGGAGGAGACGATGGCGTCCGGCCGCAGCCGTGCGAGCAGCGCCGCCGCGCTGCGCGCCTGCTCTACCCCGGTGTCGTTCAAGGGGATGTCGGTCTGCCCCTGGAACCGCTTCTCGGTGTTCCAGGCGGTCTGGCCATGGCGCCAGCAGATGACACGGCGGGTCTCGGGCACGGGCTGCCTCTCAACAATCGAGCGTGAGCGGGCTAAGGGAGTGTCGGTGGCGGTGGGAGTCGCTCCGGGCCGCGGTGCCCGGACGGTCGGGCCGGTCATCCGGACCGGGAAGGGTCGACCTAGGTGTCGTCGGTGGTGCGGCTCTGCCCCTTGGCGGTCTCCGGGAGCTTGATCTCCGGGCAGTCCTTCCACAGCCGTTCGAGGCCGTAGTGCCCGCGCTCCTCCTCGTGCTGGACGTGCACCACGACCTCGGTGTAGTCCAGGAGTACCCAGCGGCCGTCGCGTTCCCCCTCCCGGCGGACCGGTTTGGCGCCGGCCTGGCGCAGCCGCTCCTCGACTTCGTCGACGACGGAGCGCACCTGGCGGTCGTTGGGGGCGGAGCACAGGAGGAACGCGTCGGTGATGACCAGCTGGTCACTGACGTCGTAGGCGATGATCTCCTGGGCGAGTTTGTCCGCCGCGGCCTCCGCGGCGATGTTCACGAGCTCGACGGCCCTGTCCGTGGCGGTCACGATGTTGCAGCTGCCTCCCCTGGGCCGTTACCCCGACATGTGATCGTCGAGGTAGAGCCCGGTCTTGTTGATATAGCGAACGATGCCGTCGGGCACCAGGTACCAGATCGGTTCGCCCTTGCGGACGCGCTCCCGACACTCCGTCGAGGAGATAGCCAGCGCTGGAATCTCCACCAGGCTGACCTTTCCGTCGGGAAGCCCGGTATCGGTGAGCCGATGCCCGGGACGGTTACAGCCTACGAAATGCGCGAGTTCGAAAAGCTCATCGACGTTGTGCCAGCTCAGGATAGCGCCCAGCGCGTCCGCTCCCGTGATGAAGAACAGTTCGACATCGGGGCCGTACATCCCGCGCATCTCGCGCAGGGTGTCGAGGGTGTAGGTGGGGCCGTCGCGGTCGATCTCGATGCGGCTCACCCGGAACTGCGGGTTCTCCGCGGTGGCGATGACCGTCATCAGGTAGCGGTGCTCGGCCGCGGCCACCTTCGACAGGTCCTTCTGGTACGGCTGCCCCGTGGGCACGAACACCACCTCGTCCAGATGGAAGAGGTGAGCGACCTCACTGGCCGCGACGAGGTGGCCGTGGTGGATCGGGTCGAACGTACCGCCCATGATGCCCACGCGGCTGGGACGCGCGCCGAGCCGCCGTGCGCCGCCCAGTGCGTTCGTTGCTTCGTTCGGCACCTTGACCGCTCCCGTTTCTTCCCCGATGCCGGTTTTCGTCAACCAACGCCGAGAGTAGCCGACTCGTCCTGCTTTCTGCCCCCGCCCTACCCGGCGGAGTCGCGTGAAATTCGCGTCATATCTCGACATCGGAAAGCCCGGAGCATAGGCTGCCGACATGTCCACGAACTCTCCAGAACGCGCCCGCGTCCGCCTCGAAAACATCAGTTCCCGGGCCTACGAGCATCCCGCCGACCGAGGCGCGCTGGTCGCGCTGCGGTCGCTACGGGGGTTCGACGAGGTCTTCAAACGGCTGTCCGGCCTCTTCAACGAACGCGCGCTGCGGCTGATGTTCCTCTCCAGCTCGGTGCGGGTGAGCGAACAGCAGTTCCCCGACGTGCACAACTACGTGCGCGACGCCGCCTACGTCCTCGACCTGGACGAGGTACCCGAGCTCTATATCCAGATGAACCCGAAGCCCAACGCCATGGCGATCGGCAGCCAGAAGCCGTTCATCGTCATGACCACCGGGCTGTTCGACCTGCTCGACGCCGAAGAGCAGCGGTTCGTCGTGGGCCATGAGGTCGGCCACATCCTCTCGGGACACGCCGTCTACCGCACCATGCTCCTCGCGCTCATACAGCTCGCCGCGCGCGTCGCCTGGATTCCGCTGGGCTACATCGGCCTGCGCGCCATCGTCGCGGCCCTGGAGGAGTGGTACCGCAAGTCCGAACTGTCCTGTGACCGCGCCGGGCTGCTCGCCGGGCAGGACCCCGAAGCCGCCAAGCGCGCGCTCATGAAGATGGCCGGCGGGTCGCGCCTCGCCGAGATGAACCCCGACGCCTTCCTGGAGCAGGCCAAGGAGTACGAGCGCGGCGGCGACGCCCGCGACAGCCTGATCAAGCTGGTCAGCCTGATGGGCCAGACCCACCCGTTCGCGGTGATCCGCATGGCCGAGCTGGACCGCTGGATCAAGGACGGCTCCTACCGCCGCGTCATCGCCGGGGACTACCCGCGCCGCGACAGCGACAAGGACGCCTCCATCGGCGACGAGGCCCGCCGTGCCGCCAACTCCTACAAGGAGTCCTGGGAGCGGTCCGACGACCCGCTCCTCGGCACGCTACGCGACGTCGCGGGCACCGCGGCCAGCGCGGGCGGCAAGCTCTTCGACACCGTGGCCGACCGTTGGAAGAGCGCCGGCCGTCGTGACGGGAACTCGTCCACTTCGGGGTCGTGAGACACACCTGACGCGAGGGCGATCGGGTGAACGATATCGCCGACCTTCGATCGCCCTCCCGCCGCCTCAGCCGACCCAGGTCAGGTGGAGGGCGACGAGGTCAAGGAACTGGAGGCTGCCCTCAAGCAGCTCGTCGGGCAGCTCACTGGCCTGTTTCGCGGCAATCTCCGAAAGCCTGACCGTGTACACCTATCGCCCCAACCAGGCCTCGATCTGGGCTTTAATCTCGGAAGCAGGTGTGCCGTGCACAGGCTCGCCGCGATTCAGCCGGTCAGCGATTTCCATCATACGGCGGTGTTCCGCGGGATCCCTGGAAGAGAGAGCGACGACCCACCACTGGTCGATGAATTCGAAGACCGCGGTCAGGTCACGTCGTTCCTTCGCCTCATTCATGACGCGACGGAACTCACGGTCGAAGGCATCGACGTCCTCCGGAAGCAGGGCCTCCCGGATCGCCTGCGGAGTCTTCTCAATACGTCTCCGCGTATCCGAACCTGACTCAGCACCCGAAGGTGTATGGGCACCCATCACCATCGTTTGTCCCACCTCCTTTCGTCACCGTAGAAGACCTCCCCCACGCTGTGGCGACAAACAGTGAATCAGTCTCCACCATGCCGCGTCAGCGCACGTGGCCATCGCCCGTGACGACGTACTTGGTAGAGGTCATCTCCGGCAGGCCCATGGGGCCGCGGGCGTGCAGTTTCTGCGTGGAGATACCGATCTCCGCGCCGAAGCCGAACTCGCCGCCGTCGGTGAAGCGTGTGGAGGCGTTCACCATGACCGCGGCCGAGTCGACCCGCGCGACGAAGCGCCGCGCCGCCGCCTGCGAATCGGTCACGATCGCCTCGGTGTGCGCGGTGGAGTAGCGGCGGATGTGGGCGACGGCGTCGTCCAGGGAGTCGACGACCTTGACCGCGAGGTCGGCGGAGAGGTACTCGGTGGACCAGTCCTCCTCGGTGGCCTCGACGACCTCCGTGTCGTAGGAGCGGACCTTGGGATCGCCGTGCACGGTGACGCCCAGCTCGCGCAGGCGCCGCAGGACGTCCGGCAGGAAAGCGTCGGCGACGTTCTTGTGGACCAGCAGCGTCTCGGCGGTGTTGCAGGTGGAGTAGCGCTGCGTCTTGGCGTTCACCGCGACGTCCAGCGCCTTGTCCAGGTCGGCCGCGGCGTCGACGTAGACGTGGCAGTTGCCCTCGCCGGTCTCGATGACCGGGACGGTGGAATCGCGCACCACGGCCTGGATCAGGGCACCGCCGCCCCGCGGGATGAGCACGTCGACCAGGCCGCGCGCCCGCATCAGCGCCTGCGCGGAGTCGCGGCTGGCGCCGGGGACGAGCTGCACCGCGTCGACGGGAACCCCGGTCTTGGCCAGCGCACCGCGCAGCACCTCCACGATGCGGGTGTTGGACGAGTAGGCCGAGGAGGAGCCGCGCAGCAGGGCGGCGTTGCCGCTCTTCAGGCAGAGGGCGGCGGCGTCCGCGGTGACGTTGGGGCGGCCCTCGTAGATGATGCCGATAACACCCAGCGGGACCCGGATCTGGTGCAGTTCCAGGCCGTTGGGGAGGACCTTGCCGCGCACGACCTCGCCGACCGGGTCGGGCAGCTCGACGATCTCCCGCACGGCGTCGGCGACCGCCTCGATGCGCTCGACCGACAGGGAGAGGCGGTCGATCATCGCCTCGCTCTGGCCGTTCTCGCGGGCACGGGCGGTGTCCTCGGCGTTGGCCGCGACGATGGACTCGGCGTGCTCGACCAGGGCGTGGGCCATGGCGAGCAGCGCTTCGTCCTTCACCGCGCGGCTCAGCGGCGCAAGGTCGGCGGCGGCGTCCTTGGCCCGCTCGGCGACGGCGTGGACCTCGCGCTCGATGTCACTCATGGTGGTGTTCCGCTTTCCAGGATCGTCGGGGTGGTATGCGCCAGCTTATGGGGTGGGACCCCGGGCGCGCCGGTCCTCTCCCCCGATGTCGTCCTGCCCGGCGCCCACCACAGCGTGGGGACCCCCGCTCCGATCGGAGCGGGGGTCCGAACGTGACCGGTCGACGATCGGCTCCGCGCACCGCGAGCACGGTGCGGGGCCCGTCGCCGAAAAGCGGAACGCGGTTGGTTCTAGAAGGCCTTCCCGGCGTCCTCGGCGTCGGACTTGGCCGCGGTCCGGCGCTCGCTGGCCTTGCCTTCGATCTCGTCGGCGCGCTCGTCGGTGGCGGGCGCGCTTCTGGTGGTGAAGGTCGGCATGTCGGCGAACTCGCCGGTGACCTCGCCGCGGATGCGGTTGTTGGCGCCCTTCTGGGCCACGGGGTCGTTATTCTGCCCGACGAGGTTGCCGCGGATGATGTTGTCGTTGATCAGGGCGCCGCCGGCGTTGCCCTTGACCTCGACGTTGCCGCCCCAGTAGCTGACGCCGCGGCAGGTGCCGTCCTTGCCGGAGGCGCCGATCTGCAGCGGACCCACGTTGCCGGTGTAGGAGGCGTTGCCGTGCACCTCGCCGTGGCAGAACACGCTGCCGAGCCGGTTGCCGTCGATGTGAAGATTGCCGTTGACCTCGGTGTCGTAAAGGTCGGTGTACTCGGTGCCCTTACTGGCGATGTTGCCGCCCACCGAGGCGCCGACAAAGTAGACGTCGCCGTGGGTCGCGTTGATGTTGCCGCCGACCTTGCTGTCGATGGTGTAGAGGAAGCTCTCGTTCTTGGAGCCTCTGCCCTTCAGGGTGCGGACGTTCCTGCCGGCCTCGCTCTCGTCGAGGTAGGCACCGTAGGCGCCGCGGGTGGTCACCGTGCCCTTGATCTCGGTGTCCTTGGTGTCAAGGAAGGCGTTGTGCCGCACGGTGACGCTGGAGTTCAGGGTCCCGTCGATGACCACCAGGTCAGCGCCTTTGCGTACCGTGACCTCACCCTCGACCGTGGTTCCCTCCAGCGTGCAGGACTTGCCCGCGGGGACGACCAGCTCACCCGGGACGGTGACGGCTCCGCCGACGCCGACGCACGAGGTGACCAGGTCGGCATGTGCGGGGGCCGCGAAGAAGGTGAGGCCGCCGAGGGCGAGCACCGTGGTCGAGGCGAGTGCACTCCAGGACTTCATTAATGTGTCCCTTTCCGCATGGAGACTGTGGGGGACGGCTCCCCGGAACGCCGTCGCGCCGGGGCGCGGGAAATCGGACACAACGACCGAAACACCGTGGCGGAGGGGGGTAAAGCCGTCCTCATCTTCTCCTCCACGGGTCCGGTGCGCCATTGAACCGACTCGAGCCGTTACGGAGTGAAGTTACCGACAGAGCCTCGCAGAAGGAACATCTGGAGCAGAGAATCTTCTTTTTCTCAGGCGATCCGACACGTCCCGTCCCTAACGCGTTCACCTGTCCGCCCGAGTTTCGGGCACTGACGCCAGAACCTTTTCGATATCCGGGACAGGCCAGAACTCGGGGGATAGGGTGTCGGCGCCAGTATGAGGAGAGACGGAAGGGCGGATGAACAATGTCCGCATGTCCGCAGGGCGGGGAACACGACTGGGTGCTGGGGACCGACCGCAAGTTCCATTGCTCCAAGTGCGGGGCGCAGAGCGCCCGGCGGCTGTAGAACGCCCCTCCCCCGGAATCGCGGGCGCGGCGGCGGGCCCCTAGGGCGTCGGGTGCATGGTCCCCTCGCGCACGACTTCGCCCTCGGAGACCGCCCGCCAGGAAACCGGGCCGCTGATCTGGTCGGCCACGGCCTGCGCCCAGCGCTCAAGCGGAAGGAACATGTCCGGGCCGGGGGACAGGACGGTCCGCCCCCGATACACCATCCCGCCCAGCGTCACGACTTCCCCGTTGTGGAGCAGCTCGGTGTCGTACTCATGAGTGGTGGGCCGCATGGCGCCACCCTAATCGCCTCGGTCCCTTCGCGCATCAGCCGAGGACCCCGGATCCGCGGCGGGCCGCCGGCGGCCGCGGACGCCCTCGCGCCCGACACCGGTTCTCCGCCCCGCCCCTCCGCAGCCCCGCGATCGATGGAGGCCCCGGCGGCTGTGCGGGTGAGGTGTCAGTGGGCCGCTGGGGCGGGGAGCACCACCAGATCGTCCCGGTGCACGATCTCCCGCTCGTACTCCGGCCCCAGCTCACGGGCGAGCCACCGGGTCGAGCGCCCCATCAGGTCGGGGATCTCCACCGCGTCGTAGTTGACCAGGCCGCGCGCCACCAGGCGGCCGTCCTCGTCGCGCAGGTCCACCGGGTCGCCCGCGACGAACTCGCCGTCCACCTTCACCACACCGGCCGGGAGCAGCGACGCGTTCTCCTCGGCCACCGCCCGCACCGCGCCGGGGTCCAGCACGACACTTCCCCGTCCGGCGGTCGCGTGCGCGAGCCAGAGCTGCCGGGTCGAGGGACGGCGCCGACTGGAGGCGGTGAACAGCGTGCCGACGTTCTCCCCCGCCAGTGCCGCGCGGGCGCTGGCCGCCGACGTCAGCACCGTCGGCACGCCCGCCTCCGTGGCGATGCGCGCGGAGTCCACCTTGGTCACCATGCCGCCGGTGCCGACGCCGCGCCGCCCCGCACTGCCGATGTCGATGCCGTCCAGATCGTGCGGGTCAGCGATCTCCACGATCCGGCGCGCGCCGGGATCCGCCGGATTCCCGTCGTACAGGGCGTCGACGTCGGAGAGCAGCAGGAGCGCATCGGCGCGCAGCAGGTGGGCGACCAGGGCGGCCAACCGGTCGTTGTCGCCGAACCGGATCTCGTGCGTGGCCACCGTGTCGTTCTCGTTCACGATCGGCACCACGCCGAGGTCCAGGAGTCGGCGCAGGGTGCGCTGGGCGTTGCGGTGCTGGACCCGGCGCATCATGTCCTCGACCGTGAGGAGCACCTGGGCCGCGGTCAGGCCGTGGGCGGCGAAGGCGCGCGTGTAGTGCGCCACCAGCAGGCCCTGGCCGACGCTGGCCGCCGCCTGCTGGGTGGCGAGGTCGTGGGGCCGCTTGGCGAGCCCCAGGGGGCTCATACCCGCGGCGACCGCGCCGGAGGAGACCAGGATGACCTCGGTCCCGTCGGCCCTCCGCTCCGCGAACACATCGGCCAGCTCGCGGATGCGCTCACGGTCGATGAGCCCCTTCGGCGTCGTCAGTGACGACGATCCGATCTTGACGATGATCCGCCGCGCGTTCTTCAGCTGTGCGCGCTCGGCGGTGCCGTTCTCCCCGTGGGACGTTGCGTGCTGCACGTCGTTCTACTTCCCATCCGTGTCCGTGCGTCGAGATGGCTGGAAGCAGGGGTCCCCACGCGGCGTCAGCCCAGCCGGGAGTCGGTGCCGCGCGGGCCGATCGGGGTGGCTTCGGCGTCCACGGACGGGTCCCAGTCGAAGACCACGGAATCCTCCTCGGTCCCGATGTAGACCTCGGCTCCCTCGACGGCCCCGGCCTTGGCGAGGGCCTCCTCGATGCCGAGGCGGTTGAGCCGGTCGGCGAGGTAGCCGACGGCCTCGTCGTTGGAGAAGTCGGTCTGGCGCACCCAGCGCGCGGTCTTGTCGCCCCGCACCCGGAAGGTGTTGTCGCCGAGCGGAACGACCTCGAACGGGGTCTCGCCGATCTCGCGGGGGCGCAGCACGACCCGCGTGGGCTCGGGCGTGGGCGCGGCGGCCCGCGCCGCGGCGACCTGCTCGGCCATGGCGAAGGAGAGCTCGCGCAGCCCCTCGCGGGTGGCGGCGGAGACGGGGACGACCTTGAACCCGCGCTCTTGAAGCATGGGCGTGACGAACTCGGCGAGCTCGCGGCCGTCGGGCACATCCACCTTGTTGAGCACGACGATGCGCGGTCGGTCGGTCAGGTCGATCTCGGTGCGCACGCTGTAGGCCGTGAGCTCGGCCTCAATGGACTCCAGGTCGCTGATGGGATCGCGGCCCTGCTCGTAGGTGGCGCAGTCGAGCACGTGCACGAGCGTGGAGCACCGCTCCACATGGCGCAGGAAGGCCAGGCCGAGCCCCTTGCCCTCGCTGGCGCCCGGGATCAACCCGGGGACGTCGGCGACCACGTACTGGGTGGCGCCCGCCTCGACCACACCGAGGTTGGGAATCAGCGTGGTGAAGGGGTAGTCGGCGATCTTCGGACGCGCCGCGGACAGCGCGGCGATCAGTGAGGACTTGCCCGCGCTGGGGAACCCGACCAGGCCGACGTCGGCAATGGTCTTGATCTCCAGCTTGACGTCAACGGACTCGCCCTCCTCGCCCTTGAGAGCGAAGCCGGGGGCCTTCCGCCGCGGCGAGGCGAGCGCGGCGTTGCCGAGTCCGCCAGGGCCGCCCTGGGCGATGATGAGCCGGGTTCCGGCACCCACCAGGTCGGCGATGACCTCGCCGTCGGGGCCCGTGACCACGGTGCCTTCGGGGACGCCGAGCACCAGGTCGTCACCCTTGGCGCCGTTCCGGTGCCCGCCCTGGCCGGGCGTGCCGTTGCGGGCCTTGCGGTGCGGGCGGCGCTGGTATTCGAGCAGCGTGGCGACCTGCGGGTCGACTTCGAGGATGACGTCGCCGCCCCGGCCCCCGTTGCCGCCGTCGGGCCCGCCGAGGGGCTTGAACTTCTCCCGATGCACGGAGGCACAGCCATGCCCGCCGTCACCGGCCTTGAGATGCAAGACCGCTTCGTCGACGAAGTCCGGCATGTGATTTCTCCCCGTGGATTAGGACGTGTTCAATGGTGGAACGCGCGAAGGGCGGGCCAGATTTCCTGGCCCGCCCTTCGGGGTATCCGTCGGCGTCGAAGCGCCGCGCTGTGAGGCGCGGTCGGCATTCTCGCCCTTCCGGGCCGACCTACTCGGCGGCGGCCGGCGTCGGGACGATGTTCACGGCCTTGCGGCCGCGCCGGTTGCCGAACTCCACCTTGCCCGCGACCAGGGCGAACAGGGTGTCGTCGCCACCACGGCCGACGTTGTCGCCCGGGTGGAACTTGGTGCCGCGCTGGCGGATGAGGATCTCGCCGGCCTTGACGGACTGGCCGCCGAAGCGCTTGACACCAAGCCGCTTAGCGTTGGAGTCGCGCCCGTTACGGCTGGACGATGCGCCCTTCTTGTGTGCCATGTCGAGCCCTCCCCCTACTTCGCCGCGATGCCGGTGACGCGAACCTGGGTGTAGTTCTGGCGGTGACCCAGGCGCTTCTTGTAACCGGTCTTGTTCTTGTACTTCATGATGTTGATCTTGGGGCCCTTGGCCTCGCCGACAACCTCGGCGGTGACCTTGTAGGAGCTCAGCTCAGCGGTGTCGCTGATGACCTTGCCGTCCTCGACGACAAGCAGCGGCTCCCACGTCACCGTCGAGCCGGCCTCACCGGAGACCTTGTCGATGTTCAAGACGTCATCGACAGACACCTTCTCCTGTCGGCCGCCCGCTCGCACGATCGCGTACACCGGGAAACTCTCTTCCTGCTCGTGGACAATCCTCGCCTGAGCGAGGAGCAAATGCGCTGCTGTTGACCGCAGCTCGTACCCATCGGGCACCCGCGGTGGGGGCGTGGGAATCGAGGTCTGGTCTCGGGCGCGCGAACGTTTGGGGCGCGCCGACGCACCGACCCTTAGATTACCACCCGCCGATCGGCGGCCGACACGTTTGCGGGTGTGATCAGGCCGAACCGGACCCTACTGGACATGGTAGGCATGGTTCGGCCGGATCACCCTCCCGTTATCCCGCCTCGGCGACCGGGGACTCGGTGCTGGTAGCGGCCTTGGTCCGGCGGGTGCGGCGCCGACGCGGGCGCTCGGTCTCGCCGCTCTCCCCGGCACCGTCGGCGGCCGCCGCGAGCGGGGCCGCCTCCACCGGCGCGGGCGCGGCGGTCTCCGCGTCCGCGGCCTGCTCCTCGTCCTTCTTCGCCTTGCGGGACGTCTTCTTGGCGGTGGTGGTCGCCCTCTTCTTCGGAGCCGCCTTGGCGGTCTTGGCCTTGGCGGTCTTGGCCGCCTTCTTCGGCTCCTCGGCCGGTGCCTCCGCCTGGTCGGGCTCCTCCGCCGAGGCAGCGGGCGCGGCGGCCGTCTCCTCGGCCGCTGACGTGTCCGCTGCCTTGGTCTTGGCCTTAGTCCTGGCCTTCTTCGCGGTGCCAGGCGCGGGCGACGTCTCCTCCGCGGCCGGGACCTCGGCGGGTTCGGGCGCCGTCTCCGCCTTCGGCTCCTCGGCGGCCTTCTCCGCCGGTTCGGCCTTCTCGGCCGCGGCGCCGCCCTTGGCCTTCTTCTTTTTGCCGTTGCCGGTGACAGCGCCGCCGGACTTGTGCTCGACCGGCTCCGCGGAGACCAGCAGGCCGCGCCCGTTGCAGTGCTCACAGCTGCTGGAAAACGCCTCCAGCAGGCCCTGGCCGACGCGCTTGCGCGTCATCTGCACCAGGCCCAGCGAGGTGACCTCGGCCACCTGGTGCTTGGTGCGGTCGCGGGACAGGCATTCCAGCATGCGGCGGAGCACCAGGTCGCGGTTGCTCTCCAGCACCATGTCGATGAAGTCGATCACAATGATGCCGCCGATGTCGCGCAGCCGCAGCTGGCGCACGATCTCTTCGGCCGCCTCAAGGTTGTTCTTGGTGACCGTCTCTTCGAGGTTGCCGCCCTGGCCGGTGAACTTTCCGGTGTTGACGTCGACGACGGTCATCGCCTCCGTGCGGTCGATGATCAGCGAGCCGCCGCTGGGGAGCCACACCTTGCGCTCCAGCGCCTTGGCGATCTGCTCGTCCACCCGGTAGGCCTCGAAGATGTCGCGGTCTCCGTCCCACTTCGATACGCGCTCCGACAGGTGCGGGGCGACGTACTCGACGTACTCCTGGACCGTGTCCCAGGCCTCGTCGCCGGAGACGACCAGGCTGGAGAAGTCCTCGTTGAAGACGTCGCGCACCACCCGGATGGTGAGGTCGGGCTCGCTGTTCAGCAGCGAGGGCGCGGTCGCCGACTTCGACTTGCGCTTGATCGACTCCCACTGCGCGGCCAGGCGCGAGATGTCGCGCTCCAGCTCCTCTTCGCTGGCGCCCTCGGCGGCGGTGCGCACGATGACGCCGGCGTTCTCGGGCATGACCTTCTTGAGGATCTGCTTGAGCCGCGCGCGCTCCTTGTCGGGCAGCTTGCGGCTGATGCCGGTCATGGAGCCGTCGGGCACGTAGACCAGGTAGCGGCCGGGCAGACTGATCTGGCTGGTGAGCCGGGCGCCCTTGTGGCCCATCGGGTCCTTGGTGACCTGCACCAGCACCGACTGGCCGGACTTCAGCACCGATTCGATGCGCTTGGGCTGACCCTCCAGGCCGGACGCGTCCCAGTTGACCTCGCCGGCGTACAGGACGGCGTTGCGGCCCTTGCCGATGTCGACGAACGCGGCCTCCATGGACGGCAGCACGTTCTGCACCCGCCCCAGGTAGACGTTGCCGACATACGAGCGATGGGTGGCGCGGTCGACGTAGTGCTCGACGAGGACGTCGTCCTCCAGCACGCCGATCTGGGTGCGCTCACCGGTGCGGCGGATCACCAGGTCCCGCTTGACCGCCTCGCGGCGCGCCAGGAACTCCGACTCGGTGATGACCGGGGTCCGGCGGCGGCCCTGCTCGCGGCCCTCGCGGCGGCGCTGCTTCTTGGCCTCCAGGCGGGTGGAACCGCGGACGGCCTGGACCTCGTCCTCGATCGGCTTCTCGGGGCGCGGCTCGCGCACGCGCACAACGGTGTTGGGCGGATCGTCGCGGTCCGGGGTCGCCTCAGCGGTCTCACCGCCGGAACGGCGGCGCCGCCGGCGTCGACGACGGCTGCCCCCGGTGGTCTCCTCAGCGGTGTCGGCCGCAGCTTCCTGCTCGGCCTCGCCGCTGTCCTTGGCCTTCGCGGTGGAGTCGTCCTCCGACGCCTTGGCCGTGGCGGCGCTGGACGGGACGCGCTCGGCCTCGCTCTCCTCCTCGCCGATACGCGACTTCCCGCGCCCCCGGCCGCCGCGACGGCGTCGGCGGCGGGACGGCCGCTCCTCGCCTGTCTCGCCGCGTGTTTCCTCGGTCGGCTCCTCGGACTCGGCCTGCTCCGCCTCGGTGTCCTCGGCGCCCTCCTCGGCCGTGGCCGTCTCGGCGGTGCCCGTGGCGGGGGCGACCGGCGGCTGGAACAGGACCATGGGCGGCTGGAAAGAGGCGGTGGACGCGGCCTCCTCGTCGGCCGAGGTCGCCGCGTCGTCGCGTGCGGAGGGCGCGGCGCTGGTCGAGGGCTCGGCGTCGGCGTCCGGAGTGGACGCGGCCGCGCCGCGCGCGCGGGTCGTCCGCGACGAGGCCCGCGTCGTCGTGGCCGCGCTCTTCGCCGAGCGGCTGCGGGCGCGCTTGCGCGGCGCGCTCTCCTCCGCCTGCGCGGGCTCGGCGGCCTCCGCGTCCTCCGCGGATCCGGTGGTGTCGGCAGCGCCCGCGCCGGTGTCGGCGACCGGCGTCACGACCTGCCGGGCGACCGCGGTCTTGGCCACCACCGGCGCGGCCTCGACGTCGCCTGGACCGGCCAGCCGCGTCAGCGGAGCGGCGCCCGGCGTGAACACGGGTTCCGGCTCCGGCGGCGGTCCGGCCTGGCGCGCGGCTCCGCCGCGCTTACTCGGCCCGCTGACCTTGATCTCCGCGTCCTGCTGCGGCGCGAACGTGGTCCGCGCGGTCGTGCCGTTGGAGGCGGCAGCGGTGGTGCCAGTCGCGTTTTCCGATGTTTCAGTTGTACCCGCGGTGCCGTCGGCACCGCTGTTGGGCTCGTTTTCGAGCATCCGGGTGGTCTCCCGTCAGAGTCCTCGGGCGCGGGGTCGGCCTGTCGGCCGCCTCCGCTGCGCGCGAGAACTGTCGTCGCTATGTCGGCGCCGGTAGCGCTTTCGCCGCTACCGGGGCAAAGTCCGTGTTTGAGGTCGCCCACGTTCCCCGGTGGAGGTCACACATCCGGTGCGCTCCACGTGGGCGCCGACGGCCGCGGCTTCGTATCCGCGCGTCCGTCCGCATCGGCCTGTGCCGTACCGCTCCCCGGTACGGCCCGTTCCCGCCCGGTGTCGCGGGCGGCCGCGTTCTCGGCGGCGAACGGGTCGGCGATCGCGTCGGACGCCTCGTCAAGGGGTCCCTGCGCCAGCCGGGTCATCACCGGTGATGACAGCGGCGCGAGGCCGGCCACCTGACGAAGGCCGGTCACCACATCGTCTGGTCGAACGGCGGGTGTGGTGTGCCGAACAACCATACGAAGTATGGCATATTTCGCTTCTTGTCCCGTTGCGGGACGCTCGTCCGCTTCCAGGCGGACGACCGCCGAACGGGTGTCGAAGCGGCGACGGCCCTTTTTGGTCAGCCGTTCCACTTCGACGGTCTCGGCCGCGAGGAACGCGGCCGCTGCCGCCGCGGCGTCGTCGGGGTCGACGCCGGGCAGCTCCACCTGCCACTCCGATGCTTCCAGGCGGTCCGCGAGACCACCCGCCGCCGCTTCCACGACCTCGGTCACATCCAGCCCGTCGGGCATGGCGTCATCGAGCCGGACACGCACCTGTCCGGGGTCGCGGGGCTCGGCCAGGGTGAGTTCGAAGTATTCCGCCTCACTGCCCACCCCCGTGGGGGCGGCGCCGGTGTAGGAGATCTTCGGGTGTGGCGTGAACCCCGCTGAGAACGCGACGGGGACCCCGGCCCGGCGAAGGGCCCGCTCCAGCGCGCGGGCGATGTCGCGATGGCTCGCGAATCGCATCCGTCCGCGCTTGGCATAGCGGACGCGCAGCCGCCGACCGGCCTGTCCTGTGGAGGGCGAGGTGGTGCCCTCAGGTGCGGGGGGCAGCGCTACTCCTTTCCTCGATGTCTCCTGGGACGGGTGGCCGATTCCTCCTTGACACACCCACCTGGGAGATTCACGTCCTATTCAGCCTACGGTGCGCGCCGGGTACCGCGCGCCAGCGGCTCGGTGCGAGTGCCGATCAGGCGCTCACGGTCGACGTATCGCGGGGCGCTCCGGGTCTCCATTCCCGGACCGCTCCTCCCTAGAGCTGTTCCCCTCGACGCGATACTTGAAAAGCGGACCTCCCGTTGCTTCCGACACAGTCGCGCGTCGGCCCGCCAATGGCGCATACCCAGGATGACCTGGGCATCCGATCCGAAGTCAGATTTCTTCGAAGTTTTTTGGGATTCCATGCCAACCTCGCGCGCCCCCCGCCCGTCCAACTGTGCGTATGGCCCGGCGCGAGCGGGGCGCCGGGCCATACCTCGCTCGCGTCTCCGGCACCAGGCCATCGCGTGGCCGGTTCCGGACTTCGTGGCCTCGTGCCCCCCATCCGCGGCGTACCGCTTCGGGCCCGCCGCATCAGACCACGGACAGCGGCAGCAGTTTTCTCTTCTCCCCCGGGCCGATCTGGATCTCGGTGCCCATGCTCGGGCAGACCCCGCAGTCGTAGCAGGGGTTCCACCGGCAGTCGTCCACTTCCAGCGACTCCTCGCCGTACAGCGCGTCCTGCCAGTCCTGCCACAGCCAGTCGCGGTCCAGGCCCGCGTCGAGGTGGTCCCAGGGCAGGACCTCGTCCTCGCCCCGCTCGCGCGTGGTGTACCAGTCGAGGTCGACGTCCTCGGCGGCGAGGGCCTTGGCAGCGGCCTCGCACCAGCGCTCGTAGGAGAAGTGCTCGCTCCAGCCGTCGAACCGCCCGCCGGCGCGCCACACCTCCTCGATGACGCGGCCGACGCGCCGGTCGCCGCGGGAGAGCAGGCCCTCGATGATCGACGGGCTGCCCTCGTGGTAGCGCAGACCGATCGACTTTCCGTAGCGGCGGTCGGCGCGCAGCGTGTCCTTGAGCTTGTACAGGCGCGCGTCGACGACCTCGGCGGGGGTCTGCCCGGCCCACTGGAAGGGGGTCTGCGGCTTGGGCACGAACCCGCCGATGGAAATGGTGCAGCGGATGTCCTTGCGGCCGGTGACCTCGCGGCCGGTCTTGATGACCTCGGCGGCCAGCCGGGCGATGGCCAGGACGTCCTCGTCCTCCTCCGTGGGCAGTCCGCACATGAAGTACAGCTTGACCTGGCGCCACCCCGCCTCGTAGGCGGCGGTCACCGTGCGGATGAGGTCGGCCTCGGTGACCATCTTGTTGATCACCCGGCGCATCCGCTCGCTGCCGCCCTCGGGGGCGAAGGTCAGGCCGGAGCGGCGCCCGTTGCGGGTCAGCTCGTTCGCCAGGTCGATGTTGAAGGCGTCGACACGGGTCGAGGGCAGGGACAGCCCGGTGTTGGTGCCTTCGTAGCTGTCGGCCAGCTCCTTGGCGATACCGTCGATCTCGCTGTGGTCGGCGCTGGACAGCGAGAGCAGGCCCACCTCCTGGAAGCCGGAGGATTTCACGCCCTGGTCGACCATCTTCTTGACGGTCTCCTTGCCGCGCTCGCGGACCGGGCGGGTGATCATTCCGGCCTGGCAGAAGCGGCAGCCGCGGGTGCACCCGCGGAAGATCTCGACGCTGTAGCGCTCGTGGACGGACTCGGCGATGGGCACGACCGGGTTCTTCGGGTAGGGCCAGTCGTCGAGGTTCATCACGGTGTGCTTCTGCACGGTCCAGGGCACGCCGGGGCGGTTGGGGGCGTAGCGCTCGATCCGGCCGTCGTCGCGGTAGGTGACGTCGTAGAAGCGCGGGACGTACACGCCGCCCGTGCTGGCCAGTCGCAGCAGCAGGCCGTCGCGTCCGCCGGGGCACCCCTCGTGCTTCCACTCCCGGATGATCTCGGTGATGGCCAGCGCGATCTCCTCGCCGTCGCCGAGGACGACGGCGTCGAGGAACTCGGCGATCGGCTCGGGGTTGAAGGCGGAGTGCCCGCCGGCCAGCACGACGGGGTGATCGTCGGTACGGTCGGCCGAGTACATCGGGATGCCCGCGAGGTCCAGCGCGGTGAGCAGGTTGGTATAGCCCATCTCGCTGGCGAAGCTGACACCGAGGATGTCGAACGCGCCCACGGGCCGGTGCGCGTCGACGGTGAACTGGGGAAGGCCGTGCTCGCGCATGAGCGCTTCCAGGTCGGGCCAGACGGCATAGGTGCGCTCGGCCAGCACGCCCTCGCGCTCGTTGAGGACCTCGTACAGGATCTGGATGCCCTGGTTGGGGACGCCCACCTCGTAGGCGTCGGGGTACATCAGCGCCCAGCGGACATCGGCGGCGTCCCAGTCGCCGACAACGGAGTTGAGTTCCCCGCCGACGTACTGGATCGGCTTTTGCACCCGCGGCAGCAGGGTCTCCAGTCGCGGGAAGACGCTTTCGATGGGCATGGTCTCATCCCTCGTCAGATCCTGCGGTGAATGATGTACACGAAGAGTCTTTTCAGCTTAGCCATCAACGCGAAGGTCGGCGCACTTTCGGGGCGGGCCGAGGTTGGCGGCGGGGTCGGCCGGGGTCAGGTGAGGTCGCGGACCACAGCGTCGGCGAGCAGCCGTCCGCGGCGGGTCAGCACGGCGCGGCCCTCGGCGTGGGCCGCCGCCTCCAGCAGACCCTCGCCGACCGCGCGGGCCGCGGCGGCGCGTCCCGCGTCGTCCAGCAGGTCCAGTGGGCACCCCTCGGCGATGCGCAGTTCCAGCAGGACGCGTTCGAAGCGGCGGGCGTCCGCGTCGAGCACCTCCCGGGCGTGTCCGGGGCTCACACCGCCGGCGACGCGGGCCGCGTAGGCGGCGGGGTGCTTCACGTTCCACCAGCGGGTTCCGCCGATGTGGCTGTGCGCGCCGGGGCCCACACCCCACCAGTCCCCGCCGGTCCAGTACAGGCGGTTGTGGCGGCTGCGGGCAGCCGTGCCGCGCGCCCAGTTCGACACCTCATAGGCGTGCAGCCCGGCGGCGGTGAGGGCGTCGTCGGCCATCACGTAGCGGTCGGCCATGGTGTCCTCGTCGGGCGGGCTCAACTCGCCGCGCCGCACGCGGGCGGCGAGGCGGGTGCCCTCCTCGACGATCAGGGAGTAGGCAGAGACGTGGTCGGGTCCGGCCCCGATGGCAGCCCGCAGGGAGTCCTTCCAGTCGGCGTCGGTCTCGCCGGGGGTGCCGTAGATGAGGTCGAGATTGACGTGCTCGAACCCGGCAGCCCGGGCCCAGGCCACGCACTGCTCGGGGCGTCCGGGGGTGTGGCCGCGTTCGAGCACCCGCAGCACGTGCGGCCGGGAGCTCTGCATGCCGAAGGAGACCCGGGTGAAACCGGCCGCGCGCAGTCGGGCGAGGGAGTCGGGGGCGACGGTTTCGGGGTTGGCCTCGGTCGTGACCTCGGCGTCGGGCGCCAGGCCGAAGTGGGCGTCGATGGCGGCGAGGATACGGCCCAGGTCCTCGGGCGGCAGCAGAGTCGGTGTGCCGCCCCCGACGAACACCGTGCTCACGGGGATGTCGGCGGTGCCCAGCACGCGGCGGGCAAAGCCGATCTCGGCGATCGCCTGCTCGGCGTAGGTTGCGCGGGAGGCGGTGGCGCCGCCGTCGCGGGATCGCAGTTCGTCGGCGGTGTAGGTGTTGAAGTCGCAGTAGCCGCAGCGGGTGGCGCAGAACGGCACGTGCACGTAGAACCCGAACGGGCGCTGCCCGACGGCGGCGGTGGCCTGGGCGGGCAGGGCGCCGTCCGCGGGGACCGGGTCGCCGTCGAGCGGAACGGAAGGCATGTTTCCAGTGTCGGTGATGTCGGGGAGTCGCCCGACCTTCCGTGCGGCTCGGGGATAGCGGCCTCGGGCGTGCAGGCAGGGTGGTCAGACGACGCGGTTGAGCCGCTTGGCGACCTTGGCCGCCTCCTGCCGCCACTTGTCGGCGGGGTCGGGTAGCTCCAGGACACGGTTGAGCAGGTCGAGATCGCGGTCGTCGCGGGCTTGGGCGGCGCGGTAGACGGTGATGTCGTGGTCGGGGCGCTCCACGGTGATGGTGTCGCCCGCGGCGAGCTCGCCCTCCTCCAGGACGCGCAGGTAGATCCCGGCGCGTCCTTCGGCGGCGAACCGTTTGACCCACTGGGGCTCGTCCATCCAGGCCTGGAAGGTGCGGCAGGGGACGCGCGGCAGCGTCGCCTCCAGCAGCACGGTGCCGATCCGCCAGCGCTCCCCGATGCGGACCTGGGAGGGGTCGATGCCGCGGGTGGTGAGGTTCTCACCGAACCGGCCGTCGCGCAGCGGGTGGCCGAGGTGCTCCTGCCACCGGTCCAGGTCTTCGCGCGCATAGGCGTAAACCGCCTGGTCGCGCCCGCCGTGGCGGGCGGTGTCGGCCTGTTCGTCCCCGGTGATCCCCAGGGTCCGCACGGTGACCGTCCCCTCGACGGGGCGCTTGTCGATGGCGGTGCGCGTCGCCTTTCCCGCCCAGTCGTGCTCGACGGCGCGACCGGAGTTGACGGAGCGGACGACGGCGGCGGTGAGGTGAGAAGGCATGGCAGAACGTTAGGACACGCGGCCCGTTGCCGTACGCGCGGGGTTCCCGCCCTTCCCGCTGCCCGTGACTGCGGCGGGGGCCGCGCCGGTGGAGCCGCGCACCACGAGCTCGGGGTCGAAGAGGTACTCCGAGCGCGACGCCGCGGACGCGTGCCCCGCGATCTCGTCGCACAGGGTGCGCACGGCCGCCAGGGCCATGGGCTGCACGGGTTGGCGGACGGTCGTCAGCGGCGGGTCGGTGAAGGCGACGAGTTGGGAGTCGTCGTAGCCCACGACGGAGACGTCGCCGGGCACCGACAGTCCGCGCTGGCGGGCGGCGCGGATGGCGCCGAGCGCCATGAGGTCGGAACCGCAGACCATGGCGGTGGCACCGCGCTCCAGGAGCCGGACGGCGGCGGCGTGGCCGCCTTCGAGGCTGAAGAGGGACAGCTCCACCAGATCGTCCGCGGGCAGCCCGTTGCGGGCCATGGCC
This sequence comes from Nocardiopsis rhodophaea, assembly GCF_039530945.1. Classification (NCBI taxonomy): domain Bacteria; kingdom Bacillati; phylum Actinomycetota; class Actinomycetes; order Streptosporangiales; family Nocardiopsidaceae; genus Nocardiopsis; species Nocardiopsis rhodophaea. The sequence continues at coordinate 40,805 of NZ_BAAAPC010000018.1, forward strand.
TCCCGGTAGCCCTCCAGCTTGCGCTGCACGGGGACGAAGCGTTCGGGTCCGCTGGTGAAGCCGATGCGCGTGTGGCCGAGTGCGGCGAGGTGATCCACGGCGACGCGTCCGGCCTCACGGTCGTCGCAGGAGACGAACGCGGCCGGGACGTCCTCGGCGTATCCGTTGACCAGCACGATCGGCAGCCTGCGGGCGGCGAGGCGGCGGTAGCGGTCGTGGTCGGCGGTGGTGTCGGCGTGCAGGCCGGAGACGAAGATGATGCCGGAGACGTGGCGCTCCAGCAGCAGTTCGACGTATTCGTCCTCGGCGATCCCGCCGGGCGTGCGCGTGCACAGGACGGGGGTGTAGCCGTGCTGCGCGAGCGCGCCCTCGGCCGCCTGGGCGAACATCGGGAAGACGGGGTTCTCCAGTTCAGGGACGACCATGCCGACCAGGCCGGCGGAGCGCTGCCGGAGCCGGGCGGGCCGCTCGTAGCCGAGCACGTCGAGCGCCGTCAGTACGGCCTTGCGCGTGTCCGCCCCGACGCCAGGCTTGTCGTTGAGAACCCGGGAAACGGTCGCCTCACTGACGCCCGCCTGCCGTGCGATATCGGCCAATCGTGGACCCATGGCAGCACTCTAATGGAAATCTTCTGCTCGTCCCTTGCAAGAAACAGGTAATCTTGCGCAAGCTCTTGCATCGCCATTTCGGCGCCGGACCGGGAACCGCCGTCACCACCGCTCCGGCGCCAGAGAGGGAACCACCCATGCCACCCACTCCCCCACACGGGACCCCCGCTTCTCCCAGCACCTCGCCGGGCTGGTGGCGCGACGCCGCCATCTACCAGATCTATGTGCGCAGCTTCGCCGACTCCAACGGGGACGGCGAGGGCGACCTGCCGGGCATCCGCCATCGCCTGCCTGAACTCGCCGCGCTCGGCGTCGACGCCGTCTGGCTCACCCCCTTCTACCTCTCCCCCCTCGCCGACGGCGGCTACGACGTGGCCGACTACCGCCAGGTGGACCCGCGCTTCGGCACTCTGGCCGACTTCGACGCGCTGACCGCGACGGCGCACGAGCTCGGCCTGCGGGTGATCATCGACATCGTGCCCAACCACACCTCGGCGGCGCACCGCTGGTTCCGCGCGGCGGTGGCGGCCGAGCCCGGAAGTCCCGAGCGGTCCCGCTACGTCTTCCGGCCTGGTAGGGGAGCCGATGGCGAGGATCCGCCGAACAACTGGCAATCGATCTTCGGTGGGCCGGCGTGGACCCGGCTGAAACGGCCGGACGGCACCCCGGAGGAGTGGTACCTGCACCTCTTCGACGCCGAGCAGCCCGACCTCGACTGGACCTCACCCGAAGTGCGGCAGGAGTTCGAGGACGTGCTGCGGTTCTGGCTGGACCGCGACGTCGACGGGTTCCGCATCGACGTGGCGCACGGCATGGTCAAGGACCCCGCGCTGCCCGACATCGCCCCCGGGCAGAAAGCCGCGCTGCTCGACGGGCAGACGCGGCTGCCCTACTTCGACCAGGAGGGGGTGCACGAGATCTACCGGCGGTGGCGGAGCCTCGTCGACTCCTACCCGGGCGAGCGCGCCCTGGTGGCCGAGGCGTGGGTGGACGACGCCCCGCGGGTGGCCCGGTACCTGCGCCCCGACGAGCTGCACCAGGCGTTCAACTTCGAGTACTTGACCGCGGAATGGGACGCGGCGGCGCTGCGTTCGGTCATCGAGGCCTCGCTGGCGGCCAACGGCGCGGTCGGCGCGACGACCACGTGGGTGCTGTCCAACCACGACGTCACCCGGCACGTCACGCGGTTCGGCGACGGCGCCCGGGGCCTGCGCCGCGCCCGCGCCGCGGCGCTGCTCACCCTCGCGCTGCCCGGTTCGGTCTATCTGTACCAGGGCGAGGAGCTGGGCCTCCCCGAGGTCGCCGACCTACCGGAGGAGGCGCTGCAGGACCCCACCTGGGAGCGCTCGGGACGCACCGAGCGCGGACGCGACGGCTGCCGGGTTCCCCTTCCTTGGGAGGGCGGCGAGCCGCCGTTCGGATTCGCCCCCGAAGGCGCGGAGCCGTGGCTCCCGATACCGGAGGCGTGGGCGGCCCTGACGCGCGCGGCGCAGCGGCGCGACGCCGACTCGACCCTGGCGCTGTACACCACCGCACTGCACGAGCGCCGCGCCCATCCGGCACTGGGCGATGGGGCGATGGAATGGGTGGCGGCGCCGGAGGGCGTCCTCGCCTTCCGCCGCGACCCCGCCTTCGCCTGCGTCGCCAACTTCTCCGACACGGCCGTCCGCTCCCCGCTCCCCGGCGGGGTGCTGCTGTCCAGCTCCCCCGTGACCACCGACGGCGACGCCTTCTTGCTGCCGCCCGACACGGCGGTGTGGCTGCGGCTCTGACGGCCGTCCGGCTTTTCCTCCCGGTGCGGCGGCAGCGGCTCGGCGCCGACACGGCGGCGGCGCGAGGGCATCACGCTCCTCCCGCCGCCGTCGTCTCCGGGTCTCCGTGGCGCTGTCCCGCGGCGGCCACTACTTCTTCTTGGCGTCCTTGTCGCCGCTGTCGTCGGTGGACAGCGCGGTGATGAAGGCCTCCTGGGGCACTTCGACGCGGCCTACCATCTTCATCCGCTTCTTGCCCTCCTTCTGCTTCTCCAGGAGCTTGCGCTTACGGCTGATGTCGCCGCCGTAGCACTTGGAGAGCACGTCCTTGCGGATGGCGCGGATGTTCTCGCGGGCGATGACCCGCGAGCCGATGGCCGCCTGAACCGGCACCTCGTACTGCTGCCGCGGGATGAGCTCGCGCAGCTTCTTGGTCATCTCGGTGCCGTAGGCGTAGGCCTTCTCCTTGTGGACGATCGCCGAGAACGCGTCGACGGCCTCGCCCTGCAAAAGGATGTCCACCTTGACCAGGTCGGACATCTGCTCGCCGGAGGGCTCGTAGTCAAGGGAGGCATAGCCCTTGGTGCGCGACTTGAGCTGGTCGAAGAAGTCGAAGACGATTTCGGCGAGCGGGAGCGTGTAGCGCATCTCCACCCGGTCCTCCGACAGGTAGTCCATGCCCTGGAGGGAGCCGCGGCGGTTCTGGCACAGCTCCATGATCGGCCCGACGAACTCGGCGGGAGAGAGCAGGGTGCCCCTGACGATCGGCTCGTAGACCTCAGCGATCTTGCCCTCGGGGAACTCGCTGGGGTTGGTCACCTGATGCTCGGTGCCGTCTTCCATGATCACCCGGTAAATGACGTTGGGCGCCGTGGAGATCAGGTCGAGGTTGAACTCGCGCTCCAGGCGGGCGCGGGTGATCTCCAGGTGCAGCAGGCCGAGGAACCCGCAGCGGAATCCGAAGCCCAGCGCCGCCGACGTCTCCGGTTCGAACACCAGCGCGGCGTCGTTGAGCTGGAGCTTCTCCAGGGCGTCGCGGAGCACCGGGTAGTCGGTGCCGTCCATCGGGTAGAGCCCGGAGAACACCATGGGCTTGGGGTCCCGGTAGCCCTCCAGCATGTCGGCCGCGCCCTTGGTGGCGGAGGTGATGGTGTCACCGACCCGCGACTGCCGGACGTCCTTGACGCCGGTGATGATGTAGCCGACCTCGCCGACACCCAGCCCTTCGACCTTGGTGGGTTCGGGGGCGATGACGCCCACTTCGAGCATCTCGTGGGTGGCGTCCGTGGACATCATCTTGATGCGCTCGCGGGTGCTGAGGCGGCCGTCCACGATCCGGACGTAGGTGACCACACCGCGGTAGGTGTCGTAGACCGAGTCGAAGATCATCGCGCGGGCCGGGGCGTCGGCGTCGCCGACGGGGGCCGGGACGCGCTGGACGATCTCGTTCAGCAGCTCCTCGACACCCTGCCCGCTCTTGGCACTGACCCGGAGGACATCGGAGGGCTCGCAGCCGATGATCCCGGCCAGCTCGGCGGCGTACTTGTCGGGCTGCGCGGCCGGAAGGTCGATCTTGTTCAGCACCGGGATGATCGCGAGATCGTTCTCCAGCGCCAGGTAGAGGTTGGCCAGGGTCTGCGCCTCGATGCCCTGGGCCGCGTCGACCAGCAGGATCGCGCCCTCACAGGCCGCCAGCGACCGCGAGACCTCGTAGCTGAAGTCGACGTGGCCGGGGGTGTCGATGAGGTTCAGGACGTAGGTGGTGTCGTCGAGCGCCGTGAAGGGCAGGCGCACCGCCTGCGACTTGATGGTGATGCCGCGTTCGCGCTCGATGTCCATCCGGTCGAGGTACTGCTCGCGCATCTTGCGGTCTTCGACGACGCCGGTCAACTGGAGCATGCGGTCGGCCAGCGTCGACTTGCCATGGTCGATGTGCGCGATGATGCAGAAGTTCCGGATCAGCGCGGGATCGGTCCGATTCGGCTGTGGCACCGTGCTCCGTTCACAAGTCTCGTACGTCGTGTGGGACATGCCGTGGTGGGACATGACCTCCGCGGGCGTCGCGCGCGGGTATCGCCGTCTATGATCCCATGACCCCCGTGGTCCCTCGCCACGGCGGCGGCAAGGACACCCGGCACACTCAGGCTAAGCGACGACCGGGAAGTGGTGGACAACGGTGAAGTGGCTGCTGACCAGGATCCTCGCCGGGCTGGCCGCGCTCCTGGTGGTCGTGGTGGGTGCGGGCGTGCTGCTGGCGGCGCAGTACGCGGGGTCACCCGCGGCGTGGGCAACCTCCACGGGACGCAACGCGGCATGGCTCGGTGGGGCCTGGGTGACGGGGGACGCGGGCCGCGAGGAGTACGCGTCCCTGGCGTCCCGGACCGAGCGGGGCGGCATCTCGGAACTGTACGTCTACCTCGGCGAGATCGACGAGGACGGGACGCTCGCGCCGGACGGCTACGCCGCGGCGGCCGAGTTTCTGGCGTGGGCGGAGCGGGAGCTGCCTGATGTGCGCGTGCTCGGCTGGATGGACTACGCGGCCGAGGGGTCCTCGCTCGTCCACGACCGGTTCGACGAGGAGCAGCGGGAGGCCGTCGCGGCGGCGGCCGGTGCGGTGCGGGAGGCGGGGTTCGACGGCGTGCACCTCGCGGTCGCGCCCGTCACCACGAACGACCCGTCGCTGCCGAAGCTGGTGGAGCAGGTGCGCACGGCGATCGGCGCGGACGGGGTGCTGTCGGTACAGGTGCAGCCGGTGGAGCTCGTCCCGGGGGCGCGGGTGCCCTCGTTCATCCTGTCGGGCGAGGAGAAGTACTGGTCCAAGGGGTACCTGGCGCGGGTCACCGAGCAGGCCGACATCGTGGTGGTCCCGGGCCACGACAGCGGGATGCCGATGTCGTCCCTGTACGGCGGCTTCATGGTGCGCCAGGTCGAGGAGACGCTCAGCGCGCTCGACGGCCCAGACGACACGATCGAGCGCGAAAACCCGGTCGCAGTACGTTTCGGTGTCCCCGCGTTCGACGACACGACCTGGGGCGAACCGTCCGGCGCGGAGAGCGTCGAGACCGCCACCGAGGCCGTGCGGATCGGGCTGACCGACAACGGTGAGCGGGATAACGTCGGGATGGCGGTGTACCTGCTCGACGACGCCGATGCGCCAGACTGGGATGCCTTCCTCACCGGCTGGGTCGACCCGGGCGGGGTCGAAGCCGAGGAATGACGGAGCCGGCCGCGCACCCGCCGAGGTGTCGTGACCACTCGTTTCGCGGATGCATAATGGAGTATCCGTGTCTCGGACGTTCCACGTTCGGTTTTGAGCCCTTCGGTTCACATACCTGGCGTTACGGCGTGTCAGGCCACTCCCGCGGATCGGCTGCCCGCGGCGCAGGGCCGGACCCGGCGGCGCAATGATCAGAATTTACTGGAGCACGTTTTCGCATGGCGAACATCAAGTCGCAGAAGAAGCGCAACCGTCAGAACGAGAAGCGCTACATGCGCAACAAGGCGGTGCGGTCTGAGCTGAAGACCGCCATCCGCAAGTTCCGCGAAGCTGCCGAGGGTGGGAATGTCGAGCAGGCCACCGAGCTGCAGCGTCACGCTGCCCGCAAGCTCGACAAGGCCGTGAGCAAGGGCGTCATCCACAGCAACCAGGCGGCGAACCGCAAGAGCGCGATCGCCAAGCGGCTGGACAAGCTGCAGAAGACCGCCTAGTCGGTACCGGATCTTTCCCGAGCCCCCCCCCCCCCGTAAGGGGCGGGGGCCGACGTGTTGTCATGTCCGCAACATCCCGACCCATCGACCAGAGCCCGGTCAGGCTCCGTGATCACCGCCGGATAGGGCCGGGATCCAGGGTCTGCTGGGCGGCCTTGTCGGCGGTCGGCCCATCCGGTGTTCGGTGGTGAAAAGCGGCATCGACGGCGGTGGGGGCTGGGGCGCCCGCTCCCCTGACGGGTGCGGCGGGGCAAGGGCTCGCAGCGTGGGGGCGATCCTTTCGCTTCGCGTGAAGCGCCTTCCGCGATACGGGAGCACTCCCCCGCCACAGACCCCCTCTGGCGATGATCATGGGGATTCTCCCGACAAACCGGACAGAACCGGGACAAATCCCATGATCATCGCGGGGAACGTGGGGCAAACCGGGCATACCCGGCGCACGGCGGCCCGCACGTCGGATTCCGGGCCGCCCGCATGCCCCGCCCAGGAAGCCGACAGGCGCGCCCCCCACCCCCGCCTCATCGCCGCCGCCCTCACCGGTCCACCCGGGAGGAGACCGGCGGGGCGAACCGCCGCCGCCCCCGCCCGGCCGCACCCCTGAGACGACTGGCGCCCCCAGTCCCCTCCGCCGTCGCTGCCGCTTTTCACCACCGAACACCGGATGGGCCGACCGCAGACAAGGCCGCCCAGCAGACAAGGCTGTAGGTCCGCTCCTCGACGGCGTTGCCGGGCCGGGTCTCAGGCGCGACAGCTATCCACAGCCTCGAAAGTCCGCCGTGACAGGCCAGGAGGCGGATTCCTAGCGTCGGTCACATGGCCTCTTCTTCTCGATCCCGACGCTCGTCCACCGACATCGCTCTGCGGCGGCTGCGCTCGCTCACCTCCGAGGAGGTGGACACCGCTGCGCCCACTTCCCCTTCCGACAGCGTTCCGCCTGAGGCGGACGGTCCGCCCAACGACGTTCCGCTGTGCACCGACATCCCCGTACCTCCGTATGCCGCCGCGTCAACGGATACCGCCACCTCCCCCGATTCCCCCGGCTCGGCCGCCGACCAGGACACCGGCGCGGACCCCACGGCGGAGCGAAACGGCCGCACCGGTCGCCACCGGCGATCGGCAGACGGCGCTAGACCCCGCACGGACCGACCCCCGGGGGAGAACGACGCTGGGGGCCGCCCACCGGACACCGCCCCGGACGACCGCCCTCCCCGTGGGTACGTCGAGGTCGACGGTTCCCCGCCGCCTCGTTCACGGCTCTCGGCCCTCGCCGAGTTACTCCCGTCCGGATGGGCCGAGCAGCCGCTGCTGAACCGCGGCAGCCTTCAGGCCCTCCTCGTTGTCTGCGCCTGCGCCATCCTCGCCACCGCCTGGTTCCTGCTCCAATCCCGGCCCGACGCCACACCCGCGCCCGAGCTGATCTCCGATCATGGGCTCGCACCCTCCCCCAGTGGCACGGCGCCAGCCGCCCCCTCGTCCGCCCCGGCCGCTTCGCCCACCGGCGAGGTGATCGTCCACGTCGGCGGAAAAGTCGAGACGCCAGGCGTGTACTCCCTCCCCGCGGGCTCCCGGGTGGCCGACGCGATCGAGGCGGCAGGTGGCGTCAGCGCCGACGCCGATGTGGACACCGATACCCTCAACCTCGCCCGGCCCCTCGTCGACGGTGAGCGGGTCCTGGTGGGTGTCACGCCCTCCCCCGGAGCCCCCGGTCCCACCGGGGCCGCTCCCCGCGCGGGGATGCCCGGCGTGCCCAGCGGCCCCGGTGCGGTGGACGCTCCGGGCCCCCTCGACCTGAACACCGCAACCTCCGAGCAGTTGCAGACGCTGCCGGGCATCGGGCCGGTGCTGGCCGAGCGCATCGTGCGGTTCCGCGACACCAACGGCGGCTTCGGCAGCGTGAAGCAGTTGCGGGAGGTCAGCGGTATCGGCGAGCGGCGCTTCGCCGATCTGCGCGAGCGCGTCTGGGTGAGTGCCCGATGACTACCTGGCTCGGAACCGACGCCGCCGGAATGGGAGCCCCCCGCGACCTGCGGTTGGTCGCTCCCGCCGTGGCCACCTGGGGCACGGCTCTCCCCCTGCTGAACGCCCCTCCGTCCTCCTCGCTCATCGTCGCGCTCATCACCGGATGCGCCGCACTGCTCCTGTTGCCGTTCGTCCGGCACGGGACCGCCGCCGAGATGGCGACGGCCCCCGTGGTCGCGGTGCTTGCGTGCGCGTGCGCGGCGGCCCTGGTAGTCGGAGCGCGGGTCACCATGGTGCGGGTGAGTCCGGTCGCCGTGCTCGCCGAGGACGAAGGGCGGGCCGCCTTCACCGCTGTCATCACCCGGGACCCGCGCCCCCGGTCCGGTCTCCCCCGGCCGGGGCGCGCCGAGTACGTCATCGAGGCGCGCACCACGTGGGTCCGGGTGGGTCGCGACCGCGTCCCGACGCGGGTCCCCGTCGTCATCCTGGCCTCGGGTGCGGAGTGGCGGCGCCTGGTCCCCAGCCAGAGGGTGCGGGCTTCGGGTGTGTTCCTGGGCACCAACGACGCGCTGACGGCGGCTCTCGTTCCCGTACGCGGACCACCCGAGGAAATCGCACCGCCATCCACCGCACACGCCGTCGCGGGTCTGGCCCGAGAGCGGTTGCGAGGCGCGTCGGAGTCCCTGCCCCATCCGGAACGTGGCCTACTGCCCGCCCTCCTGGTGGGCGACACCTCCGAGCTGCGTCCCGAGACCGCCGAGCACTTTCGCGCCACCGGGATGACCCACCTGCTCACCGTCTCCGGATCCAACCTCGCCATCATGACCGGCGTCGTTATCGGCCTCTCCCGACGGTTGCACGGGCCCACCTGGTGCACCGTCCTCGGTGGAGCCGCGATGATCGCGGTGTTCGTGCTGCTGGCGCGGCCGGAACCGAGCGTCGTACGGGCCGCGTTCATGGGCGCCATCGCGCTGCTTGCACTGGCTCTGGGGCGACGGCATACCGGCCTTGCCGCGCTGAGCGCGACCGTCATCGGGCTCCTGCTGTTCGACCCCGCGCTCGCCGGGTCCTATGGCTTCGCGCTGTCCGTACTGGCCACGGGCGGAATCCTGCTGCTGGCGCCAAGGTGGACACGAACGTGGTCGCAGCGGATGCCCCGGCCCCTCGCTGAGGCGGTGGCGGTGGCGCTCGCCGCGCATGTGGCGTGCGCGCCCGTGCTGGTATTGCTGTCCGAGGAGGTGAGCTGGGTCGCCATCCCCGCGAACGTCGCCGCTGCCCCGATGGTCGGGGCGGCCACCGTTCTCGGTCTGTTCGTGGCCGCGATAGCACTGGTCTCCCCTCTGGCGGCGGCGGTCGTGATCGGGGTCCCCGGGCTGGCCGTCGCCTGGATCGCCGCCGTCGCGGAGGCGGGGGCGCGCGTGCCCCACGGCACCGTTCCGTGGCGCCCCGATGTCACCGGGGCCCTGGTCCTCGCGGCGCTGATCGCGCTCGCTCTGCTCCTTAGGGGCTGGGCACGCCGGATCGCGGTCGTGGTGGCCGTCGCGATCGGTGGCACCGTCGCCCTGGTCCAGTGTGTCGCCCCGTCGTGGCCGCCGCCCGGGTGGGCCGTCGTTACCTGCGACGTCGGGCAGGGCGATGCCGTCGTCCTCGACGCGGGAGACGGCACCGCGGTACTGGTGGATACCGGCGAGGAGGCGGGCGCGGTGGACGACTGTCTGGACCGGCTCGGCATCAGGGAGGTGTCCCTGCTCATCCTCACGCACGACCACGCCGATCACGTCGACGCCGCACCGGCCGTGGCGCGCGGCCGGTCCGTGCGCGCCGCCCTCGCCCCTCCGGGGTTCGCCGACAGCACCGTCGGACGGACGCTCCGGGCCCAGGGGGTGCCGCTGCACGCGGGGGTAGCGGGACGAACACTGCGCTCGGGGTTATGGCGGCTCGACGTCCTGGGACCGCGTGATGGTGCGATCGGCAACCTGAACGACCGCAGCGTGGTGGTCCGGGCCGAACGCGCACCGGCTCCCGGCTCCGGCGAGGTGCCCGTGTCGGTGCTGCTCTCCGGCGACATCGAAGAGTCCGCGCAGCTGTCCCTGCTCTCTTCGGGCCCCGCACTGGACGTGGACGTGCTCAAGACCCCGCACCACGGATCGGCGGCGCAGGATCCGGCGTTCTTACGGGCGACCCGGCCCGTGATCACCCTCACCTCCGTCGGCGCGGATAACACCTACGGCCACCCCGCCCCCGCGACCATGCGGCGGCTGGAGGCCCTCACCGCCGCCAACTACCGCACCGACCTGCACGGCGACATCGCCGTCATCACCGGCCCGGACGGCCTCGCGGTCGTGTGCGAACGCCGCTGCGGCACCACGGAACAGGACACCTGAGTCGGAGCGTCCAGCCGCCCCTTCCCACCGAATGAGCCGCATCGGATCCGCATCGGGATGTCCCCGGAACATGGCATGCTGCATGCATGGGCTCCACCTCCGTCTCCCCGATCACCGTCGTCGTCGGCGACGAGGAACTCCTCGTCGACCGGGCCGTGGCCGAACTGGTCGCCTCGGTGCGCGCCGACGACCCCGACGTGGACGTCCACGATCTGGCCCCTAGCCAGGTGACGGCCGGGAAACTGGTGGAGGTTACCTCGCCTTCGCTGTTCGGTGAGCGCCGTATCGTCGTGCTGCGCTCGGCCCAGGACCTCACCAAGGATCTCGCGACCGAGGTCACGGGATACCTCAAAGCCCCGGCCGACGACGTCATCATGGTCGTGGTTCACGCCGGGGGCGCGAAGGGCAAGGCGCTACTCGAAGCCGCGGTGAAGGCCGGCGCCAAGCGCATCAACTGCCCGAAGCCGACCAAGGCGAACGAGCGCCTGCAGTTCATCAAGGGCGAATTCTCCCGGGCCGGACGGCAGATCACGGCGGACGCGGCCCAGTCACTGCTCGACGCGATCGGCAACGACCTGCGCGAGCTAGCCGCCGCCTGCACCCAACTGGTCGCCGACACCGAGGGCCGCGTCGACGCCGCCGCCGTCGCCCGCTACCACACCGGCAAGGCCGAGGCCTCCGGCTTCACCGTCGCCGACCGCGCGGTGGAAGGCCGCCTGCCCGAGGCTTTGGAGCAGCTGCGCTGGTCGCTGGCGGTGGGCACCGCACCGGTCCTCATCAACAGCGCCCTGGCCGGAGCCGTCCGCGGCCTGGCCGTGGCCGCCCAGCCGCCCCGGGGCATGTCCGAGGCGGAACTCGCCAAGCGCGCCAAGGTCCCGCCGTGGAAGCTCAAAACCCTCCGCCAACAGGCCCGCGGCTGGTCCCCCCAGGGCGTGGCCCGCGCTATGGAGGTCATCGCCGAAACCGACGCCCTCATCAAGGGCGCCGGCCGCGACCCGGCCTACGCGTTGGAACGCGCCGTCATCGAGATCGCCTCCGCACGCGGGCAGCGCTAGCGCTAGAGCTCCCAGCCGTCGCTCCCGTGGCGGTTCAGGCGATGTTCCAGGCGCTGTCGCGCAGGTCGTAGGCCAGGTAGAACCACACATGCCTGTGGCTGACCCACCCGCTGTCACCCCACGTGGTGGCGAACGCGTCGATCAGCACCAGCCCGCGCCCGGTCTCGGAACCGGTGTCGAACCCGGCCGGATCGATGCGCAGGTAGTCGCGGGCACTCCCCCGGCCGTGGGCTTGGCCGTGGTCGCGGCAGGTCAGCTTGATCCCGTCGAGGGAGCGTTCGGCCACCAGGGTGGACGAAGCCGCGCTGCGGCGCATGATCGGCGGTAGAGAGGTCATGTTGGCCCAGTTGGAGCACCTGTTGCACATGGCGCAGCTACCCAACATCGATGTCCAGGTGCTTCCCTACGAGGCGGGAGCCCACGCAGCTCTTGCCGCGCCGTTCACTATCTTGGAGTTTGCCGAGCCCCTAGGTACGCCGATCGTCTACGTCGGGACTGTTACGGACGCCATCTTCCTCGAAGAGGCAGAAGACATCAGCCAGTACAACGCAACGTTTGGCGACGTTCAGGGGTCTGCCCTTAGCACTGTCCGATCCGCCGCTTTCATTGAACAAGTGGCGGCATCCTTGGAGAGCGAGAAGTGACAGAAATGAGATTCTGGAAGAGCAGCTACAGCGGCCAGGATCAGGACTGCGTCGAAGTCGCCCACTTCCGGAAGAGCACCCACAGCGGCCAGCACCAAGCCTGCGTCGAGATCGCCGACCTCCCCACCGGAGCCGCCCTCCGCGACTCCAAACACCCGCACCACGGCCATCTCCCCTTCCCCGCCCCCGAATGGGCCGCCTTCCTCACCGCCGCCCGGACCCGAAGACTCTGACCCCCAAGACGTAGGGCGGCCACCAGCGCCGATGGCCATCGTTCGGCCCCGCCCCGCCTAGGGCCGCGGTTCGGCGACCATCACCTGATGGTCTCGCCGCCGCGCCACACGCGCAGGGTCTTCAAGCCGTAGGACCAGGCGAAGGCGCCCTCGTGGTCGGCGTCCCACTGGACGATGTCGGCGTAGCAGCCCGGGGTGAGAACGCCCCGGTCGGTGAGGCCGAGCGCGAAGGCGCCGCCGACGGTGGCGGACCGCAGTGCTTCCAGGACGCTCATGTTGAACATCGCGATGGCCAGGGCGATCGCCGTGGGCAGCGAGGTCAGGCCGGACTGCCCGGGATTGTGGTCGGTGCCCAGGCCGACGGGGACACCGTGGTCGAGCAGTGCCCGGACCGGCGGATTGCTGTGCTCGTGCAGCGACGTCGTCGGGCACACCACGACCGGTGTGGTCGTCTTGGCCAGCGCGAGGATGTCCTCCTCGTCGGTCTCGTGCACGAGGTCGACGGACGTGCACTGCAGATCGGTGGCCATCCGGACGGCGCCGTGGCGGGGCTTGGCGCAGGCGTGCATGTGGGTCTTGAGACCCGCGCCCTGGCCCGCCGAGAGCAGGCGGTGCGCGTCCTCGGCGGTGAACTGCTGGTTATCGCAGTAGACGTCCACGCCGTCGGCTCCGGCCTGGGCGGCGTCGCCGAGCCAGGAGCAGACGGCGTCGACGTAGTCGTGCGGGCGCCCGAAGTACTCCGGCGGTACGGCGTGCGCGGCGAAGAAGGTGGCGTGCAGCCGGGGCATGCCCGGCTCCTCCTCCAGGGAGCGCAGCAGCCGGATGTCGGAGAGTTCGCCGTCGCGCGTGAGGTGGTACCCGGTCTTGGCCTCCACGGTGGTGCAGCCCGAGAGCACCCAGTGCCGCAGCCGCTCCCGCACCGCGTTGCACAGGGTCCACGGGTCGGTTCCGCGCGTGACGGTCACGGTCGAGGCGACGCCGCCGCCGGCTCCGGTGATCTCGGTCTTGGAGGCACCGCTGGCGCGCATGGTGATCTCGGCATAGCGGTTGCCCGCGTAGACGGGGTGGCAGTGCGCGTCGATCAGTCCGGGAGTGACCAGTCCGCCACCGAGGTTGTCGACCTCGTCGACGTCGACGATGTCTTCGATGATGCCGGGGAGGCTCTGCGGTAGTTCCGCGGCGGGTCCCACCCACGCGACCCGGTCGTGCTGGAGCAGCATGGCGGCGTTGCTGAGGAGGTCGGTCCCGGTCCACAGCCGTCCGATGTTCGTGAGCAGTCGCACTGTCATCGTCTCACCGGCCTGCCTTGGGGGTCAGCACCGCGCCGATACGGACACAAGGGCAGGTCGGAGCATGCGGGAAGACATAAGCGACCTCGATCTCGACTGGTCCGGAGGGGGAGGGAAAGAGGAGGCGGCGGGGCCGTCGGCTCACGTTCCTCATACCGGTGACTCAGAACCGTAGTTCATCGGCGGACCGCGTGTACACCTCTTCCCCGCTTATACATGGCAACGGCGGAACCCCGCCCGGGGTTCCGCCGTTGCCGCTCAGATTGTTCTCGGCCGGTTCTTCTCAGCCGACCGGTACGGCGAACTCCTCCAGCTTCCCTGCCAGGAACGCGGGCACGTAGGCGTGCAGGGACGTTCCGTCGCCGGTGTGCTCCTCGGCGACGATGCGGCCTTCCTCGTGAACGCGCGAAACCAGGTCGCCCCGCTCGTAGGGGAGCACAACCCGGACTTCCCGGTCGAGCTCCGGCAGGGCCACCGAGACCGCCTCGATCAGCTCCGACACGCCCGTTCCCGTGCGGGCGGACACCTCGACGGAGCGCGGCTCGCGGGTGCGCATCTGCTTGAGCACGATCGGGTCGGCGGCATCGGTCTTGTTGAAGACGATCAGTTCGGGAACGTCCTGGGCGCCGATCTCACCGAACACCTCGCGTACCGACGCGAGCTGCTGCTCGGGGTCGGGGTGCGAGGCGTCGACGACGTGCAGGATCAGGTCGGCGTCGGCGACCTCCTCCAGGGTCGAGCGGAACGCCTCCACCAGCTGGTGCGGCAGGTGCCGGACGAATCCGACGGTGTCGCTCAGCGTGAACCCGCGGCCGTCGGGCGTGCGGGCCTGGCGGACGGTCGGGTCCAGGGTGGCGAACAGCGCGTTCTCCACCAGCACGCCCGCGCCGGTCAGGCGGTTGAGCAGGCTCGACTTGCCCGCGTTGGTGTATCCGGCGATGGCCACCGCCGGCACCTGCCGCACACGGCGCTGGTCGCGCTTGACCTCACGGGCCGTGCCCATCTGGGAGAGCTGGCGGCGCAGCTTGGCCATCCGGGCGTTGATGCGGCGCCGGTCGGTCTCGATCTTGGTCTCACCGGGGCCGCGCAGCCCCACGCCGCCGTTGCCGCCCGCGCGTCCGCCCGCCTGCCGGGACAGGGAGTCACCCCAGCCGCGCAGGCGCGGCAGCAGGTAGTTGAGCTGCGCGAGTTCGACCTGGGCCTTACCCTCGCGGCTGCGCGCGTGCTGGGCGAAGATGTCGAGGATGAGCGCGGTGCGGTCGATGACCTTCACCTTGACCACATCCTCCAGCTGGCGCAGCTGGCCAGGGGTGAGTTCACCGTCGCAGATCAGGGTGTCGGCGCCGGTGCTCTCGACGATGTCGCGCAGTTCGCCCGCCTTGCCGCGGCCGACGTAGGTGGCCGGGTCGGGCTTGGGGCGGCGCTGGGTGGCGCCTTCGAGGACCATCGCGCCCGCCGTCTCGGCGAGCAGCTTGAGCTCCATGAGCGAGTTGTCGGCGTCCGCCTGGGTCCCGGAGGTCCACACACCGATGAGGACGACCCGCTCCAGGCGGAGCGAGCGGTACTCGACTTCGGTGACGTCGGTGAGTTCGGTGGAGAGCCCGGCGACCCTGCGCAGCGCATGGCGGTCGGCGAGCTCCATCTCCCCCTGGTCGGGGGTCGCGGCGTCGTCGGATCCCGTTTCAGAGGCGAGCAGCGCATCGGTGTCCAGGTCTCCGACGGCGATCGCGGCACGGCCCCCGTCCCTGCCCTGCGCGTGGACACGCGCGGTGGGGTCGGAGCCGTGGTCGTAAAGCTTATTCATATCCCTCCAGCAGGGGCAACGTCCCGGGGACGGCGGTTGTTCCCTCGGATAGTGACACGTCGACCGGGTATTGGCATCTGGTTTTCATCTGGGGGAACGTGGCTCATACCACACCCCTTCCCGCGCCAGCCGGGAAGAAGCCAAAAAGGCGCGAATTTTCACTAGAAAAGAGTCGATATTTTCCGCAAGCCGGAAAGTATTGTGATGTGTGAGACGCTCACAACGTTGACCACACCCCCACCGGGGAGTAGCGTCATATTCCACATAACAGAAGCAAATTTCGCTTTGTGGAAGGTTATCCCATGGGCGCCACGAACGGGGTCGAGGTCACCGGCCCCCTGCACGAGCGGTACGACGAGATCCTCACCGATGACGCACTCGCCCTCATCGCCGATCTGCACCGGAGGTTCGAGGGCCGCCGTCAAGAGCTGCTGGCCGCGCGCAAGCGCCGCCAAGCCGAGATCTCGGCCGGTGCCAACCTCGACTTTCTGCCGGAGACCCGGGAGATCCGGGAGGACCCGGACTGGAAGGTCGCGCCGCCCGCTCCCGGGATCACCGACCGTCGGGTGGAGATCACCGGCCCCACCGACCGCAAGATGACGATCAACGCGCTCAACTCCGGGGCGAAGGTGTGGCTGGCCGACTTCGAGGACGCCAACACCCCGCTGTGGGAGAACATGATCGGCGGCCAGCTCAACCTGCGCGACGCGCTGGACCGCACCATCGACTTCTCCACCCCCGAAGGCAAGAGCTACGCGCTGAAGGACGACAACGGACTCGCCACCATCGTCGTCCGCCCCCGCGGTTGGCATCTGGACGAGAAGCACATCCTGGTCGACGGCCAGCGCACCTCCGGCGGCATCGTCGACTTCGCGCTCTACTTCTTCCACTGCGCGCGCCGCCAGCTCGACAAGGGCAAGGGTCCCTACTTCTACCTGCCCAAGATGGAGAGCCACCTCGAAGCGCGGCTGTGGAACGAGATCTTCGTCGTCGCCCAGGAGCGCCTCGGCATCCCGCGCGGCACCATCCGCGCCACCGTGCTCATCGAGACGATCCCCGCCGCTTTCGAGATGGAGGAGATCCTCTACGAGCTGGGCGAGCACTCCGCCGGGCTCAACGCCGGGCGCTGGGACTACCTCTTCAGCATGATCAAGGTCCACCGCACCCGCGGCCGCCGCTTCCTGCTGCCCGAGCGCAACGCCGTCACCATGACCGCCCCGTTCATGCGCGCCTACACCGAGCTGCTCGTCAGCACCTGCCACAAGCGCGGTGCCTTCGCCATCGGCGGCATGGCCGCCTTCATCCCCAGCCGCCGCGACCCCGAGGTCAACGAGCGCGCCCTGGCCAAGGTGCGCGACGACAAGGCCCGGGAGTCCGGCGACGGCTTCGACGGCTCCTGGGTGGCCCACCCCGACCTGGTCCCGGTCGCCATGGAGATCTTCGACGGCGTCCTGGGCGACCGCCCCAACCAGCTCGACCGGCTGCGCGACGACGTCAGTGTCAAGGCCGACGACCTCCTGGCGGTCGACGCCACGGAGGGCGGCATCACCGAGGCCGGGCTGCGCTCCAACATCGAGGTGGCGCTGCAGTACCTGGCCGCGTGGATCGGCGGGAACGGCGCCGTCGCCATCCACAACCTCATGGAAGACGCCGCCACCGCCGAGATCTCCCGCTCTCAGATCTGGCAGTGGCTGCACAACGACGTCACCCTCGACGACGGCCCCAAGGTCACCCGCGAGCTCGTCGACCGCATCATCGACGAGGAGCTGGCCAAGCTCCGCGAGGCGAGTGGGGCGGCGTTCGACGCCGAGCTCTACGAACGCGCCCGGGAGCTGTTCAAGGAGGTCGCCCTGGCCGACGATTACGCCGACTTCCTGACCCTTCCGGCCTACGAGCGGATGCCGTAACGTCAGGAGACATCCACCGTCGGTGGGGCGGCCGGACCTGTGGGTGACCGGCCGGCCCACCGGCACCCGGTGCCATCGGACGGGGAGGGGCGACCCCCATGCCGGAACCGGTTAACGCGCTGGTCCCGCGACTCCGCGCGATCTGCGGCGACGACGGTGTCATCAGCGACACCGCGCAGCGCCGCACCTACGAGAGCGACGCGCTCACCTACCACGCCGAGGTGCCGGGGGTGGTCGTCCTGCCCACCAGCGCCGAGCAGGTCGCCGACGTCGTACGGCTGTGCGCCGACTCGGGGGTGCCTTTCGTCCCCCGAGGCGCCGGCACCGGGCTTTCGGCGGGGGCGCTGCCGCGCGGCGACGGTGTCCTGATCACCACCTCCCGGATGCGCCGCATCATCGACATCGACATCGGCAACGAGTGCGCCGTCGTCGAGCCGGGCGTGGCCAACCTCGACATCACCAGGGCCGTGGCGCCGCACGGCTACTACTACGCGCCCGACCCCTCCAGCCAGCAGGTGTGCTCGGTCGGCGGCAACGTCGCGGAGAACTCGGGTGGGGCGCACTGCCTCAAGTACGGCTTCACCGTCAACCACGTGCTCGGCCTGCGGATCGTCACCCCGCGGGGGGAGATCGTGCGGCTGGGAGGCACGGCCCCCGACACCCCCGGATACGACCTCATCGGCGCGTTCGTCGGCTCCGAGGGGACGCTGGGCATCGCCACCGAGATCACCGTGCGGCTCACGCGGGCGCCGCAGCGGGTGAACACCGTGCTGGCCGCCTTCGAGACCATGGACGCGGGGGGCGCCGCCGTGTCGGCGATCATCGCCGCCGGTGTGCTGCCCGCCGCCGTGGAGATGATGGACGCGCTGTCCATCGAGGCCGCCGAGCAGGCGGTGGCCTGCGACTACCCCCCGGGCGCCGGGGCCGTCCTGATCGTCGAGCTCGACGGCCCGGCCGCCGATGTGGAGGCCTACGCCACCGTGGTGGAGCGGCTGTGCCGGGAGGCCGGGGCGTTCGAGATCCGGGCCGCGGACGACCCCGCCGAGCGTGCCCGTATCTGGAAGGGCCGCAAGTCGGCGTTTGCCGCCGTGGGGCGCATCAGCCCCGCCTATATCGTCCAGGACGGCGTCGTGCCCCGCACCGCCCTCCCCGATGTGCTGCGCCGCATCGCCGAGCTGTCCGCGCGCTCCGGAATCCGGGTGGCCAATGTCTTCCACGCGGGGGACGGCAACCTGCACCCCCTCGTGCTGTTCGACGACGCCCAACCGGGCGCGGCCGAGCGCGCCGCCGAGGTGTCGGGCACCATCCTCGACCTGTGCATCGAGCACGGCGGCTCGATCACCGGCGAGCACGGCGTGGGCGTCGACAAGGCGTGCCAGATGCCGACCATGTTCGGCCCGGCCGACCTGGACACCTTCGACCGCTTCCGGCGGGCCTTCGATCCGCAGGGCATCGCCAACCCGGAGAAGCTGCTGCCCACGCCGCGCCTGTGCGGCGAGCGCCCGGCGGTCCGGAAGGGCGAACACCCGCTGGTTACCGAAGGGGCGGCCGAGCTGTTCTGACCCCTCCCCGTTGATCTCGGCGAAAAGTACCGGAAAACCGCTGGAATTCGGTCCGCTTCGCCGAGATCAACGGAGGGACCGACGGGGCGATGAGGAGGTAGCGAACCGGTGGAATCGCGACAGGACGCGCCTGCGGTGGCCGACGACCTCAGGGCGAGCGGGTCGGCACTGCGCGCGGGCGGCCCGGACGACGCCGTGGGCGGGCGCGTCCCGCGCTACCCCCGCTTCGTGGCCACACCGCCCGACCCCGAGTCAGTGTCGGCGCTGATGGCGGCCGCGGCCCGCCACGGCCTGGCGATGGTGCCGCGCGGCAACGCCACCAAGACGGGCTGGGGCGGCCCGCCCGAGCGCTGCGACCTGGTCATCGACACGCGGGAGTTGAACGGCGTCGAGCACGCCACCGGCGACCTGGTCGTTCAGGTCGGGGCCGGGACGCCAATGGCGGAGCTGGAGACGGCCCTGGCCAAGGCCGGACAGCGGTTGTCGGTGGACACCGTCGTGCCGGGGTCGACGGTGGGCGGCGTCGTGGCGACCGGGCTGTCGGGGCCGCTGCGGATGCTGCACGGACCGGTACGCGATCTGATCATCGGAATGACGATCGTGCGCTCTGACGGCGTCACCGCGTCGTCCGGCGGCCGGGTGGTGAAGAACGTTGCAGGATATGACCTGGGCAAACTGCACACTGGAGCGTTGGGGACGCTCGGCCTCATCACGTCGGTGACCTTCCGGCTGCATCCCATCCCCCCGGCCCGCCGTTTCGTGTGCCTGACCACCGCGGGGGACGACCCCGACGGCATCTGCGCCGGGGCGCGGGCACTGCGGGCGACCCAGGTCGTCCCCTCCGCTGTCGAGCTGGAGTGGCCGGTGGACGGCCCTCCCGTGCTCCAGGTGCTGCTGGAGGGGGCGGAGAACGGAGTCGAGCAGCGCGCCGCCGAGGTCGGGACGCTGTTCGGCGATCGCACCGAGGTCGCCGCTGAGCCGCCGGACGGCTGGGGGACGCTGCCCGGCGCGCCCGACGACCTCCTGCTCAAACTCGCCTACCCGGTCACCGGCCTGCCCGCGGCACTCGCCGCGCTGCGCTCCACCGCCGCACGCGCCGGAACAACGGTGGCCCTGCGCGGATCGCTCGGGTCGGGCGTCGTGTACGCGGCGCTGCCCGCCGCGGCCGAGGACGCCGCCGTCGATGCCGTCACCCGGCTGCGCGCCGCGCACGGCGACGGCTGGGTGACCTTCCCGGACGCCAGCCGGGCGCCGCGTGTGGATCGTCGGGAGTCACGGGGCGAGGTCCCCGGCCTGTCCCTCATGCGTGCCGTGAAGGACCGCTTCGACCCCGACCACCTGTTGGCGCCCGGCCGTATCGCGGGAGGTGTGTGACCGCCGGACGATCCCCGCCCGCACCCGAGTCACTCGCCCAGTGGTGGACGGGAAGCCCGTCACCCAGCCGGAAGGAGGACGGCGATGGGTCCGCACGTCGCGGCCGACTACCCCTCGGCGACAGCGCTAGACACCCCGATGCCACGCTGGCGCCACCTCGACTGATCACGGCCCCCCGCAGCTCGCTCACCACCGGCATCACGAGGAAGGTGGAGGAACCTTGAACAACGGTCACACCACCCATGGGACCCAGCCACCGCAGGGAGCCGGGGGCACCGCCGAGCGCTCGTTCTCAGAACTGCTGGGCGACTGCGTGCACTGCGGGTTCTGTCTCCCCACGTGCCCCACCCACGTGCTCTGGGGCCAGGAGATGGACTCACCGCGCGGACGCATCCACCTGATGGGGCAGGTCGAACACGACGACGTGCTGACGGACGCGGCCGTCCAGCACTTCGACAACTGCCTGGGCTGCCTGGCGTGCGTGTCGTCCTGCCCGTCGGGGGTGGCCTATGACGCGCTGCTGGAGTCCACGCGCGCCCGGGTCGAGCAGGAGTATCCGCGGAGCCGGGGCGAACGGCTGCTGCGCGCGGCGATTTTCGCGCTGTTCCCCTACCGTCGGCGGCTGAACCTGATGCGCGGCCCCCTGCGCGCCTACCAGGCGTCCGGCCTGTCCGGGCCGCTGCGGCGCTCGGGGCTGCTCGACCGGCTGTCACCGGTGCTCGCCACGATGGAGCGCGTCGCGCCGCCGCTGCGGGGCGGCGTCCCCCGCCTTCCGGAGTTCGTGTCGGCCCGGGGGCGGCGCCGGGCGGTGGTGGGGATGCTCACCGGATGCGTGCAGGGGTCGTTCTTTCCCCAGGTCAACACCGCGACAGCGCGGGTGTTGGCGAGCGAGGGCTGCGACGTCGTGATCCCCCGCGCGCAGGGCTGCTGCGGAGCGCTCTCGGCGCACGCGGGGCGGGCGGCGGAGGCCGCGGGGTTCGCCGCGGCCACGGTCGCGACGTTCGAGCGCGCCGGGGTGGAGGCAGTCGTGGTCAACTCCGCCGGGTGCGGCAGCACCATGAAGCACTACGGGCGGGTGCTGCGCGAGGTCGGCGCGCCCGACGCGCGGGTGGGCCAGGCCGAGGCGCTGGCGTCGCGGGTCGTGGACCTCACCGAGTTCCTGGCCGACCTCGGACCCCGTGCGCGGCGGCACCCGTTGCGCGTCCGCGCCGCCTACCACGACGCATGCCACCTCTCCCATGGGCAGGGCATCACCGCCGAGCCCCGGTCCCTGCTGAGCGCGATCCCGGAGCTGGACCTGTGCGACCTGCCCAACGCGGACATCTGCTGCGGCTCGGCGGGCGTGTACAACCTGCTGCGCCCTACGGCCGCGGCCGAGCTGGGCGACCGCAAGGGCGAGGATGTGCGCTCCACCGGGGCCGACCTGCTGATCGCGGGGAACCCCGGATGCTCGCTGCAGATCGCCTCGGCGGTGGAGCGCTCCGGCGCGTCGATCGCCGTGGCCCACACGGCCCAGGTCCTCGACGCCTCGATCCGCGGTCTCCCGGCCTCGGCGCTGATCGGCGACACCGCGAGCGGCGGACACCACTGACGGCGACCGACAGCGGAGGGAGGGACGCCGCGCCGCCCGGAGCGGGATAGCGCCGACCACCGCACGACCGGCGTCGGGCCGCGGTGGGCGGCGGTGGGCCCCGTGCCTAGGCCTGGCTGGTGAAGCCGATGTCGGCGTAGTCGAGGCTCCCGACGCCGGCCGCGCCGAGGTTGCCGATGTCGGTGCGCACGGCCACCAGGTCGGGCCGCTGGTAGAGGGGGAGGGTGTGTCCGGCCTCCCACAGGAGGCGGTCGGCCTCGTTGATCCGGTCGACGGCCTCGTCCGGGTCGAGCGTCTCCAGGGCCTCTTCCAGGGCGGCGTCGATCTCCGGGGTGGAGATGCGGCCCACGTTGGCCCGCCACCGCGGTGTCCCGTCGGGCCCGGTGACCGGGCCGGTCCACTGCTGCAGGGTCTCGGAGAGGGGGAACCCTCCGCCGGTGTTGACGAAGGCGACCATGTCATAGCGGCCGGGTAGCACGTAGTCGCTGAACAGCTTGTCGCCGGAGACCGCTTCGACGCGGACGTCGATCCCGATCTCGGCGAGCATCCCCTGCACCAGCTCGGCCTCGTCCTGGGCCGGGCGGTGGCCGCGCGGCACCAGGAAGTCGACGCGGAGCGGGGCGCCGTCCCTGGTGCGGGTGCCGCCGTCGGCCGGGGCCGTCCAGCCGGCCGCGTCCAGCAGCTTCTCGGCGTGGTCGGGGTCGTACTCGCCCCACGCGCCGCTGTTGTCGACGTAGCCGCGGCGCCCCTGCAGCAGCAGGTGGTTGCCGAGCGGCTCGCGCGGCGGGTCGATGGGCCCGAACGCGGCCTCGGCCAGGACCCGGCGGTCGATCCCCTGGAAGATGGCGTGCCGGACGGCGACATCGGAGAGCACGTCGCTGTCCCCGTTGAGGGTGATGTGCCGGTAGTCGGGCGCCGGTGCGGTACGGACCTCGCCGTCGGCGGCCGAGGACGCCCGCTCGTAGGAGGCGGGGTCGAGCGGCAGCGCGTAGGTGTCGATCCCGCCGTCGAGGAAGGCGCTGTCCAGCGCCTCGGGGGCCATGGCGCGGAAGATGATGCGGTCCAGCAGCGCCGGTGCGCCCCACCAGTCGTCGGAGCGCCGCAGGGTCACCGTCTGCGCGGCCGGGTCGATCCCGTCGAACGCGAAGGGCCCGGCGGTGACCGGGATGTCCTCGTGGTACCCCGCGTTGAACTTCTCCGGCGATGCGGTGTACTCGGCGGGGAGCAGCGGAGCGAAGAGCGAGCGGTACTCCGCGAAGGGCCGGTCGAAGGCGATGACGACCTCGAAGTCGTCGGACCCCGCCCGCACCGACGCGATCCGGTCATAACCGACGGAACCGAGGACGCGGTACCCGTGCTGCTCACCGGAGAGCGCCCGCGCCATGCTCTCGTAGTCGCGCCAGGTGATGGGGGTGCCGTCGGACCACTGGGCGTCCCGGTTCAGGCGGAGCGTGACGACCTGCGCTCCGCCGTCGTCGGGAGTGCGCACGTCAACGTCGTCGACGTAGTCGGAGTTGGGGACCGCGACGCCCTCCTCGTCGGTGTGGAAGGGGGCGGGCATCAGGGCCTCCATCACGGTGTCGACCGTGGCGAGGTTGCCGTCGGCGTGGTGCGGGTTCCACTGGGCTGGGAACTCGTTGAGCCCCCAGCGGAGGGTGCCGCCCTGGGCCAGGTCGCCGCGGTCGGTCGGGTTCAGCGCCGAGGCCGCCGTGGTCCCGGCCTCGCTGCGCGTGTTTCCGCTGGAACCTTGGCACGACGCCACCGTGACCGCGATCAGCAGCACGGACGCCGCGACGCCGACGGCCCTGCTCATCCCCGGTCGCACTCGTCATCCCCCAGCATGCTCTTCGGCGGCCGCCCCGTGGGAGGCCATGCGGCCGAGCGGGGGACGGCCGCGCGTGGTCATCGGTGTGGTCCGGTACAACTGACAGCCGACCGCGCCGGTACACACGCGCGACGGATGGGGTCATCAGCGCTATCGGAACAATTCGGAAATTCTACTCCGCGACGGGCCGCTACCGCCGCCCCCGCGGCAGGATGTCGGGCAGGTCATCGCCCGCGCGTGGTCGCCCCCGCAGCACCCCTTTCCCCCACCACCCGCGTCGAACGGAGCGTCCTCCCGGCGCCGTTCCCGGCCGACGCCGCCATCGCGCCCGGGCGGGGCACCCTATTCGGTCCGCAGCCGAGGATCGAGCACGACACGGACGACATCCAGCAGCGCTCCTGTCAGCAGGACGCACACAGCGCCGAAGCACAGGACGGCGGCCACGGCGTTCACGTCGCCGCGGCCGACCGAGTCGATGAGCAGCTCCCCCACCCCATGGGTGCCGAACACCTTCTCGACGATGACGGCCCCGGTGAACAGTGCCGCGACCGAGTATCCGAGATAGGTGGCGGCCGGGATGAGCGAGGAACGCAGCGCGTGCACGGTCAGTGCCCGACCGCGGGTCAGCCCCTTGGCGCGGGCGGTACGAACGTAGTCGGCCGAGGCCGCCTCCGCCATGACGCCCCGCTGGTAACGGCTGAAGACCGCGATCTGCGGCAGCGCCAGGGCGAGTGTGGGGAGCACGAGGTGGCGCGCCCGGTCGGCCAGACCGCCCCACACGCCGACGGACAACCCGGGGGTGGCCTCGCCCGTCGTCCTCAGCAGCTCGACCCCCGTCACCTGGTTGACCCACAGCGCGGCGGACTGCAGCAGCACCGCGATGACGACCACGGGGATCGAGATCAGCAGGACGGACGCGGCCGTGCTGATCCGGTCGGCCGCCCCGTACCTGCGGCTCCCCGTCCAGGCGCCCAGCAGCACGCCGGTCACACCGCCGAGGAGGGCGCCGAGCAGGAGGAGGCGCAGGCTCGTCCCCACGCGGCGGGCCATCTCCTCGCCGACCGGACGGCCGTCCCAGGTGGTGCCGAGATCACCGGCCACGACGCCCGACGCCCAGGTGAGATAGCGCTCGGCGAGGGGGACCTCGTCGCTCAGGTTGCGTTCGGCCAGCACCGCCTCGACGACCTGCGGGGGCGGGGGCGGACGCTGGCCCTCGTAGTTCTCCCGCGGGTTGAGGGAGACGGCAGCGAGCAGGTACGCACAGCTGCACACGACGGCCAGCAGCACCACGTGGCCGACCATCCTGCGCAGCAGGAAGCGCACCGCCGCGCTCACCCCAGGCGCGCCCCGTCGACCTCGCCCTCGGCGAGGACCACGGCCGGTCCCCGCAGGCGGGCGCCGTCGGCGTCCAGGTACACGATGCACTCGCCGCCCGGCACGCGCACCTTCCAGGTGGCGCCCTCACCGGGCGGTGTCGCGGCGGCGGCGACCGCCACGATGCCCGTGCCACACGACCTGGTCTCCGCGGAACCGCGTTCGTAGACCCGCATCTCCAGGGTGCCGGGAGCAACCTCGGTGAAGACTTCGACGTTGGCCCCCGCGGGGAACTCGGCGGCGTCCAGCCGCGGCTGCGCGCTGAGGTCGATCTCGCTCACCGGGCGGTCCACCGGGCAGGCGAGGTGGGGGTTGCCCACGGAGACGCGGGTGCCGTGCACCGTACCGTCGGCCAGGACCGCGGACCCCTTCCCGAGTACTTCGGCGCGTCCCATGTCGACGGTGATGTCGCCATTGGCCTCAACCGTCACGTGCCGCGCCCCGGCGCGGGTGCCCACACCGAAGGAGTCGCCATCGGCCAGCCCCGATTCGATCAGGTAGCGGGCGAAGACCCGGACCCCGTTGCCGCACATCTCGGCGATACCGCCGTCAGCGTTGCGGTAGTCCATGAACCACTCGCAGGAGGCGGACGAGGCGGCCGATTCCGGCAGCACCTCGCCCAGTGCCCGGGTGCGCACCACCCGAAGCACCCCGTCGCCCCCGATTCCGGCACGGCGGTCGCACAGTGCGGCCACCGTCTCGCGCGTGAGATCCAGCGAACCATCGGGGTCGGGGAGGATCACGAAGTCGTTCTCGGTGCCGTGACCTTTGGCGAATCGCATGACGATCATCCTAGGAGCAAACACGCCCAAGCGCTGTCAGACTGGACGGATGAGCAGTGTGAACAGAGTGCTCGCGGTCGTCGGCGCGACCGCGGCCGGCAAGTCCGACCTGGCCGTGGAACTCGCCCTGCGGCTGGCGGAGCGCGGGACTCCCGGTGAGATCGTCAACGCCGATTCCATGCAGCTGTACCGCGGTATGGACATCGGCACCGCCAAACTCACCGCGGCCGAACGGCGCGGCGTGCCGCACCACCTGCTCGACATCTGGGAGGTCACCGAGACCGCCGACGTGGCCCGCTACCAGCGCCTGGCGCGCGGCCTCATCGACGGCATCCGGGCGCGGGGCGGCGTGCCGATCCTGGTCGGCGGCTCGGGGCTGTACGTCCGGGGCGCCCTGGACAACCTGGACTTCCCCGGCACCGATCCGGGGGTCCGGGGGCGCCTGGAGGCCGAGCTGGCGGAGGTGGGCCCGGCCCCGCTGCACGCCCGGCTGGCCGAACGCGACCCCGCGGCGGCCGAGGCGATCCTGCCCAGCAACGGGCGCCGCATCGTACGCGCGCTGGAGGTCATCGAGGTCACTGGCCGCCCGTTCACCGCGAACCTGCCGCAGCACGTGTCGCGCTACCCGTGCGTGCAGATCGGCCTGTCGGTCCCCCGAGCCGACCTCGACGAGCGCATCGAGCTGCGCGTCGCCCGCATGTGGGAGGCCGGGCTGGTGGACGAGGTCCGCGATCTGGAAAAGCACGGCCTGCGCGAGGGCCGAACCGCGTCGCGGGCCCTCGGCTACGCGCAGGTGCTCCGCCTCCTCGCGGCGGAGCGGGGGCTGCCCAACGACGAGGGCGTTGTCGAGGACTACGACGAGGAGGACGCACGGACCGACACCGTCCGCTCCACGCGCCGCTTCGCCCGCCGCCAGGACTCCTGGTTCCGGCGCGACCCCCGGATCCACTGGCTGCCCTACGACGCCCCCGACCTGGCTGACCGGGCGATGGAGCTGGCGCTGGGCGAGGTCGGCGACGCGCGGGAGCAGCTGTCGGGCTGAGCTGTCACGCCCCAGGCCGCCTCATCCCCATGAGGCGACGAAGTACCCCACCCCATAGGGGGCTTCATGGGCGAGCAGCCGACCGCTCAGGCCCGCGCCGTCCGCGGCCCAGGCGAGCGTCTGCCACGCGGCGCGGCCCGCGGCCATGAGGTCCTCGGCCAACCGCGGGTCGAGGGCGGACAGCGCTTCCACATCGGCGTCGGCCAGAGCGGCGGCCACGGACGTGTCGAAGCCGATAGCACGGTCATCGACCCGCCCCGGCGAGGTGGTGGTGCGCCGGGCGCTGCCGTCGCCCACGGCCAGGACCGCCAACCGGGGAACCGACGCGGCCAGTTCGGCGCCGCGCACCAGGCACTCCTCGGGGCGAGCGTCGTGTGCCACCTCCACGTAGGACGAGGGCGCCGCTCCCCCACGCTCGGCCAGCCAGCGCCCGACGGTGAGCGAGAGCGGCAGCACCGCCGGGGCCGGACCGACCGGCATCGGCACGCCGTACCCCGCGAGGCTTCCCCCGGCGTCAGCGCCGTGGACACGGTTCCGCTCACCGGCCCCGATGACGACGATTTCGTCGGCTCCGGCGGCAACCAGCTCGGCGACGGCCCGGTCGCAGGCGGCGCGCAGCGGGTCGAGTTCGGCGGCGGCGCCGCCCGCGACGTCGGGGACGAGCAGGGGCGGGTGCGGGCACACGGCGGCACTGATCAACACAGGGCGAGGGTACCGGGTCGCTTCTTCACGAGTTCTTGACGCCTGTGAACCTTGCCACGCGGCACCGGTATACGTATGTTCATCTCATGACCAGATTTCACATCTGGTCATCGAGTCAAGATCAAGACGGGAGTGGCGGACGAAAACGTGGCACGCAACGAACTGAACGATCGCGGAACGGCGGCGGCCGAAGACTCCACGCCCGCCGGGCGCGACCGGCGGGCGGAGCGCATCCTCGACGCCGCCGGTGAACTCCTCGTGGCATGGGGGTACAAGCGCGTCACCATCGACGACGTCGCGCGGCGCGCGGGTGTCGGCAAGGGAACCGTCTACCTGCATTTCACCACCAAGGAGGCGCTGTTTCTGACGGTGCTGATGCGCTCGCAGGCGGCCCTGGGCGCCGCTTTCGTGCGGTCGACGCGCGAGGACCCCACCGCCCTCCTCCCCAGCCGACTGGCCGAGAGGTCCCTGCGGTCGATGACGGACGACCCGATCTTCCGGGCGGTCATGGTCGCGGACACCGACACCCTGGGCACGCTGGCACGCAGCGCGCCCAAGCTCGTCGGCGACCTGATCGAGTTCCGGGAGCACACCGTCACGGAGTACTTCCATGTGCTCCGCCAGCACGGCATCGTGCGGACCGACCTCTCGGCGGCATCCCAGCGCCACGCCTATTTCGCCGTCGTCACCGGCTTTCTGACCTTCGACAGACTGCGGTCAGGGGCGTCCGGGTTCCCCGACATCGACTCGAAGGCCGACGCGCTGGTCCGGACCGTGACCGCTGCGTTCGAAGCCGACACCCGGCCCGAGGTCCTGCGAGCCGCGGCGCCGCGGGTCATCGACCTCTTCCAGCGACTGGTGGATCGGGTCCGAGAAGAGATCGACCGGCAGAAGCTCACCTGACACCCAAGGAGAGGACACTATGACCGCCTCGGCCGACGACACCACCACCCACACGACTGACGACGCCGTCGACCTGATGGACCCCGAACTGATGCGCGCCCCCTACACCGCCTGGGGACGCGTCCGCGAACGAGGCCCCGTGGTCCGGGGCAGGTCCGTGGACGGATCACCGATGTGGATCATCACCCGCCACGACGACGTACGGTCCGTGCTGAACGACCCGCGCTTCGCCAACAACTCCACGTCGGTCCCCGGCGTCGAGACGAACGCCCGCGTGGAGCTACTCCGGCACTTCGGCATCCCCGAGCACTACATCCCCTACATCACCGAGTCCGTTCTGGACGCCGACGCGCCCGACCACACCCGGCTGCGCAAGCTCGTCTCCCGCGCCTTCACCGTGCGCCGCGTCAACGAACTGCGGCCACGCGTGGAGGAGATCACCGATCAGCTGCTCGACGAGCTCCCCCACAAGGCCGAGCACGGCGTCGTCGATCTCATCGAGCACTTCGCCTACCCCCTCCCCATCACCGTCATCTGCGAGATGGTCGGGGTGCCCGAGGAGGCTCGGCCGCTGTGGCTGCGGTGGAGCCACGACATGATGTCGCTGGACGCGGAGGCCATGAGCACCGCGGTTCGGGACCTCGTCGAGCACATCCACCGCATGGTCGAGCAGCGCCGGGCCGCACCATCCGGTGACCTGGTCGACGCCCTGATCCAGGTACGCGACGAGGACGGTTCCCGCCTGAGCCAGACGGAACTGGTCACCATGATCCTCTCGCTGGTCCTCGCCGGGCACGAGACCACCGCGCACCTGATCGGAAACGGCACGGTGGCCCTGCTGACCCACCCCGACCAGCTGGCGCTGCTGCGCGAGGACGACACCCTGCTCCCGGCGGCCATCCACGAACTGCTGCGGTGGTGCGGTCCGGTGCTGACCACCCGGCCCCGCTTCGCGATGGAGGATGTCACCGTCGCGGACACGCTGATCCGCCAGGGCGAGCAGGTCGAAGCGGTGATCGTGACGGCCAACCGCGACCCGCGGTACTTCGACGACCCGGACCGCCTCGACATCACCCGGCGCCCGGCCACGCGCGGGGAGCAGCACGTGGCGTTCGGGCACGGTGCGCACTACTGCCTCGGCGCCGCGCTGGCCCGACAGGAGGGCGAGGTCGCGTTCGGGCAGCTGTTCCGCCGCTACCCCGAGCTGGCCCTCGCTGTTCCGGAAGACGAACTAGAGTGGTCGATGCGTCCGGCCATGCGTCGACTCGACCGGCTACCGGTGCGGCTGTAAGCGGCGGTACGTCGCCCCGCCCCGCTCCCTGGACCGGGCCTGACCGGCCCAGGGTGACCGCCGTCCGGGCCCCGGATGGCGGCCACCCCGTCCTCCCCCAACCGCTGTCTCCCCCGAATCCGTCCACCACCTGCGCAGCCCCAACTTCCACGGTCTGTCCCAGCTGCCGGTCCGTCTGGAGTAGCGGTATCACGCAGAGCGGCTCGGCTCGCACCTCTTTCGCGCCGACCCGAGGGGTCCCGGTTACGCGTTGGACTCGGTTGGGCAGGCCGCCACCACGTTCTTGCCGGTGAAATCGACCATGGCGACCTCCGCCGTCATCGCGCCCTCGGTGAAGCGGGTGAGGACGTCGGCGACGCGGCGGCAGAGCTCGGTCCCCGCGGAGGGGAGCAGGCCCGCGCCCTCCCACAGTTCGTAGGCGTGGCGGCCGGTGTTGGCGGCGTCGACACGGGCGGACAGTTCCGCGCCGCCGCCCACCTGGCGGGTGATCTCGCCGAGGAGTTCGGTGGAGACCTTGGAACGCGTGTAGTGGGTCATCAGCACGCCCGATGCCAACTTGGTGAGCTTGCCCGCCATGCCGACGAAGACGACGCGGGTCAGGCCGTGGTCGACCGCGCGGCGCAGTGCGGCACCCGTGAAGTCGCCGACCTCGACGAAGCACACGTCCGGCAGTTCCGGGTGGCGCAGCATGGCGCCCTTCTCGGTGCGGCCTCCCGTGCACAGCACCAGGGTGTCCTCGCCCTGAGCCGCCATGACGGACACGGCCTGTTCCACGCTGGCGCGCCAGGAGGCCGTGGAAAAGGGGCGGACGATCCCGGTCGTGCCGAGGATGGAGATCCCGCCGAGGATGCCGAGTTTGGCGTTGGTGGTCTTGCGCGCCATCTTCTCGCCCTCCGGGACGCTGATGACGACGCGCAACCCCTCCCGGTCGACGTCGGCGGCCTCGCGGACGGCCTGGGTGATCATCTCGCGGGGGACGGGGTTGATGGCGGGGCCGCCGGGTTCCAGGCCGAGCCCCGGCTTGGTGACGACGCCGACGCCGATACCGCCGTCGAGTTCCAAACCGCTGCTCCGCGGCCTGCGGGTGACCGTGGCGGTGATGTGCGCGCCATGGGTGACGTCGGGGTCGTCCCCGGCGTCTTTCACCACCACGGCCTCCGCGCGGTCGGCGGAGAGGACGTCGCAGCGCTCGGTCGCGAAGGTGATCCGGCGCCCCGACGGCAGCGCCACCTCTACCACCTCCACCGGGCGCCCGCTGACCAGCGCCTCGGTGGCCGCCTTCGCCGCGGCCGAGGCGCACGTGCCCGTCGTCCAGCCGGTCCGCAGCGCCTTCTGCCGCACCTTCATCGTGCGGGGCAGGTCGGGTTCGCGCAGGTCCGGTCCGGGGTTGGGGCTGTCGGTCATGTCTGGGTTCCCTGCCGTTCCGCGCGCAGGGCGCGGCGTGCCGCACGGTCGGCGCGACGGTAACCGTGGAAGTGGCCGGGGTGGTAGAGGTGCGACCGCGTTCCACCGGCGGACAGCGCCGCCCCGATGAGCACGAGCGTGTGCTTCCAGAGTTTGTGTTCCTTGAGGGTGGCCTCCAGCTCGCCGAGCGTGCAGCGCAGCACCAGTTCGTCGGGCCAGGTGGCCTGGTAGGCGACCAGGCAGGGGGTGTCGGCCGGGTAGCCGCCCTCCAGCAGCTCCTGCTGCAGCTGCCCGGAGCGGGCCGCCGAGAGGAACAGCGCCATGGTGGTGCCGTGGCGGGCGAACTCGCGGACCTCCTCGCCCTCCGGCATCGGCGTCTTTCCGCCGCCGAGCCGGGTGAGGATCACCGACTGGGCCACCTCGGGGATGGTGAGCTCCCGCTGGGCGATGGCCGCCGCCGCGCTGAAGCTGGACACGCCCGGGATGATCTCGACCTCCAAGCCCAGCTCGACGCACTGGTCGAGCTGCTCCTGCACCGCGCCCCACAGGGCGGGGTCGCCGGAGTGGATCCGCGCGACGTGGATGCCCTCGCGCACCGCGCGCTCGTAGAACGGCAGCACGCCCTCCATGGGCAGTTTCGCGGAGTCGACGATCTCGGCGTCCGCGCGGGCATGCTGCAGCACGTCCTCGTGCACGAGGCTGGCGGCCCAGATGACCACGTCCGCGTCCTCGATCGCGCGCGCCGCCCGAATCGTCAGCAGGTCAGCCGCGCCCGGGCCCGCCCCGACGAACGTGACCTTGCCGGTCCGTCGATCCGGCGCGCTCTGCTCCCCGGAGGCGACCACCGCCTCCTGCGTCCCGAGATCGGTCGCCGCCACGTGGGCCTCGTTCACAGTTTCCCTCCGCGCTCGCTCCGGTGTGCCGGGGCGATCAGTGTCGACAGGTACGGGATCTCTTCACCCTCCAGCTTCGCAGCCGGGGCGATCCGTTCGTCGTCCAGCCCCAACCGAGATCCGTACACGGCGTCTTCCAGGCGGCCGGTCGCGCGCAGCGCCGCCATCACCTCGGGGGCGAACCGGCCGAACTTGTAGGCCACCACCGTGGCATCCCCCGACAGCGCTTCCTGGAGCCGGTCCACACCGCTGGTCACCGGCAGCAGCGTCAGCGGCTCGGTACCCTCGGCCAACACGCTGCACGAGCGAGCGGCCAGGTCCTGCATGGCGGTGATGCCGGCGACCGTCTCGACCTCGACGTCGGGGTCCAGGTCGCGCACGGTCTGCGCGAGGTAGCTAAACGTCGAGTAGACGTTGGGGTCGCCGATGGTGGCGAAGGCGACCGTCCGATCCCCGCTCTCGAAGTGCCGCACCACCGCCCGCGCGGCCTCGTCCCACGCCCGCACGCGACGTTCACTGCGACCCCCGCGATCGTTGAGCGCGAAGACGACGCGCTCGATGGACCGATCGTCCACATGCTCGCGGACCGTGGCCTCCGCCCGCCCCGGTTCGTCCAGGGCCATGACCGGCACCAGAACGACATCGGCCTCGCGCATCCGCCGGACGGCCTTGACCGTCACCAGTTCCGGGTCTCCCGGCCCCACACCGACCCCGACGAGCCGCCGCCTGCTCGCGCTCATGCCACCGCGCTTTCCGTCGTGCTCCGACTTCGACTGCTTCTCCTGGCAGATGCCGCCGCACAGCGTATCGGGGAAGCACGGACGCGCCGGAGCGCGGGCCACCGCGAAGGCCAACGGGACCGTGCTGGTATCGACGGCGCGCTTTCGCAGTAGGTGCCCGTGATCACCACGGGGCCTGCGGCGGCTTGTGTGCTTTCTCGCGAGGAAGAGGCTCAGGGGCCGGCCAGTCCGTGCAGGAGCAGGTCGGTGAGCGTGTCGACGGCCTCGTCGCCGACGACCGGGTCAGGGGCGGTGAGTGCGGAGTAGCCGAGTGTCCACAGCATCGCCCCCATCGCAGCGGCGACGAGCCGGGGATCGCCCGGGAGCGCGTGGCCCCGGTCGCGCAGGTACTCCAGGTGATCGCGCAGGACCGCCGTCTCGGTGAGCAGGTCGGACCACATCGGAGCCCAGGTCACCGTGTATGAGACTCACCCCGATCCCGGAGGCGACATCGGCTCCTTCGTCAGCCTGGCCACTAACGGGCTGCGCTGCCTGGACGCGCTGGGCTGCCTGGAGCAGGTGCGCGAGGCCGGATTCGAGGTCGACCGCCAGCGGGTGTGGTCGGCCTCCGGCGCCCTCCTCGGCGACGTCCCGCGCGGGCGTCTGGACGACGACCCGATGCGCGGCGTTACGATCATGCGCGGGCACCTCGTTCACGCCCTGCGGACACAAGCGGTCCGCGACGGCGCCGCCATCACCACCGGCCGACGGCTGACCGATGCCACCGCGAGCGCTGACGGCGTGATCGCGCGCTTCGCCGACGGCTCCCGCGCGCACGCCGGCCTACTCGTGGGTGCGGACGGGATCTGGTCGACGGCCCGTGCGCTCCTCAACCCCCGGGCCCCGCGCCCCCACTACGCGGGCCTGTACACCGTCTCGGGGACCTCAGCAGGAGTCGAGACCGATCCGGGGGCCTTCAACATGGTCCTCGCCAAGGCCGGGGCGTTCCTCCACGTCCGCGCACCGGACGGCCAGGTGTGGTGGGCGGCCCAGGTCGCTTCGCCCGCGGATCGCACGGCTGCTCGAAACCGCCAGGGACAACCGCGACCTGAAGACAGCGGGCCCCGTCAGGCGGTGGGTCAAGGCCAGGGTCCTGAAGGTGTTCTTCCGCTACTTCTACGCGCGGGCCACCGCCTGGCTTTACATCTACGACCCGGATCCCTCCGGCGGCTCCATCCCCGCTCCGCGTTCGACCAGATGACCATCTGTTCCGCGCCATCGAATTCCGCGGGGGACGCTCTGTGCGCGCCGGATGGGGCGTTGGGCACCGCTCCTTGGTGGACGCAGGGCGCCGCTGTGCACATAACCTGGACGGTCGTCGACGAGTCAGGCAGGAAGAGGGATACGCGCATGCCGCAGATACCGCGGGTGGTGATCGCGGCTCCGGCGTCGGGGAGTGGGAAGACCACGGTCGCCACCGGCCTCATGGCGGCGTTTGCGGCGCGCGGGACGCGGGTGTCCGGGCACAAGGTGGGGCCCGACTACATCGATCCCGGGTATCACGCCCTGGCGACCGGACGTCCGCCGCGGAACCTGGATCCGGTGCTCTGTGGCGAGGAGCGGATCGTGCCTCTGTTCGAGCACGGGGCCGCCGGGGCGGATATCGCCGTCATCGAGGGCGTGATGGGCCTGTTCGACGGTGCGTCCGAGCCGCGGCACTTCCACGGCCCCGGGGACTTCGCCTCGACCGCGCATGTCGCCGGGCTGCTCGGAGCGCCCGTGGTGCTCGTCGTGGACGCCGCCCGCACCAGCCGTTCTATAGCCGCTCTGGTCCACGGGTTCTGCACCTTCGAGACGCGGGTGCGCGTGGGCGGGGTGATCCTGAACCGGGTCGGCTCCGACCGCCACGAGGAGCTGCTGCGGGACGCGCTGGAGGACGTGGGCGTTCCCGTCCTCGGCGCCATTCGGCGGCACACCGCCATCGAGACCCCCGCGCGGCACCTCGGACTCATCCCGGCCGCCGAGCGCGCTGACGCCGCGCGCGCGGCCGTGGACGGGCTCGGTTCCCTAGTGGCCGGCTCCTGCGACCTGGACGCGATCGTCGCGCTGGCGCGTGCCGCCGCCCCGCTCCCCGGCTCTCCGTGGGACCCCGACGCCGAGATGGCGGAGCGCCTGACGGCCGAGGGCATCCCGACGGCGAGCGCGGCGGGCTCAGCCGCGCCTTCCCCGCGGATAGCGGTCGCCGGCGGGCCCGCGTTCACCTTCTCCTACACCGAGCAGACGGAACTGCTGCGGGCCGGTGGAGCGGAGGTGGTCGCGTTCGACCCTCTGCACGACGAGAAGCTCCCCCCGGACACCCGCGGGCTCATCATCGGCGGAGGGTTCCCCGAGATGCACGCCGCCGAGCTCTCCGGAAACGCCGCGCTGCGGTCCGCCGTCGCCGACCTGGCAGGGCGCGGCGCGCCCGTAGCCGCCGAATGCGCCGGGCTGCTCTACCTCGCGCGCGAGCTGGACGGGGCGCCGATGTGCGGGGTCATCCCCGCCGAAGCGCGGATGACCGACCGCCTCACCCTCGGCTACCGCGCCGCCGTCGCCGTGCGCGACTCCGTGCTGGCTCCCGCCGGGACCCGCGTCCACGGGCACGAGTTCCACCGCACCCGGCTCACCCCCGCCCACGGCGCCGACCCCGCCTGGCAGTGGAAATCCAGTGGCGGCGAGGGATTCGCGGGTGCCACCCTGAACGCCTCGTACCTCCATGTGCACTGGGCGGGGGCACCGGACCTGGCCGCTCGGTTCCTCCGCTCCGTGCACGCGTTCGACGAGTTGGAAGGACCGGAATGCAGCGCGAACCGATGACCTCTCCCACGAAGATGATGCCGATCGTCATCCTGCAGACGGAACGGTTGACACTGCGTGCCTTCACCGAAGCCGACATCGACGATGTCTTCGCCGCGGTGAACGACCCCCTGATCCAGCGGTGGCTGCCGCTCCCCGAACCCGGAGTGCCCTACACGCGCGCCGAAGCCGAAGAGTGGTGCCGGACGGTGGCACCGGAGTCCCGCGTCACCGGCGACGGACAGAAGTGGGCCATCACCGAACGCGACAGCGGCCGCTTCTACGGCTCCATCGGCTTCACGCGGACCATATGGCCGGCCCAGACGACCGAGATCGGCTAC
This sequence comes from Nocardiopsis rhodophaea, assembly GCF_039530945.1. Lineage (NCBI taxonomy): Bacteria > Bacillati > Actinomycetota > Actinomycetes > Streptosporangiales > Nocardiopsidaceae > Nocardiopsis > Nocardiopsis rhodophaea. The sequence continues at coordinate 76,785 of NZ_BAAAPC010000018.1, forward strand.
TGGTTGGCCCCCTGGGCACGCGGCCGGGGCCTGGCGGCCGAGGCGACGGTCGCCGCCTGCCGCTGGGCCATCGGCCAGGGCTTCCAGCGCATCGTGCTGAAGGCCGCGACCGGCAACGCCGGCTCGCGCCGCGTCGCCGAGAAGGCCGGGTTCGTCTTCGAGGGCATCGAGCGCAACGCGATGCGGCTGCACGAGGGCCGCTCCGATCTGGCGCTCTACAGCCTGATCCCGTCCGACCTGGATGGGCAGGCCGAAGGGGACGCGGCCGACGGCGCCCTGTCCCACTGACCGCGGTCCCCGCTCCGCGGGGTGTCACCACTCGATGCCGCGCTGGCCCTTCTGGCCGACGTCCATCGGGTGCTTGACCTTCGTCATCTCGGTGACGAGGTCGGCCGCGTCCAGCAACCGCGGGTCGGCGCCGCGGCCGGTGATGATGACGTGCTGGTTCCCGGGCCTGTTCCGCAGGGTCTCCACGACGTCGTCGACGTCCACCCATCCCCACTTCATCGGGTAGGTGAACTCGTCGAGCACGTAGAGCCGGTAGGTCTCGGCGGTCAGGTCGCGCTTGATCTGGTTCCAGCCCTCGGCCGCGTCGGCGGCGTGGTCCTGCTCGGTGCCGGGGCGCTGGATCCAGGACCAGCCCTCGCCCATCTTGTTCCAGGTGACCCTGCCGCCCTCGGACGTGTCGCCCAGGACGCGCAACGCCTTCTCCTCGCCGATCCGCCACTTCGCGGACTTCACGAACTGGAACACCCCGATGTCCCAGCCCTGCGCCCACCCGCGGGTAGCCAGGCCGAAGGCGGCAGTGGACTTGCCCTTTCCCGCGCCGGTGTGCACGATCAGCAGCGGCCGGTTGCGCCGCTGCCGGGTGGTGAGTCCGTCGTCGGGGACGTAGGAGGGTTTGCCCTGCGGCATCTGTTGGGTCCTTGTCTGTCGCGGTGATCGTCTGTCGGTGGCGCGGCGCTACGCCGCCCGGTGCCGGGTGTGCCGGACCAGTCCGCTCAGCGCGTCGGCCCCCAGTTCCTCCAGCCGGACCGCGGTCCCGCCCATGGCGGCGGCCAGCCGCCCGGCCAGCCCCAGGCGCACCGCGCCCGACTCGCAGTCGACGACGACGCTCTGCACGCCCTGGGACCCGATCCACGCCCCGGCGCGCAGGGCGTCGTCGAGGCCGCCCTGCGTGGCGCGGCCGTCGGTGACGACGACCAGCAGGGGGCGGCGCCGCGGGTCGCGCAGGCGCTCGACGCGCAGCACGTAGGCCGAGCGCAGCAGCCCCGCCGCCAGGGGCGTGCGCCCGCCGGTCCGCAGCTCGCGCAGGCGGCGCGCGCCCGCCTCGACCGACGAGGTGGGCGGCAGGTCGAGTTCGGCGCCCCGGCCGCGGAAGGTGACCAGCCCGACCTTGTCGCGCCGCTGGTAGGCGTCGAGCAGGAGGCTGAGCACCGCTCCCTTGACGGCCCGCATGCGCTGCCGGGCGGCCATCGAGCCGCTGGCGTCCACACAGAACAGCACGAGGTTGCCTTCGCGCCCCTCGCGGACGGCCTCCCGCAGGTCCGAGCTTTGCAGCCGGAGCCCGGGACCGGTGCGGCCCCGGGCCCGCTGGTGGGGGGCCGCCGCGCGCAGCGTCTCGGTCAGGTGCAGCGTCCCGACGCGTTCCCGCGGAGGGCGGGCCCCCGATGTCCTGCCATACGGTGTTTCGGCGCGGGAGCGGCGGCCGGGGGTCCCCTGTCCGATCCCGGAGACGCTCAGCAGCCGGGGCCGGTAGGGCTCCCCCGCCTCACTCGTGGTGTCGCCCGTCTGCTGCCCCGGCCCCGCACCGGAGGTCTCCTGCTGTTCTTCCTGCTGGTGGCCGGTGTCAGACGACGGCGGGGGCGACGTCGTGGCGTCGTCGGGGGCCGCGGACTCCGGGCTCTCCTGCGGGCTGCTGTCCGACCCGGCGCTGTCGTCGGGACCCCCCGGCTCCTCCGGGGCGTCCTCAGGGCCTTTTGGGTCGTCATCACCCGCCTGGTCCAGCGCCTCCTGCAGCCGGTCCTCGTCGAGGTCGGGGGCGTCGAAGGGGTCGCGGCGGCGCCGGTGCGGCAGGGCGAGCCGGGCGGCGTCGCGCACGTCGTCGGAGGTCACCTCGGTGTGGTCCCGCCAGGCGGCGAGCGCCATGGCCGCGCGGGCCGTGACGATGTCCGCGCGCAGGCCGTCCACCTCGAAGGCCGCGCACACGGCCGTCACCTGACGCAGGGCGGCGTCGGTGAGGACGACCCCGGGCAGCCGTTTGCGGGCCGCGCGGATGTGGTCGGCGAGTTCGGCGTCCTCCCGCGCGTAGCCGGCGGCGAAGGCCTCGGGGGCGGTCTCGAAGGCGAGGCGGCGGCGGACCACCTCGGCGCGTTCGGTCGGCTCCCGCGTGGCCGCGACCTCGACCGTGAGGCCGAACCGGTCCAGCAGCTGCGGGCGCAGCTCGCCCTCCTCCGGGTTCATCGTGCCGACCAGCAGGAACCGGGCGGCGTGCGCGACCGAGACGCCTTCGCGCTCGACGTGCGACCTGCCCATTGCCGCCGCGTCCAGCAGAAGGTCCACGAGGTGGTCGTGGAGCAGGTTGACCTCGTCGACGTAGAGCACGCCGCGGTGGGCCGCGGCGAGCAGTCCCGGCTCGAAGGCCTTGACGCCCTCCGTGAGCGCCCGTTCGATGTCGAGCGAGCCCACCAGGCGGTCCTCGCTCGCGCCGACCGGCAGCTCCACGAGGCGGGCGGAGCGCTCGGCGGGGACGGCGTCCTCCGGGTGCGGTCCGTCGGGGCAGCGGGGGTCGGGGTCAGCGGGATCGCAGGCGAAGCGGCAGCCGTCGACGACGTCGAGGTCGGGCAGGAGCGTCGCGAGGGCGCGCACGACGGTCGATTTCGCGGTGCCCTTCTCGCCTCGGACCAGGACACCGCCGACCGCCGGGGACACGGCGTTGATCAGCAGCGCCAGTTTCAGGTCGTCCATGCCGACGACCGCGCTGAAGGGGTAGCGAGCGGAAGCGCTCACGCGGGTCAGTCCTTCCTCGGGAGTCCACGCCCATAGGGGTCGGTCCTGGTGCCGAGCAGTGTCCTGGCTCCCAGATCGCCGCGTCCCCGCCGCCTTCCCACCGGTCGTGTCCGGCAGTGGCGTTGGTCGCGGGTCCGCTCCCTGGTCACAGTGGCGGGACCGCCCCGGATTCACACCGGGTTCCTGCGTGCGGCGGCAAACCCGCGCGGGGGCGCACCGCCGACGTCGGCACCGCCCACCAGAATGGCACACGCGGGTTGAGTGCCGTCCCGGAGCCGGGCTTCCGGGCGCCCCTATCCAGAAACTGAAACCGGTTCTACCATGCGCCCCAGACGCCGAATTCCTCCAGCGACCGACGGAGCACGCGTGACCACAGACCTGAAACTGGGAATCGCGGTGGGGTACTGGGGCGCCGCCTCCGATGACGCCACCGCGACGGTGCGGGCCGCCGAAGCCCTCGGATATGACTCGGTGTGGACCGCCGAAGCCTACGGATCCGACGCGTTCACCCCGCTGACCTGGTACGGCGCCCGGACCGAACGGATCGGGCTGGGGACCGGGATCGTGCAGCTCTCCGCGCGCACCCCGGTCGCCACCGCCATGCACGCGCTGACCCTTGACCACCTCTCCGGCGGACGCCTGCGGCTCGGGATCGGGGTGTCCGGCCCGCAGGTGGTCGAGGGCTGGTACGGGCAGCCGTTCCCCCGCCCGCTGGAGCGGACCCGGGAATACCTGGACATCATGCGCCAGGTCTGGCACCGCGAGGCGCCGGTCACCTCCGACGGGCCGCACTACCCGCTGCCCTACCCCGGCGGCACCAGGCTGGGCAAGCCCCTCAAACCCATCACCCACCCCCTGCGCCCGGACATCCCCGTCTACCTGGGCGCCGAGGGACCGAAGAACGTCGCCCTGGCCGCCGAGATCGCCGATGGCTGGACGCCCCTCTTCTACCACCCGGAGATCAGCCCCCGCGTGTACGCCGACGCGCTCGCCGACGCGCCGGACGGCTTCGACATCGCCTGCACGGTCACCGTGCTCCCGCATGAGGACACCGCCGAAGCGCTGCGCACCGCCAAGATGCCCCTCGCCTTCTACATCGGCGGCATGGGCGCCCAGGAGGAGAACTTCCATCTCAACGTGTTCGTGCGGATGGGGTTCGCCGAAGCCGCGTACAAGGTGCAGGAGCTGTTCTTGGCCGGGCGCCGCGAGGAGGCCATCGACGCCGTCCCCGACGAGCTGGCCGACGGCCTCTCCCTGGTCGGCCCGCTGCCGCGCATCGCCGAGCGCCTCCAGGCGTGGCGCGACAGCCCCGTCACCACCCTCCTCGTCGCCGGGGTGCGCGACGAACCCGGCCTGCGTGCCCTGCGCGACATGGTGCTCGGTTGACTGCTCCCCCGCCTGAAGGCGGGGGATTCCCGCCTTCATAGCCTAGGTGGGGATCCATGGCTCAGGCAGCCAGGTCAGGCAGCGCCTGACCTGGTCTCACACCCTCAACACCATCCGGGTTCCAACCTGCCCGGATCAGCATGACCCGCGCGGAGTTCTTGTCCCTCGGGGACACCACACCGCACGCGCTACACGCGTAGGTTCGCTCGGAAAGCAGAAGTGCGTGCTTGGCTCTCGCTCCGCACCATGCGCAATCCATCGTGGTGTGCGCGGGATGAAGTGGTGTGCGCGGGATGCACCAGGCGCACATCGCGCCCGTGCTTGCGGCCCATCTCCACCAGGGCCTTCTTGGTCGCGCTGATCGCGGCGTCCGCCGCTTTGCGCGCCATGGTCGACGTGGCCAGGAACCTGGGCCGGAAATCCTCTACCGCCACCCGGTCGTGGTCGCGCACTACGGCCTTGGCCCACGTGCGGCCGGTGTCGGTGCGCTGCCGCGCGACCTTCTTTTGCAGTCTGGCCGATTGCCGTTGGGCTTTTCGGTATCCCCTGGTCTGGGATTTCCCCCGGGGTTGGCGGCGCCGCGCCATCATCCGCTGATACCGGGCAAGCTTCGCCGCCGCGCCCCAGCCGGTCGCGCCATCGGGGCGGCGGCGCTCGTCCTCAGCGCCGGGCTGGCCGTGCTCTACCTGCCCGGTATGCCGGCGGCGCTGGTCTGGCCGTACGAGTGGGCGATCGTCGGGGCGTGGTGGCTGGCGGGCGCGGTCTTCCTGTGGCGGCTCCCCCGCGTCAGTCCCGGCGCCGATGCCGAGGAGCGGCTCATCGCCGCTGTGGCGCGCGACCGGCGCCACCAGGGTTCCGCGGGTTCGGACACCGGCGGCTGAGCGGGCTCTTGGCGTCGGCGCGGGTCAATCCCAGACCCGCGCCAGCAGCCACTGGCCGCTGTCGGAGTCGTGCCGGAGCTCATAGACGCCCGGACCGCGACCGGATCCCGCCTCCACGCGCCAGAACGTGCGCCGGGGCAGCCGATCGCGCGCCCCGGCCGCCCAGTCGGTACGCAGGGTGACCCAGTGGTCGATGATCCGCCGCACCGTGTAGATCCGCCGTTCCCAGGTGAAGCGCTGCGGCCGCCCCTCCCGCTCGACCACCGTGATGGGCACACCGTAGACACGTGCCACCGGGCCACTCCCCTCATCGCGTGCGCGCCCGCACCGGCGGCGCGCGAATGCCGTCGGCCCGCGGGGAAGAGCAGGCACTCATTCGAACTGGTGTTCTAATCCTATCGAGGTCGGCTACTGACCGGAACCGCGGAGGGCGCGATGCGTGTCTAAAATCTGCGACACCCCCGTCACAGCGGAGGTCGCCCCGGCGACCGCACTCGCGCGACGCCCGCATCGCGTCGGTACGCTATGAGTCGCGAACCCCCGTGAGCCATAAAGGAAAACCACAACTGTGACGTCGAACGAGCACGAGCGCGCCAAACCCCTCCGCACCGGCGACCCCCACGAGCTCGGGGACTACCGCATCGTGGGACGACTCGGCCGCGGCGGCATGGGCACCGTCTACCTCGCCAAAGACGCCTCTGAGCGACTCGTCGCGGTCAAGCTCATCCACCCCGACCTCACCGACGACGAGGACTTCCGCCGCCGCTTCGCCCGCGAGGTGCAGTCGGCACGCCGGGTCGCGCGCTTCTCGACCGCCGGCGTCATCGACGCGGAGCTGGAGAGCGACCCGCTCTACATCGTCTCGGAGTACGTTCCCGGACCTAACCTCTCCGAGGCGGTCACCACCGAGGGCCCCATGCATGGCGGGACCCTGGAGAGCCTGGCCATGGGGGTGGCGGCCGCGCTGACCGCGATCCACGGCGCCGGGGTGATCCACCGCGACCTCAAACCCGCCAACGTCCTGCTGTCGACGGTGGGGCCGAAGGTGATCGACTTCGGCATCGCCCGCGCCATGGACGACGACGGCTCGGTGACCCGGTCCAGCCAGCTCATGGGGACCCCCGCCTACCTCGCTCCCGAACTCGTCACGGGCGGGGAGATCACCGCGGCCTCCGACATCTTCTCCTGGGGCTGCCTGATCGCCTTCGCCGGAACCGGCAGAGCCCCCTTCGACGCGCAGAGCGTCCCGGCGGTGCTCCACCTCATCAGCTCGGCACCCCCGAACCTGGAGGGGCTGGACCCGAGCCTGGAGGAGGTGGTCCGCCAGGCGCTGGAGAAGGATCCGGCGCACCGGCCCACCGCCCAGCAGCTGCTCAACCACCTGGTCGGGCAGGAGAACCCCACCGAGTCCGTTGTCGACCGGACCGTGGTGCGCTCGTGGACGCCGCCGTCCACCCCGCGCCCGGACGGCGCGGCGGCGGGTGCCGCGGGGATCGCCGGAGCCACCGCTGGTGCGGCCGCCGCCAACGGCCAACTCGACGCCGAAACCACCGCCCACGCGCCCGCCCCGGCCGAGGCGCCGCCCGAGGGGGCGTCGGGCCCGACAGCGGCGATGCACCCGACCAACGACCAAGCCGTCCGCGCCATGCCGACCGAGGCCGGGCAGCAGCCCCCGGCCCATCCCTCCGGGCCCTACGCCTCGGCCCACGGACAGGTCGCGTCCGGTCCGCAGCAGCCGCCCTACGGCCCGCCACCCTCCGAGGCGCCCGTCCCCGGCCCGCCGCCCGGACCGGGATTCGGCGCACAGCAGCCCTATGGTCCGCCGTCGGGTCCGCAGGCGCCGTCCTACGGCACGCCGCCGCAGCCGGGCGCTCAGCCGGTGGGCGCCCAACCTCCCGGGTACCCCTCCCCCGGCATGCAGTCGCCGCCCTACGGGCAGCAGTCGTACGCCCCGATGGGGCCGGGCGGTCCCGGCGGCCCGAGCGGGCCGGGGCAGCCGCCGACCGGCGCGAACCCCTCGGCCTCGCCCGCTCCCGCGCCCGGCGGGAGCCGGAAGAAGAAAATGATGACGATCGGCGGGGGCGTCGGCGCCGCGGTCCTGCTAATGACCAGCGGCATCGTCGGCTCCTACCTGCTCAGCGGCCCGGAGTTCCCGACCGGGACGAACATCTACACCGACGAGTTCGGCAGCAGCGACTCCGGCTGGAAGACCGACGACAGCGACGTCCCCTTCGACGCGGGCGAGCACCGCCGCGGCTACACCGACGACGGCCAGTACGCGCTGCGCGCCACCACGGACGACACGCTCACCCGGGCGATCTCGGGTTTTCCCGGGGACTACCCCGAGCAGCTCGCTATCAGCGTCGACACCAGCGTGCAGAACGGCCCCGCCTACGGCGAGACCGAGGTGTACTGCTTCTACAACAACGACGATGACACCCGGTACTCGGTCACCGTCCGCTTCGACGGCAGCGAGGCGCGGATCCGGCGCATCGGCGGCGAGGCGGGCATCTCCACCCTCGAACAGGTCACCGAAGGCGTCCCCGGGTATGAGGTGGCTGAGGACGGTCAGGACGACGCCGAGAAGCCGGTCAACACCCTGCAGGTGACCTGCGAGCGGCAGGAGGAGGAGACCGGCGGCACGACCGAGAAGAGTATCGCCGTCCGCCTGTGGGTCAACGGCTCGCACGTGATGGACGCCGTCGACACACAGCCGATCCAGAACGGCGTCACCGGCCTGGGCGTGGCCCGCGAGGGCGGGGGCAGCGGCGGCGACGCCATCGTGTACTTCGACAACTTCCGCATGAACAAACTGGAGCCGGAGGCGGAGGCCACGGAGTAGGCGGAGCCGGGCGCGGTCGCGCGCCCGGGGTTACCCGTCCGCTTCGACGGCACCCGCGGCCGAGGCCCGAACACCACTGAGGAGCGTGTTGAGTATGCGTGCCATCGTCATCGAGCAGCCGGGTGGGCCCGAGGTCCTGCAGCCGCGTGAGGTCGCGGACCCCCGCCCCGGTCCCGGCCAGGTGGTGGTCGACGTCGAGGCCGCCGGGGTCAACTTCATCGACATCTACCAGCGCACCGGCGTCTACCCGGTGCCCACGCCCTACACCCCGGGCCTGGAGGGGGCCGGAACGGTGTCCGCGGTCGGGGCGGGCGTGACCGACTTGGCCGAGGGGCAGCGTGTCGCGTGGGTGTCGGCGCCCGGCGGCTATGCCGAGCGCGCGGCCGTCCCCGTGGAGCGGGTCGTGCCGGTCCCGGACGGCGTCGCCACCGAGCAGGCCGCCGCGGTGATGCTCCAGGGCCTGACCGCGCACTATCTGACCCACGCGACCTACCCCGTGCGTTCGGGCGACACCGTGCTGGTGCACGCCGCGGCCGGGGGCACCGGGCTGCTGCTGGTGCAGCTGGCCAAGGCGCGCGGCGCCCGCGTCATCGGAACGGTGTCCACCGAGGCCAAGGAGCGACAGGCCCGCGCGGCCGGGGCCGACGAGATCATCCGCTACACCGAGGTCGACGACGTGGCCGCCGCCGTGCGCGAGCTGACCGCCGGAGCGGGCGTGGCGGCCGTCTTCGACGGCGTGGGCGCCGACACCTTCGACGCCAGCCTCGCCTCCCTGCGGCGCCGCGGTGTGCTGGCGCTGTTCGGGCAGTCCAGCGGGGTGGTGCCGCCGGTCGACCCGCAGCGCCTGAACAGCGCCGGGTCGGTCTTCCTGGCCCGGCCGAACCTCGCCGACCACATCGTGGACCGCGCCGAACTGCTGGAGCGGGCCGACGACATCCTCGGGCTTGTGGCGGCCGGGAAGCTGCGGGTGGAGATCAGCGGCCGCTACCCGCTGCCCGATGCCGCACGGGCCCACGACGACCTGGCAGCCCGCCGCACCACCGGCAAGCTGCTGCTGGTCTGAGGGCTCACTCTCCTTCTTCGGAGCGCTGCCCGGGCAGTTTCTGTCCCGGCGTGCCGGCGGCGGCCGCCGCCTCCTTGCGCGCGTTGGCGACCGCCTGGGCGGCGCTCTCCGCCGCCTCGACCGCGGCCTGGGCCGCCGCCGGGCGGGGGCGCGGCTCGCCCTCGGTGATCCGCCGGGCCTCGCCTTCCTCCACCCCGGCGGTTTCGGACGGGGCCTCATGTTCACCGGCGGGACGCGCACCCTCTGCGGTGTCTCCGGCGAAGGCCTTGGTGACGTTCTGCACCGCCTGCGTCAGCTCGCCGGGGATGACCCAGAAGGTGTTGCCCTCGCCCTGGGCCAGGTGCGGCAGCGTCTCCAGGTACTTGTAGGCGAGCAGCTTGGAGTCGGCGTCGTTGGCGTGCACGGCCTGGAAGACGCGCTCCACCGCCTGGGCCTCGCCGTCGGCGCGCAGGATCCGGGCCTGCTGGTCGCCCTGGGCCTCCAGAATGGCCTGCTGGCGGGCGCCCTCCGCGGTCAGGATGCGGGACTGCCGCTCGCCCTCGGCGTGCAGGATCACGGCGCGCTTGTCGCGCTCGGCCCGCATCTGCTTCTCCATCGCCTCCTTGATCGTCGGCGGCGGGTCGATGGCCTTGATCTCGACGCGGTTGGCGCGGATCCCCCACTTCCCGGTGGCGTCGTCAAGCACACCGCGCAGCCGCGAGTTGATGGTCTCGCGGGAGGTCAGGGTCTGTTCCAGGTCCATGCCGCCGATCACGTTGCGCAGCGTGGTGACCGTGAGCTGGTCGATGGCCTGGAGGTAGTTCGCCACCTCATAGGCGGCGGCGCGGGGGTCGGTGATCTGGTAGTAGAGCACGGTGTCGATGTTGACGACCAGGTTGTCCTCGGTGATCACGGGCTGCGGCCGCGACGAGAACACCTGCTCGCGCAGGTCGTACTTGGTGTTGACGCGGTCGACGCCCGGGATGATGAAGTTCAGGCCGGGTTGGAGCGTCCGCAGGTAGCGGCCGAATCTCTCGATGTTGTAGGCGCGTGCCTGCGGCACGATCCGCACCGTGGAGACGACCAGGAGGACGGCGATGACCGCGAGAACGATGAACAGAATGTCGAGCCCCATTTGTGATCTCCTGCCTGCCGAATGATTCGGATGTCGGAGGACGAGGCGGTGGTGACGCCCGCGTCGGCGGGTGTCAGGGCAGTGCTTCGCGCGGATAGACGACGGCCGTCGCGCCCTCGATCTCCATGACGTCGACGTGGATCCCCGGGGGGATGATCTGGTCCTCGTCGAGGGCGCGGGCCGACCACTCCTCACCGACGAGCTTGATGCGGCCGCTCTCCCCGGTGACCTCTTCGACGACCACCGCGGACCGTCCGACGAGGGCGTCCGTTCCGGAGCGGAGCACGGGTGGCTGTTGGAGGTGGCGCTGCGCGATCGGGCGCACGACGATGAGTCCGGCGGCGGAGGTGACCACGAACGCCACCACCTGCACCACGACACCCATCCCCAGCGCACCGGCGATCCCGGCGACGAGGGCGGCGATGGCGAGCAGTCCCAGGGACAGGGTCAGCGTGAAGACCTCCGCGACGCCCAGAGCGACGGCGGCGATCAACCACAGGATCCACAGCGGCATATCTTCCTGCCTCCCGTCCACAGTGGCGGGTATCACTTCGAAAATACCCCTCCGACCGCAATCAAGCACCAGATCCCCCCACAGGTTGCCCCCGGGAGGGGTATTGGGCGCCGGACGCCGCGGATGGCGGGAGCACCGCGCGGACGCGGGGACCGGCCGTACCGACCGGTCCCCGGCGTGTTCTAGGGCGGGTCAGGACCTGCCCTCGGTGAATTGCAGGGCCATCTGGTAGGTGGGGCGGTTCTGCCAGGCGATCGGCCACATGCCGATGCCTCCCAGCGGCGCGTGGATGTTGGTGTCGGCGCACACCTGGTCCCCGGCCGAGCAGTACGCGTCTCCGGGGTAGACGTCCGCGGCGGGCGCCGCGGCGGCCGTGGCCAGGGAGTCCAGCAGCACGGTGCGGCAGGCGTCGAGGTCGCCGCCGCCGCAGTAGGCCTGGCCGAGGGGCGCCCGGACGTCATCGCCGAGCACGGCCCGCAGGTCCTTGTCCACATACGACCACCAGCCGAACTGGAAGCTGGAGCCCCTGTGGGTCTGGCCCTGCTTCACGTTGCCGGGAGGGCCGCCGAGGTTGCCCGAGGGCGACTCGTCGACCTGCAGGACCCCGGTGAGGTCGCCGTAGAGGCCCGCGCCGAGCCCGGGTTCGAACTGCTCCTTGACGAGCAGCGGCCACCAGGCGTCCATAACCCGGATGGCGTCAGCGTGCGCGTAGTGCCCGGCGTCCCGCTCGGGTTCGCGGCGCGGCGCGCCGTCCTCCGTCCAGGCCCGTAGGCGGTCGACCGTCGCGGCGAGCTCCGGGTCCTCGACCGGCGCGCTCTCCACGACCCGGAGCAGCTCGGGCAGCACCTGCTCGCCGCGCAGGTCGGCGCTGCCCGCCTCGGCCATCACCCGGGTGAGCGAGGCGACGGTGAACTTGTGCCCGTCGTCGATCAGTCCGGCGACGCGGGCGTCGAGCAGGTCGCCCCGGTGGACCGACCCGGTGCCGTAGCCGGAGGTGTATCCGGCGGCCACCTTGTTGTTCCAGTTGACGTAGTAGTCGGCGTTGACGGAGGTGGGGTGCTCTTCGAGGGGGGTGTAGTCGGCGCTGTTGTCCGTCGGGTCCCACCCCGACCATCCGGCGGCGGAGTCGGCCGCGATGGGCATGTTGGGGTCGGTGCCCGGCGTGCGCACCGGGTTGGCGCCGGAGTTGACGAAGGCGATGTCGTCGGCGTCGGCGTAGTGCCAGTTGAAGGCGTAGCCGATGTCCATGGCGGCCTTCTGGAACGCCGCCGCCGAGGTGATGGTGTCGGGCTCGTTGAATTTCTGGAAGCCGATGAGGGAGTCGACCTCGCGCATGTAGGTGGAGCGGCGGGTCGCGAACGCCACGGGGGTGCCGTCGACCGTGCCGAAGCTGTCGACCAGGCCGTGGGGCGAGCGCAGCGCGGTGAGGGTGTAGGAGCCCGCGGGCGTCTGATCGGCCACGGTCGGCGACCACTCGTTGCGCACGCTCAGCCTCTCGAACTCCACGCAGGCGCCGTCGCCGCCGACGTAGGCGCGGGAGTCGACGCTCGGCGCAGAGCCGTCGGGTTCGCACAGTTCGAGGGCGAAGGTGTCGGTGATGTCCTGCCCGGCGGAGGTGGCGCTCCACGCGTAGTCGGTGCCGCGGCCCATCTGCACGTAGAAGCTCACGCCGGGGAAGGACGCGCCGCGAGCGCTGATGCCCGGGCCCTGCAGTTCCTGCACCATCAGCAGCTGCGGGGAGAAGTACCCGGTCTGCGGCCCCATGACGGCGACGGGGTGGCCGTTCTCGGTGTGCTCACCGGCGACGAGCAGGGCGTTGGACATGCCGGGCTCGCCCTGGAGGAAGTCCTCGGGCAAGACGCCCTCGTTGAGGACGCCCTCGGCGGCGCTGAGGTCACCCCGCCGGATCAGCAGCTGGATCCGCGCCCGGTCGCTCGCGGACAGGGTGTCGACGGTGGGGGTGGCGGCGTCGGCGTCGGCCGGTGCGTCGGCCGCCGGGGACGGCGGTGGCGGCGGTGGCGGTGGCGGCGCCTCGGCCGCGCTCACGTCGGCGTCGCGCACGATGTCGTAGGGGACCACCGATCCCGGGTCGGGCGCCGCGACACCGACGGGGTCATCGGGGGTCCGCGTATAGGGGAAGTCCCCATCGACCGTGGTCACGGCCTCCGGGTCGTTCTCCATGCGCCAGGTGCGCCACAGCTCCGCGCCCTTCCGGGCACCGTACTCCCGCTCGAAGGCCGCCTTGAGCAGGGCGGAGTGGACTTCGCCGCCGCCTCCGCCGCCGAAGAGGAGGCCGACCATGGCGGCGATGCCGACGATGTCGGTCGTGGTGAAGTGCTCGATCCCGCCTTCCTGGGTGATGGCGTTCTTGTGCCCGGTGAGCACGTACTCGCCGGGGTAGTCGTTCCGCCGCTGGGAGCGGTCGATGTAGGCGTTGATGCCCTGGATGTAGGCCTGGACGTCCCTCAGGCCCTGGCGGCCGCGCTCGCCGCTGGCGGCCAGCCGGTCGATCTGGGCCTGCTTGTCGGCCTCGGTGTAGGGGGCGCCGCGCCACAGGCTCTGCTCCAGCCCGCGGTTGCTCGGCGCGCCTCCGGCGAAGGGGGTGAGCTGGCCGCGACCGAGGTTGCGCAGCACGTCCATCAGGAAGAGCCGGTCTTCGGCGGCGGCGTATCCGGCACCGTACATGGTGCCCTCGCGGGTGGTCCCGTGGATGCGGGGGATGCCGTGGGCGGCGTCGCGGGTGATCGTGACGTCCGCGCGCGGCTGGTACTGGCGGTCGACGCCGGCGTCGCCGACGCCGAAGGAGGCGTCGGCGAAGTAGTCGTCCAGCGTGGCGTCGGTGAGGCCGTCGTAGTCGTGCACCAGGTTGTCGTACATGTCCAGCTGTGAGGACGCGTACTTGGGGCGGGTTCCGAACAGCTGGTGGCCGATGATCTCGACGAGGGTGGCGTTGCCGTTCTGGCCGGGCGGGACGATGTCGTGGCACCCGCTGTCGGCGCAGTAGTCGTCGACGGCCGCCCGGAGCCGGGCGGCCTCCACTGCCGCTGAGGCCGCGGCGGGGGCGGACGCCATTCCGGTGAGGAGGCACGCGAGCGCGGTGCCAGCGGCTGCGGTGCCGAGGTATCGGGGGAGGGGGATGATCATGTCGTACACCTCGTTCACGCGGGGCTGACGGCAGAGTACGCATCGGAACCTCATTCCTGAAAGAGATTCATATTTGTCCGAATGCCGCCCCCGCGTGGCGGCGCCGCAGCCGCTCGGCCGGCCCGATTTCCCCGCCACCAACACGACCTGCACAGAAAACAAGCGACCGCTTGTTCAGACACGCATGGCCCGTAAAACACAAGAGATGAGGGTGGCCGGTAGTGGCCACCCTCATCTCCCCGCGGTTCCGGACCCGTGGTGCCCGTGGTCGTCCCTCAGCCGACGCGCCGCTCCTCAGCGTCCGCTGCCGGAGTCCGTGTCCGGGTCGTCCTCCAGATCGCCCTCCAGCTTGAGGTAGGTCTCCCGCAACCGGTCCAGCGTCTCGGGATCGGGCCGCTCCCACAGCTCGCGGTCGGCCGCCTCCAACAGGCGCTCGGTCATGCCGCGCAGCGCCCAGGGGTTGGAATCCTCCAGGAACTCCCGGTTCTCCGGGTCGAAGACATAGGTCTCGGCGAGCTTGGTGTACATCCAGTCGTCGACCACACCGGCGGTGGCGTCGTAGCCGAAGAGGTAGTCCACGGTCGCGGCCAGCTCGAACGCGCCCTTGTAGCCGTGTCGGCGCATGGCGGCGATCCACCTCGGGTTGACCACGCGGGCACGGAACACCCGGCGCGTCTCCTCACCCAGGGTCCTGGTCTTCACCTGGTCGGGAACCGCGGAGTCACCGACATAGGCGGCCGGGTTGCGGCCGGTCAGGCGGCGCACCATCGCCACCATGCCCCCGTGGTACTGGAAGTAGTCGTCGGAGTCGACGATGTCGTGCTCACGGGTGTCCTGGTTCTTCGCGGCCACCGAGATCCGGCGGAACGACGCCTCCATGTCGGCGCGCGCCTCCCGGCCGTCCAGCCCCCGCCCGTAGGCGTAGCCGCCCCACACCGCGTACACCTCGGCCAGGTCGGCGTCGTCGCGCCAGTTGCGCGCGTCGATCAGCGGCAGCAGCCCGGCGCCGTACGCGCCCGGCTTGGAGCCGAAGATCCGCGTCGTGGAGCGCCGCCAGTCGCCGTGCTCGGCGTGGTCGGCCAGGGCGTGGGCGCGCGGATAGTTGTCCTCCGGGGCCTCCTCCAGCTCGGTGACCGCCCGGATCGCGTCATCGACGAGTCCGATGACGTGCGGGAACGCGTCCCGGAAGAAGCCGGAGACGCGCACGGTGACGTCGATGCGCGGACGCCCGAGCTCCTCCAACGGGACGATCTCGAACCCGGTGACGCGGCGTGAGGCGTCGTCCCAGGTCGGGCGGACCCCCAGCAGGGAGAGCACCTCGGCGATGTCGTCGCCCTGCGTGCGCATCGCGGCGGTCCCCCAGACGGTGAGGCCGACGGACTTCGGGTAGGCCCCGGTGTCGTCGAGGTGCCGCTGGATCAGCGAGTCGGCCAGCGCCTGCCCGACGTCCCAGGAGTTGCGCGCGGGGATCGCCTTGGGGTCCACCGAGTAGAAGTTGCGGCCGGTGGGCAGCACGTTGACCAGCCCGCGGGTCGGCGAACCGGAGGGCCCGGCCGGGATGTGGCCGCCGTCGAGCGCGTGCAGGACGGCGTCGATCTCGTCGCTGGTCGCGGCCAGACGCGGCACCACCTCCTCGGCGGCGAAAGTGAGCACGCGCTCGGCGTCGGGCAGCGGGCGGCCCAGAACGTCTGCGACGACCTGCTTCGCGCACGCGGATGCCTCGCTCGCGTCGCCGCACCCGGCCTCGTCGCCCCGCCACCCGCGCTCTTCCATGGCCTCGACCATGCGCCGGGCCAGCGTGTCGATCAGGTCGAGCGCGTCGGAGGCGCGGCGCGACGGCCCCTCCACCAGGTCGGTCAGGGCGGCGGGGACCTCGGCCCGCGCCCCCGGCTCGGCCAGCAGGGTCTTCTCCTCCAGCCCGAAGGCCTCCGCCAGGGCCGCCCGCAGGCCGGGCAGCGCGCCCACCTGCCCCGCCCAGACCTGCGAGGCGCGCAGCACGGCCAGCACGAGGTTGACGCGCGCCTCCCCCTCCGGCGCGGCGCCGAGGATGTGCAGACCGTCGCGGATCTGCACGTCCTTGATCTCGCACAGGTACCCGTCGACGTGCATGACGAAATCGTCGAAGTCGTCCTCGCCGGGCATCTCGTCCTGGTGCAGGTCGTGGTGGAGCTCGGCCGCCTTGATGAGCGTCCAGATCTGCGCGCGCAGCGCCGGGGCCTTGTCCGGGTCGAGGTCGCTCACCAGGGCATACTCGTCCAGGAGCTGTTCGAGCTTGGCGATGTCGCCGTAGGTGTCGGCGCGCGCCATCGGCGGGACGAGATGGTCGACCACGGTGGCGTGCGCGCGGCGCTTGGCCTGCGTGCCCTCGCCGGGGTCATTGACGATGAACGGGTAGACGAAGGGGAGATCACCGAGCACCGCGTCGGGGGCGTCCTCGGCCGCCAGCCCCAACCCCTTGCCCGGAAGCCACTCCAGAGTGCCGTGTTTGCCAAGGTGAACGACGGCGTCGGCGCCGAAACCGCCGTCCTCCCGGGCGGTCTCCAGCCAGCGGTAGGCCGCCAGGTAGTGGTGCGAGGGCGGCAGGTCCGGGTCGTGGTAGATCGCGATCGGGTTCTCGCCGAAGCCCCGCGGCGGCTGGATCATCAGCACGACGTTGCCGAACCGGAGCGACGCCAGCACGATCTCGGGGCGGCCGGAGGAGTCGTCGACGTAGAGCTCGCCCGGCGGCTCGCCCCACTGCTCCCGGATGCCCGCGGTCAGCTCGGCGGGCAGGGCGTCGAACCAGCGGCGGTAGTCGTCCAGCGGGACGCGGGCGTCGGCGCGGGCGAGCTGCTCCTCGCTGAGCCACTCGACGTCGTGCCCCCCGGCGCTGATCAGGGCGTGGATCAGCGGGTCGCCGTCGTCCTCGCGGCGGCCCTCCTCCGGACCGGGTACCCGCCACAGGGTGTCGTCGGGGCCGAGGTCGTAGCCGCGCTCGGCCAGGAGGCGGAACAGCCGCACCGCCGAGGCCGGGGTGTCCAGGCCGACGGCGTTGCCCACCCGGGAGTGCTTGGTGGGGTAGGACGACAGCACCACGGCCAGGCGGCGCTGTTCCGGCGGCACGGCGTGCAGGCGGGCGTGGCGCACGGCGACCCCGGCGATGCGCGCGGCGCGCTCGGGGTCGGCCGCGTAGACCGGGATCTGGCCATCCTCCCCGGTCTCCTTGAACGAGAACGGGACGGTGATCAGCCGCCCGTCGAACTCCGGGATCGCGACCTGCATTCCGGCGTCCATCGGGGTCAGGGCGGCGTCGGAGGCCTGCCAGCTCTCGCGGCTGGAGGTGAGCACCAGCCCCTGGAGGATGGGCACGTCGAGCGCGGCCAGCGCCCCGGCGTCCCAGGCGTCCTCGTCGCCGCCCCCGCTGGCGTCGGCGGCCACCGCGCCACCGGCCGCCAGCACCGTGGTGATGACGGCGTCGGCGCGGCCGAGCAGCTCGAACAGGCCCGGGTGGGTCTCGGCGGTCAGGCCGCGCAGCGAGCCGGAGAACACCGGCAGGGCGTTGCCCCCGGCGGCCTCGATCGCCTCGCACAGCACGTCGATGAAGGAGGTGTTCCCCGACAGCTCGTGCGCGCGGTAGAACACCACGGCCACCGTCGGGCGCTGGGGGTCGGAGGCGTAGGAGCCGTGCACGCCGTAGTCGGGCATGCGTTCCGGCGGCTCGAAGCCCTCTCCGGTGAGCAGCACCGTGTCGGAGAGGAAGCGGGCCAGCTGGCGGAGGTTGCCGATGCCGCCCTCGCGCAGGTAGGCGTGGGCGTCGGTGGCGACGCCGGAGGGCACCGTGGAGAGCGCGATGAGCTCGGCGTCGGGGGCCGCCTCGCCGCCGAGCGCGACGAGCGGAACACCGCTCGCCCGGAGGGTGTCCAGGCCCTGCGGCCACGCCTCGCGCCCGCCGAGCAGCCGCACGACCGCGACGTCAACGCCGTCCAGCAGGGCGGGGAGGTCGTCGGGGCCGGTGCGGGCCGGGTTGGCGGTCCGGTAGCCCGCGTCGGCGGCGCGTGCCGCCAGCAACTCGGTATCGGCCGTGGACAGCAGCAGGATCGTTGCCACTCGTGGTCCTTCGTCTTCGCCGGGGTCCGCGCCCCGTGACCGAACAGATGCGTGTCGGCGCGCAGTCTCCTGACTCCCAGATCGCCGCTCCCCGCTGCCTTCCCACCGCGCTCGCGCCCGCGAGCCGCCGCGGCAGTGGCGTGTGTGGCGGGTCCACTCCCTGGTCACAGTGGCGGGACCGCCCCGGATTCGCACCGGGTTCCTGCGCACCGCCGTCGCCCATCCTCGCAGAAGCGGATGGCGCGCCCGCAGCGGACCGCGGCACCTGGCCGCGAACGGCCACAGCGCCGGGAGCTGCGGGGTTTTGGGACGGTCGCCCGGTAGGCAAGAATCTCGGGCATGACACACGATCCCTACCCCTCGCCCGGCCCGAACGACCCCTACGGGCAGCAGCCACCCGACGCCCCGTTCGGGCAGCACCTTCCGGGCGGCGCGCCGTACCCGCCGGACGGGCGGCCGCATCCGGGCGAGGTGTCCCCCTACGGCGGGCCACCGCAGGCAGGAGGGTGGCAGGGCCCCTCGGACGTCTCCGGGGGCGAAAGCGCCAGCGTTCCGCTCACCACGATCGGCGACATCACCGTGACCCGCACCGAGGTGATCACCCCTTCCGGGCGCTTTCCGGTCAAGGGCAGCATCTGGAACGTCACCGACATGACCCATCAGCACGAGAGCATTCCGCCCGTCGCGATCGTGCTGGCCATCCTGTTCTTCGTCTTCTGCCTTCTCGGGCTCTTGTTTCTCCTCATGAAAGAGCGCAAGATTACCGGGAGCATTCAGGTGACCGTGCAGGGAAACGGGGTCGTGCATTCGACGCTCATCCCGGCCCGCGACCCGTCGACGATGATGCAGGTGATGCAGCACGTTAATTACGCGCGTTCCCTGGCGGCCATGCCGTAAGGACGCGGACAGCAGCCGCGGAGGGGCAGCCAGCGACGGTCGCCCTGTGACCCGCCCCTGACACGAGGGGCGGGCGGGGACCGAAAGACGCACCGCCGACCGCCGAATTCGGGCGGAAAAGCGCAGGCCAGAGCCTATTCCCGCGGCGCAGGCAACACGGCGGCGCAATCCGGAGTCAAGTACCGCGGCGTTGCGGTTCAATTCTGATCCGACAACGGAACGATCACCTTATTCGCCTGGACGCGTACTTCGCCTACACGCGGCAAGGTTGCCGCTCATGACCGAATCCGTTCAAGGCGTGTGCTCCCCTGCCCGGGAGGGGCGCGCATCGTGACCGACTTCTTGGCGTACGTCGACCAGCATTCCGACACCATCATGATGCAGGCGACCCAGCACGCCAGCCTGATCGCGCAGTGCATTCTGATCGCGGCCGTTCTGGGGGTGGGAATCGGCCTGCTGGTATTCCGGAACGAGACGGCCACCGCGCTGACCACCGGCACCACCAGCATCATCTTCACCATCCCCTCGCTGGCCATGCTCGGGTTGCTGATCACGCCACTCGGGCTGGGCGTTGCGCCCACGGTGACGGCGATCGTGCTCTACTCGCTGCTGCCCATCCTGCGCAACACGATCTCCGGGCTGAACAGCGTCGACCCGGCGCTGGTGGACGCCGCCCACGGCATCGGCATGGGCCGCACCCGGGCCCTGTTCCGCGTCCAGCTCCCGCTGGCCTGGCCGGCGATCCTGGCCGGGTTGCGCGTTTCCACCCAGCTCGCGATGGGGATCGGCGCCATCGCCGCGTTCGTCAACGGGCCCGGTCTGGGCCAGCTGATCTTCAGCGCCCAGGGCCGCCTCGGCACGGTCAACGCGCCGAACATGGCGCTGGCGGGCACGCTGGGCATCGTCGTGCTGGCTCTGCTGTTCGACCTCATCTTCGTCCTGATCGGCAAGTTGACCACCTCACGAGGAATTCGAATCCATGCCTGAGAGCACCACCGCCCCGCGCACGCCGGCCGGCCCCGCCGCGAGCGGTGACCGTGCCGGGGGTGTCCCCATCCGCCTCATCGAGGTGACCAAGCGGTTCGGCGCCTCCGCGGAGACCGCCGTCGAGAACCTGACCATGACGATCCCGGCCGGAGAGATCGTCGTCCTCCTCGGCCCCTCCGGGTGCGGCAAGACCACGACGATGCGGATGATCAACCGGCTGATCGAGCCGACGACGGGCCGCATCATGATCGGCGACAGCGATGCCAAGGCGCAGCGCCCCGACGAGCTCCGCCGCCACATCGGCTACGTCATCCAACAGGCCGGGCTGTTCCCGCACATGACCGTGGCGCAGAACATCGCGCAGGTCCCCATGATGCTCGGCTGGGCCAAGCAGCGCATCACCAAGCGCGTGGACGAGCTGCTCGACCTCGTGGGGCTGGACCCGGCGGAGTACCGCACGCGTTACCCGCGCCAGCTATCGGGCGGGCAGCAGCAGCGCGTGGGCGTCGCGCGGGCCCTGGCCGCCGACCCGCCGGTGCTGCTGATGGACGAGCCGTTCGGCGCGCTCGACCCGATCACCCGGGAGAACCTGCAGGACGAGCTGCTCCGGTTGCAGCGGGAGCTGTCCAAGACCATCGTCTTCGTGACCCACGACGTGGATGAGGCGCTCAAGCTCGGCGACCGCATCGCCATCCTGGACACCGGCTCCACGATCGTCCAGTACGCGCCGGCCGAGGAGATCCTGACCAACCCGGCAAACTCGTATGTGGAGCAGTTCGTCGGCGGCGAGAGCTCGATGCGGCTGCTGAAGCTCACCCCGGTCACGAGCATCACGTCGGAGAGCGTCGTGCGGGCGCGGTTGGCGGACGGCGTCTCCGACGTCCGGCACAGGCTCACCGAGCACGCGGCCGACCGGGCCATCGTGCTCGACGAGCTCGACCGGCCGCTGCGCTGGACCGGCCCCGCCGAACTGGCGTCCGCCTCGGGCACCGTCGCCGACCTGATCGGCGCGGACGACGACCGGCTCAGCACCGTCGTTCGCGAGGACGCCACCCTCCGCGAGGCAATGGAGGCGCTGCTCAACTGCCCCGAGGACATCGTTCCGATCGTCGACGGGAGCGGCGCCTACACCGGCGCCGTCACCCTGGCGGCCGTGCAGCGCCACGTCTCCGAGCTCTACGAGCGGCAGAGGGAGCTGCGCCGCCAGCGGCTGGCCAAGGGCTTGGCCCCGGTGTCGCTGACCGCCGAGCCGGAGGACGAGGAAGAGCAGGCGGCCCCTGAAACGGCCGTCGGGGCGGGTGAGGTCGCATGACCGCACCGCCCAACGCCGCTCCCGCCCCCGACGACGCCGCCCCCACCTCGGAGCGCGCGGAGACGGCGAGCTCACCGCTGGGTAGCGGGTGGCGGCTCTTCCTGACGCCCGCCGTGATCCTGCTGCTGGCCGCGGGGGCGCTGCTCTACACGTGGCTCGGCGACGGCAGTGGGTACCTCGACAACACCGAGCTGCGCTCGCTCAACCTGGACAACATCGCCCGCCGCACCTCCGAGCACCTCCAGCTCGCCGCGGTCTCCACGGCGATCGTCCTGCTCATCGCGATCCCGATGGGAATCCTCGTCAGCCGGGACAAGATGCGCTGGTCGACACCGATCGTGCTGGGCATCGCCAACATCGGGCAGTCGGCACCGCCCATCGGCGTGCTCGTGCTGCTGGCCGTCAGTGTCGGTATCGGCTTCTGGCCGGCGGTCATCGGGCTGGTCATCTACGCCGTCCTGCCCGCGCTGCGCAACACCATGGTCGGCTTGCAGCAGGTGGACCCCGCGCTGATCGACGCCGCCCGCGGCATCGGCATGCCGGCGTGGCGGGTGCTGTTCAAGGTCGAGCTCCCCCTCGCGCTTCCGCTCATCCTCGCTGGAATCCGCACCACGCTGGTGCTCCTCGTCGGCATGGTGGGCCTGGCGATCTTCATGAACGCCGGCGGCCTGGGGCAGCTCGTCGTCGCCGGAAACAGCACCAGCCGCGACGCCACCCTCTTCATCGGATCGCTGCTGATCGCCCTGCTGGCCCTCCTCGTCGACTGGATCGCCGGAGTGGTCAACCGACTCGTTCAACCGAAGGGACTCTAAATGCGCAACCGCACGACCGGCCTCGCCGCCGCTACCGTCGGGCTGGCCCTGCTGGCCACCGGATGCGGACTGGAATCCGGCGGCGGTGGAAGCGTCGACGTCGAGGCCGGTTCCATCCCGACGTTCGAGGAGCTGGAAGGGCAGACCATCGCCGTCGGCTCCAAGGAGCTCACCGAGCAGCTCATCCTCGGCCAGATCGCCGTCCAGGCGCTGACCGCGGCCGGGGCCGACGTCCAAGACGAGACCAACATCGCCGGCAGCGAGAACGCGCGGCGCGCCATACTCAACGGCGACATCGACCTGATGTGGGAGTACACCGGTACGGCGTGGCTGATCTACGAGGGCCAGGAAGAGGTCATCAAGGACCCGCGCGAGCAGTACGAGGCGATCCGCGACCGCGACCTCGAAGAGAACGACATGGTGTGGCTTGACCCGCCCGCCCCGATGAACAACACCTACGCGCTCGTGGTCACCCCGGAGACCGCCAAGAAGTACGACCTCACGGGGATCTCCGACTTCCTCAACATCCCCGAGGACGAGCGGTCGCTGTGCGTCGACACCGAGTACCACGACCGCTCCGACGGCCTCGCCCAGACGCGCGAGGACTACGAGATCTCCACCAAGGACCTCCCCAACGCTGACGTGCAGACCATGGACTCGGGCGTGGTGTACACCTCCGTGGCCGAGGGCAAATGCACGGTCGGCTCCGCCTACTCCACCGACGGCCGGATCAAGGCACTGGGCCTGAAGATGCTGGAGGACGACAAGAACGTCTTCCCGATCTACAACCCGGCGATCACCGTCAAGAAGGACTTCGCCGAGAAGTACCCGATGCTGGAGGAGATCTTCGGCCCCATCGCGGAGAAACTCGACACCGAGACGGTGATGGAGCTCAACGCCCAAGCCGACCAGGAGGGTGACGCCCCCGCCACCGTGGCCAAGGAATGGCTGACCAAGGAGGGCTTCCTCAAGGAGTAGCGCACGTCGGGTCGCGGGCGGCATCCCCCCGCGACCGCGGATCGGAGGGGGTGCCCGCACGCGCCGGCTGGCACTGAGGGACGCCGACGGCGCGCGGGCACCCCGCTGCGTCACCCAGACGCCCCGACCGGTTCCCGTGGCTCCTCCGCGCGCTCCGGCCCGGGCGGCGCCAGGGCGCTCTCGCCGCCCCCGGCATCGGCCTCCGGTGCGGTCAGGCGGTCGGTGAGCAGCTCGCGCACGTACGACGCGATCGGCCGCTCACCCGCCGCCGCGCCGAGGGCCGCGAACTCCTCGGCGCTGAACGCGACCGTGAGGCGGCGCATGCCATCGGGCGTGCGCCGGGACAGCCCCAGCATCCGGCGGTGCACACCCTCCAGCGCCTCGGGCGGGACCGGGCCGTAGGACTCCTCCAGCTGGGAGAGCCACTCGCGCAGCTCACTCCACCGGGCGTAGCGCCCGGCCAGGACGTAGAGGTAGGACTCGACATCCCGATGCCCGGCCGCCCGCTGCAGCTCGGCGTGGGTCACCGGGTCCAGGACGAGGACGACACGGCGCGCCGCCCCGGCCATGGCGGGGGCGACGGGGTCAGGGGTGGACATGCTCACCTGCATACCTCCGACGGGTGGATCGGCGCCCCCGACGACGGGGCCGGGGGCCGGTGAGCGGCCGTCGACACGGTGCGGGGTCCGCCGTTCTCCGGACAACCTCCGGGCATCGAACACGCCCCGCCCGTCGGCGAGCCGCGCCCCGCAACTCCACGTGACCGCGAGTTACCCAAGCCACGCTAGCCCGCGCCCGTACCCAGCCGCCGCGGTTGTCCACAGGGGCGGCGCCGAGCGACGCGGACGGTCCCGAACCTTCCGCCATCGGCGTCGGCACCACCCTCCGCCGGCCTCGGGGGATGTCACCCGTGGACCAGCGAGTATTCTGCCGGTTTCCCCGCGATCACCGGGGAGGGACGCCCGCCGGCGGAATCACGGGGAGCCCCTCCGGCGCCCCTTTTTCCAGCAGGCGCCACACGGCGTCGGTGTCCACGTGCTGTTCGACCAGGTCGCCGAGCGCGTCCAGGCGGGCGGTGCGCTCGGCGGCGAAGTCGGTGTCGGGAGCGGGGACGAAATCGCGCCCGGCCACCGCGGCGACATCGGCCAGGAAGGCGCGGCGGAAGGCGTCGTTCTCCAGGGCACCGTGCCAGGTCGTCCCGAACACCGGCCCCCTGCGGCAGCCGTCGAGGAAGGGCTCGGGGGCGCCATCGGCACGGTCCCAGTCCACCGTGGTCCGGCCGTGGTGGATCTCGTAGGCGGCGACGCGCTGCCCGTAGGCCGTGCCCTCGGGGCGGCCCAGGGTCTTCTCCCGCGCGAAGCGGACGGTCGTCGGGAGCAGGCCGAGTCCGGTGACCCGCCCCGCGCCGGACTCCACGTCGTCGTGGATCTCCTCGGCCAGCATCTGGTACCCGCCGCAGATGCCGAGCACCGGACCGCCGCGTTCGGCGTGGCCGGCCACGGCGTCGTGCAGCCCGCGCTCCCGCAGCCACGCCAGGTCGCCGACGGTAGCGCGGCTGCCCGGCAGGATGACCAGGTCGGCGTCGCCGAGCTCGTGCGGCGAGGTCACGAAGCGCACGTCGACCCCGGCTTCCACGGTCAGCGCGTCGATGTCGGTGAAGTTGCTGATCCGCGGGGTGCGGACGACAGCCACGCGCAGCGTCCGCCGCCCGATCGGGGCGCGCATCGGCCCGCGGTCGACACTCAGGGCGAGGGAGTCCTCTACATCCAGCCACAGCCCGTCGAGCCACGGCAGGACCCCGTGGACGGGGCGGCCGGTGAGGTCGCTGATCATCCGCAGTCCGGGTTCCAGCAGCTCGGGCGCCCCGCGGAACTTGTTGATCAGGAATCCGGCGATCAGCTCCTGGTCGGCGGGTTCCAGCAGGGCGAGCGTCCCGTGCAGCGCGGCGAACACGCCGCCGCGGTCGATGTCACCGACGACGAGCACGGGGAGGCGCGCCGCTCGGGCCAAGCCCATGTTGGCGATGTCGCCGGAGCGCAGGTTGATCTCGGCGGGGCTCCCTGCGCCCTCGCAGATCACCACCTCATAGCGGGAGCGGAGCTCCGCCAGGCCGCGCGCGGCCACGTCGCGCAGGCGCTCCTTGTAGTTCCGGTAGTTCACCGCGTCGGCCTCCCCGATGGGGCGGCCCTCCACCACGATCTGGCTGGTCCGGGCGCCGCCCGGCTTGAGCAGCACCGGGTTCATCAGCGCGCTGGGCTCGATGCCGCAAGCGGCGGCCTGCATCGCCTGGGCGCGCCCGATCTCCGCGCCGTCGGGTGTCACCACCGAGTTGAGCGACATGTTCTGCGCCTTGAACGGGGCGACCTTGACCCCCTGGCGGGCGAGCCAGCGGCACAGTCCCGCGGCGATGACGCTCTTCCCGGCGTCGGAGGTGGTTCCGGCAACAAGGAGCGCCGCGGCGGCGCTGGAGGGGGTCCGCGTCACGTCAGGCCTTTCACCGAGCGGGTCGCGCCGCGGGGGCCGCGGCTGTGCTTGTGTCCATCGGTCCGCCGGGAGGGGCGCGGCGCGGAGGGGAGCGCCGCGAGGAGGACGGCGGTGAGGGCGGCGGCGCCGTTGACCGCGCGGGCGAGCCGCACGGCGCGGCGGATGTCGTGGACCTCCGGGTGGCGGCCCACCCCAAGTTCGGGACGGTGGTCGATCCTGCCCCGGTAGCTGTTGGTCCCGCCCAAACGCAGGTCGAGTGCTCCGGCGAAGGCCGCCTCGCAGTGCCCGGCGTTGGGGCTGGGGTGGCACCGTCCGTAGCGCGCTCGGATCCGCAGTGTCCGCCGAACGTCGCCGGAGACGAGCGGTGCGGCGGCGGCCGCAAGGAGGGCGGTGAGCCGGGCGGGCGCCCAGTTGGCGACATCGTCGAGGCGGGCGGAGGCCCATCCGAACCGCTCGTAGCGGTCCGATCGGTGTCCGACCATGGCGTCCAGGGTGTTGACCGCCCGGTAGCCCAGGAGTCCGGGGAGACCGAGAAGGCCGCCCCACACCAGGGGGGCGACAACGGCGTCGGAGGTGTTCTCCGCGACCGACTCCACGGTCGCGCGGGCGATCCCCTTCTCGTCGAGGGACTCCGGGTCACGCCCGCACAGGTGGGGCAGTCGGCGCCGGGCGGCGTCGATGTCGCCCGCCTCCAGCGCGTCGGCGATCCGCTCGGCCTCGCGCCCGAGCATGTCCCCGCCGACGACCGCCCAGGTGGCACCCGCGGTGAGGGCGGCGCGGAGGGCGGGGTTCCGCACGCGTTCGCCCAGCGTGCCCAGCATGGCCACGGAGCCGACGGCGAGCGCGGTGAAGGCGGCGCCCCGGGCCCGGGACGGCCGGTAGGCCCACCGTTCGAGACGGGCGGCGGCCGCGCCGAAGAGGGCGACGGGGTGGCCCCGCCGCGGGTCAGGCACGGCACGGTCCAGAGCGGCCCCGAGGAGGAGTCCGAGCGCTCGGGCGCGGACGTGGCGGTGCTGAGTTGTCACGGGGTCCACCGTAGTGGCGCCGGGCACCAGGCTTTTAC
This sequence comes from Nocardiopsis rhodophaea, assembly GCF_039530945.1. Taxonomy (NCBI): domain Bacteria; kingdom Bacillati; phylum Actinomycetota; class Actinomycetes; order Streptosporangiales; family Nocardiopsidaceae; genus Nocardiopsis; species Nocardiopsis rhodophaea. The sequence goes on from NZ_BAAAPC010000018.1 coordinate 103,357, forward strand.
GGTTGACCAATGAAACAATAATCCCGCTTTGTGACCATCCGTAATTAATCGTCTACCATGGGCACACCCCCTCCCCAATCGAGGCGCCCGGACCGACACGGGCGCCCGGCGAATAAGGAGGGATCAGGCGTGTACAGCATCGCGATGATCGCGACGTTCCTGATGAATGCGGGTGGCTGGTGGGTGTTCTAGGACACGCCCGCCTACAGCCGTGGGGCCGCCCTGGCAGGGCGGCCCCACGATCGAACCGAACCGAGTTCGCGAAACGCGACGGTCGCTCACCTCTCCCAGGGTTAATCGCGGGTAACGTGGCTTGGGACGCCGATAGCAACCGGTTTGGTGGAACCCGCGTGGTAACGAGACGCAACTACGAATCTCTGTAGTTGTTATTATTTTGCCCGGCGATAGGCGACATCACCCGAATGCCCTAGAATGTCTCCCCGAAGCTTCGGGGGTCCCCCACGTCACGGTGGAGGGTCACATCGACCGCAGGTCGCACGCCACCGGCGCTTCACCCCGCTCACCCCGGCGCTGACCCCTCTGCGCAGCCGCAGGCCACAGTGGTGCCAGTGGGCACCTGCGCGGAACACAACTGAATCGAGCACCCGTAGCTCAGTGGATAGAGCACCGGACTTCTAATCCGACGGTCGCAGGTTCGAATCCTGCCGGGTGCGCCCCTTCTGACCTGGCACTTCTCCCCCACGGTGAGTGCCAGGACCTGTATTCGGACACCTTTCTCGACACCCCGCGCGCTTCGCTGCCCCCACCCACCGACGGACGCCGCACGCCGGAGCGCCGCCTCGCGCATAGCGGCCGCCGCAGCGACTGACCAGTTCCGGCCACCGGTCGCCGTCCGGGGAGGGCGGGCTCGGGTCAGGCCGCACCGCCACCGCCCCCTGACCGTCCACAGCCTGCCGGGCTCGTCGGATTCACCGCTCACGATGGATCTCACGGTGAACAGAAACGTGTGCACCGGCACATGGACCGAGCAGACGGCCGAGGGGGGCTACTACCGGAGCGCGCGCAACCTCGGCGCGATACAGCTCCTGATCGATCCGACCGGGCGCCGCATGTCCGGGAAATGGGCCGGGTTCAGCAAGGACTCCGACATCAACACCGGGCCGTGGGACCTGATCTTCCTGGACCAGGCGGCGTCGAAGACCACGCCGTACAAGTACGACCGGAAGCCCTCCGATTCACCCGACGGGTCGATGGCCATGGCCTGAATAAGGGGCCCCACGAGGTGCGGCCCTTCGTGTTGGGCGCCGCCACCGCTCGTGACCCGACGCGCTTCCAGGTGGGCACAGGAGTGAATCTCCTCGGGGGTGATTCACTCCCTGGTATCTCCCCCATCATGTTGGGGGGCACTGGTCCTCTCTACCGTACGACTGGGCGACCCACTGCCCCGCTGGGTATGCGAAAAGCTACTCGGTCGGCAGGGGCGGCGGGGATCGGATACTTCTGCTCCGGAGAAAACCCGGCGACAAGAGGCCGTCACAAACGGGAAGAAGGTAGAGGCGTGAACCCCAGGAACCTCGCTGACACGCCCGGCGACCTTGTTCCCGCTGTGTCCGAGCCCCTCGCAGGGGGGTGCACTCCTATGGACCTCAATCGTGATCCTGGTGACCGCGGCCCTACTCCTCGTCGCTGCCTATATGGGAGCCAAAGGGAAACTGCGACCCAACTCCTTCTTCGGTATCCGAACCAACCTGACCTTGAGCGATGACGAGGCGTGGTACGCGGTCCATCGAAAGTCCGCTCCCTGGATGGCGGCCTCGGGCGCCGCAACAGCGATCGGGGGAGCCTCCCTCATCCTCGTCAAAGACGGGCAGATGCAGGTGATCCTGCTGCTCGCCGCCCTGGGGCTGGCGCGGGGCGCTCGCATGGGCGGTGTGTCGTGTGGCGGCCGGTTGCGGCCAACCGCGGGCTCGGGCGGCGGGGGTATGGCGTAGGGCTCCGCGGCGCGGTGGGCGGGGGCGCGGGCCGAGCGCGAATTCCCCGGCCCGGCCCGCCGTCACACCGGGTGCGGGCATGGCCGATGCCCGTTGTCCGCGGCCGAGCGGTGTTCCGCTCGGATACTGACGAAGGGCGACAAGGCATGCACACCTGGTTCGCAATGCACGAGCCAACTACAAATATGCCTACACTCGGATTAATTTACGATAACCACCTGCGGACGATAAGTGTGATGAGGGCCCTTCAGTATTAGGATCTTCTTGCGAAGGCAGACTGCGAATAGCGGAAACGAATTCGTTATCCGGCACGGATGGGAGGCCTGGACCGAAGGGTGGCCGAACCGGGCGCGCGAAGTGCGGCGGAGTGATGCACGCGGCCCTGAACGCTCTGCATCGGCCCAGGACACCCGGTGACCGGTACACGAGGTTGGAGTCGTCATCAATCGCTTGAAGTCATACATCCAGGAGCACACAAACCCACCGGTGTTCTTCATCTCCGGTGCTGTCGTCCTCGTCTTCCTCGTCGTCGGCGTGGCGATTCCCGAGCAGTTTGGTGAGGCCGCATCGAACATCCGCAATTGGATCGGGTTGAACTTCGGCTGGTTCTACATCATCTCGACCACGTTCTTCTTGATCCTCTCCGCGGCGCTCATGCTCAGCCGCTATGGGAACATCCGATTGGGGCCGGACTCCTCACGGCCGGAGTTCAGCACCCTCGCGTGGTTCGCCATGCTGTTCACCGCCGGTATGGGTATCGGCCTGGTGTTCTGGGGCGTGGCCGAACCCGCCTACCACGCGGCGAACGACTACATCGCCCAGACCGCCGGCGTCCCGGCGGACCCCACCCAGCGGACCCCGGCGGACGATGCCGCCAACGCCAGCACGGCGATGCAGTTCACACTGTTCCACTGGGGCTTCCATCCCTGGGCCGTCTACATCATCCTCGGCCTGTCCCTGGGCTACTTCTGCTTCCGCAAGGGCCTGCCCATGCGGCCGGCCTCGGCGCTGTACCCGCTGATCGGCAACCGCATCTACGGCTGGCTCGGCAACCTGATCGACATCCTCGCCGTCTTCGGCACGCTGTTCGGCCTGGCGACATCGCTGGGTCTGGGCACGATGCAGGTCAACACCGGCCTGAACCAGGAGTTCGGCGTCCCCGTCAGCCCGTTCGTGCAGACGCTGATCATCATCCTGATCACCTCGGTCGCGGTGGTCAGCGTGGTGGCCGGCATCGACAAGGGCATCCGGCGGCTGTCGGTGATCAACCTGTGGCTGGCGGCGGCCCTGCTGCTCATCATGTTCCTGATCGGGCCGAAGCTGTGGATCCTGAGCATGATGTACACCGGGGCGGGTGACTACCTGCAGAACCTGGTGCAGATGAGTCTGGACTTCGCGGTCAACAGTCCCGCCGGAACGGTCCCGGCGGCCGACTTCGCCAACACCTGGACCATCTTCTACTGGGGCTGGTGGATCTCCTGGTCGCCGTTTGTCGGCATGTTCCTCGCCCGCATCTCCTACGGCCGCACCATCCGCCAGTTCGTCGTCGGTACCCTGTTCGCCCCGGTCGGCGTCAGCGTCCTGTGGTTCGGTGTCTTCGGCGGCACCGGCATCTTCTACGACCTGTTCCGCCTCGGGGACAAGGAGCAGATCAGCGACCTCGCCAGCGAGGCCGAGGCGACCTTCCACCTGATCGACGCCTTCCCGCTGCCCGGTATCTTCCTGTCCCTCCTGGCGCTGCTGACCATGGTCGTCGTGGTGGTCTTCTTCATCACCTCGTCCGACTCCGGTTCGCTCGTCGTGGACATGCTGACCAACGGCGGCGACCCGCACCCGGTCCGCATCCAGCGGATCTTCTGGGCCACGATGGAGGGTGTCATCACCATCGTGCTGCTGGTCATCGGCGGCAGTAAGGCCCTGGAGGCACTCCAGGCGGCCGCCGTGTCCACTGGTCTGCCCTTCGCGGTCGTGCTCGTCATCATCGGCTTCAGCCTGCTCAAGGCGCTGCGCTCGGAGGATCCGATCTCGATGCTGCCCCAAAGCCTCAAACCGAGCAGCTCGCCCAGTCGTCCCGACGCCGCGGCGAGCGGGGAGCGGGTGCCCGTGGCCGCCCCCGACAACGTTGACAAGCCCACCGCCGAATAGGCACCGACGAGCAGTGAAGGGAGGAATGTGATGGCGCCGCAGAAGAAGAGTCGGGGCAACCCGTTCCGCGGGGTGCTCGACATGATGAGCGAGATGAACCGCATCTCCGACACGATGGCCAACCTGGAGAGCGGGACCTCGCAGCCCCGGGGGTACTCCGACGCGTGGAGTCCCGCGACCGATATCTTCGCGCGCGGATCCGACCTGTTCATCCGCTGCGAGTTGCCCGGGGTGGACCTGGATGACGTGGAGGTGTCGTTCTCGCACGGCTCTCTGACCATCGCCGGGGAGCGCAAGCGCGATGACGACGAGGTCGTCTACTACGCCTCAGAGCGCTTCCTGGGTGCGTTCCGCCGGGAGATCACCCTGCCCGAGGGGGTCAAGGAGGCCGACATCTCGGCACGGTTCGACGACGGGCTGCTGGAGGTCAAGGTCGCCAACGCGGTCGACGCTGACGGACCCCGGCAGATCGCGATCCAGAGCCGCAAGCGCCGCTAGTCTCCGATCTCGCCGAACCACGCGAGGGCCCGGACGGATCGTCGGATCCGTCCGGGCCCTCTTTCGCAGCGGGGGACCCCGGCATGGCGCGTGCGAGCCCGGTGGCTAGAAGACCCGGCCCTCCTCGTAGGGGCCGATGACCGCGAGCGCCTGGGGCCGCTTGAGGAGGTCCGCGGCGACGGCCGCCACGTCGTCGAGCGTGACCGCGTCGAAGGCCGCCAGGTCGTCGTCGAGCGAGATGTGCCGCCGGTACCCGAGCTCGTGCCCGGTCAGCCGCGCCATACGGGCGTCGGTGCCCTCGGTGGCCAGCACCCACGTCCCCTTCAGCTGCCCCTTGGCGCGGGCCAGCTCCTCCTCGGTGATTCCGGAGGCCGCGACGTCCGCGAGCTCCTCCCGGCACACGCCCAGCACCTCGTCGATCTTCTCCGGCAGGCAGCCCGCGTACACCTGGAACAGCCCGGTGTCGGCGTACGCGCTGTGGTACGAGTGGACGGCGTAGGCCAGGCCGCGCTTCTCCCGCACCTCCTGGAACAGCCGCGACGACATACCGCCGCCCAGCGCTGCGCTCAGCACGCGCAGCGCGTACCGGCGCTCATCGGTCCGGGCCATGCCCTCGCAGCCCAGGATGAGGTGGGCCTGCTCGGTCTCGCGCGACAGCAGCGCCGTCCCGGGGGTCACCTCCACCCGCGCGCCGCCGACCCGCGGCCCGGCCGGACGGGCGTCCCCGGCGGCCGCCAGACGCTCGGAGAACGCGGCACGGACCGCCTCCACGACGTCGTCATGGTCGAGGTTGCCCGCGGCCGACACGATGAGCTGAGCGGGCCGGTAGGCCTCGCGGTACTGCTCCAGGATCCGCTCGCGCGGCAGCGCCCCGATCGTGTCGTTGGTCCCCAGGATGGGACGGCCCAACGGGGATCCGGCGTACACGTGCGCGGCGATGACGTCGTCGACCAGGTCGCCCGGCTCGTCCTCGTACATCGCGATCTCTTCGAGGATGACCCCCCGCTCGGTCTCCACCTCGCCGGGGTCGAGCACCGAGTTGGCCACCATGTCCGACACGACGTCGATGGCCAGCGGCAGGTCCCGGTCCAGCACCTTGGCGTGGTAGGTCGTCTGCTCCTTGGTGGTGTAGGCGTTGTGGTCGGCACCGACACTGTCGAGCAGCGCCGAGATCCGCATCGCGTCGCGCCGCTCGGTGCCCTTGAACAGCAGGTGTTCGAGGAAGTGCGCGGCACCGGCGTGCGCGTCGTCCTCGTCGCGGGATCCGGTCGTCGCGGAGATGCCGAAGGCGGCCGACCGCACGCCCGGCATCGCCTCGGTGAGGACGCGCAACCCGCCGGGCAGCACGGTGCGCCGCACGAGGCCCGAGCCGTCGCCCGGCTCCAGCAGGGTGACGGTGCTCCCGGGGTCCTGCTCGGCTGCGATGGGGGCAGAGCTCATGCTTCCTTCTTCACGTCGTCGGGGGCGATGTGTCAGGGATCGCGTGAGCGAACGCGACGGGGCGGCCGCACCCTGTGGTGCGGCCGCCCCGGTCATGCGTTCGTCACGGAATCAGGTGTTCTCGCTGCGGGCACCGCGGGTGCGGCGGCGACGGCGCGGCGCGCCGTTGTCACCCTCGGACTCGTCCTTCTCCGGTTCGGTGTCCTTGGCCTCCGCGGTGTCGGGACCGTCAGCCGCGGCGGCTTCGGCCTCCACGACCTCCACCGGGATCAGCGACAGCTTGCCGCGGTCGTCGATCTCGCGGATCTCCACCTGGATCTTCTCGCCGATGCTGATGACATCGTCGAGGTTCTCGATGCGCTTGCCGCCGTGCAGCTTGCGGATCTGCGAGATGTGCAGCAGGCCGTCCTTGCCCGGGAGCAGGGAGACGAACGCGCCGAACGCGGTGGTCTTGACGACCGTACCGAGGTAGCGGTCGCCGACCTCCGGCATCGTCGGGTTGGCGATGCTGTTGACCGTGTCCCGCGCGGCCTCGGCCGACGGGCCGTCGACGGCGCCGATGTAGATGGTGCCGTCGTCCTCGATCGTGATGTCGGCGCCGGTGTCCTCCTGGATCGAGTTGATCATCTTGCCCTTCGGGCCGATGACCTCGCCGATCTTGTCCACCGGGATCTTGACGGTGAGGATGCGCGGCGCGTGCGGGCTCATCTCGGCCGGGCGGTTGATGGCCTCCTGCATGACGTCCAGGATGGCCAGCCGCGCGCCGCGGGCCTGCTGCAGCGCCTTGGCCAGCTGCTCGGCGGGGATGCCGTCGAGCTTGGTGTCGAGCTGGAGTGCGGTGATGAGCTCACGGGTCCCGGCGACCTTGAAGTCCATGTCGCCGAACGCGTCCTCGGCGCCGAGGATGTCAGTCAGCGTGACGAACTTGTCGCCCTCGCTGATCAGACCCATGGCGATACCGGACACCATTTCCTTGAGCGGGACGCCCGCCGCCATCAGCGACATGGTGGAGGCGCAGACCGAGCCCATGGACGTGGAGCCATTGGAGCCGACCGCCTCCGACACCTGCCGGATGGCGTACGGGAACTCCTCGCGGGACGGCAGAACGGGCAGCAGCGCCCGCTCCGCCAGCGCGCCGTGGCCGATTTCGCGGCGCTTGGGCGAGCCGACGCGGCCGGTCTCCCCGGTGGAGTACGGCGGGAAGTTGTAGTTGTGCATGTAGCGCTTGGTCCGCTCGGGGTTGAGCGTGTCGACCGTCTGCTCCATGCGCAGCATGTTCAGCGTGCTGACACCCAGGATCTGGGTCTCACCGCGCTCGAACAGCGCCGAGCCGTGCGCCCGCGGGACCACGCCGACCTCGGCGCTGAGCGGGCGGATGTCCTTGGGGCCGCGGCCGTCGATGCGGACGTTGTCGCGCAGCACGCGCTCCCGCATCAGCTGCTTGGTGAGCGAGCGGAAGGCCGCACCGACCTCCTTCTCGCGCCCCTCGAAGTCCTCGGCGAGCTTCTCCCCGGCCAGCGCCTTGACGCGGTCGAGCTCGGTCTCGCGCTCCTGCTTGTCGGCGATGGTCAGCGCCTGTGTCAGCTGCTCGCGGACCGCGCTGTCGACGGCGGCGTAGACGTCGTCCTCGTAGTCGAGGAAGATCGGGAACTCGGCTGCGATCTCGGTCGGCGGGACCTGGTCGGCCAGCGCCTGCTGGGCCCGGCACAGCACCTTGATGAACGGCTTGGCGGCCTCAAGGCCCTCGGCGACCGTCTGCTCGTTGGGGCCGACAGCACCGTCGGCGACGAGCTTCAGGGTGTGCACCGTGGACTCGGCCTCGACCATCATGATCGCGACGTCCCCGTCGTCGAGCACGCGGCCCGCCACCACCATGTCGAAGGTGGCGTTCTCCAGCTCGCTGTGGGTCGGGAACGCGACCCACTGGCCCTCGATCAGTGCCACGCGGACGCCGCCGATCGGGCCGGAGAACGGCAGCTCGGCGAGCTGGGTGGACATCGACGCGGCGTTGATGGCGACGACGTCGTAGAGGTGGTCCGGGTGGAGCGACATGATCGTCTCGACCACCTGGATCTCGTTGCGCAGGCCGTGCCGGAACGACGGGCGCAGCGGCCGGTCGATCAGGCGGCAGGTGAGGATGGCGTCCTCGGACGGACGGCCCTCACGCCGGAAGAACGAGCCGGGAATGCGGCCCGCGGCGTACATGCGCTCCTCGACGTCCACCGTCAGCGGGAAGAAGTCGAGGTTCTCCTTGGGCCGCTTCGAAGCCGTGGTGGCCGACAGGACCATGGTCTCGTCGTCGAGGTAGGCGACGGCGGAGCCGGCGGCCTGACGAGCGAGACGGCCCGTCTCGAAGCGGATGGTACGGGTGCCGAAGCGACCGTTGTCGATGACGGCTTCGGCGGAATACGCGCCCTCCATGGGCGACCTCCTACTACAGGTTTGTTCCAAGAGGTCCCGCGTCCGTACCCCGAAGAGTGTGGTGATCGTCGTCGAGATGACGTCTCAGCCGCTCGGCGCTGTGTGCGCGGAGGGCCCTGACGACCGGTCATCGATCGAAGCCCTCGGCGCGCCTCCGCTGGGGGGCGAGCCGAAGACCACTACCGAGGACCGGCCTCGACGCGGCAGTCGAGGGTGAGGACCGCGGGAACACTTCAATTGCGATGGAGTTATCACGTGTGGATGCGACAGAGCCGCGAAGGGCGAACGCATTCACACAGCCACCACTGCGGACGATACTCCCTGGCCACAGCGGCGGGTGCCACACCCACACACTACTAAGAAAGGGAGCGGCCGAGGCCACTCCCCCACGTCACCTGCCTAGCGGCGCAAGCCGAGGCGCTCGATGAGCTTCCGGTAACGGTTGATGTCCTTCTTCGCGATGTACTTGAGAAGGCGGCGACGGCGGCCGACCATCAGCAGCAGGCCACGGCGGCTGTGGTGGTCGTGCTTGTGCGTCTTCAGGTGCTCGGTGAGCTCGGTGATCCGGTGCGTCAGCAGCGCGACCTGAACGTCGGGCGAACCGGTGTCGCCCTCGGCGGTGCCGTACTCGGCGATGATCTTTTCCTTGGTGGCGGCGTCGATCGACACGTCGCTCCATTCTTCTTTTTCGTCAGTACGCGGGCATGGGAATGCTCCGCACATAGCAGGCGGGGCGCAGCCGCGGTGACCGCGCGTACGAACAGTCACCGTCAATGGAGGATCGAGGCACCGGCCCCGCGTGAACCCGCGGGACGGTGATCGGCCTGATCGGCGCTGCCCGCCCCCGCGACGGCGGCGAGCACGATCTCGATCCTTGTGTACTCGTCGCAGTCTACCGCAAACAGCGAGGTCACCCGACATCCGACGGATCGCCGTCGGTACCGGCCATCAGTTCGCGGGCCTGGTCGACGTCGCGCCGCATCGCTTCGATCAGCTCGTCGACGCTGTCGAAGCGCAGCTGACCGCGGATGTGGTGGACGAACTCGATGGCCATGGCCTCGCCGTACAGGTCGAGGTCGTCGCGGTCCAGCGCGTACGCCTCCACGGTCCGCGGGCTGCCCTCGAAGGTGGGGTTGGTGCCCACGGAGATCGCCGCCGGCCAGCATGATTCCGCGTGCTCCCCCGGCGCGGTCCGCAGCAGCCACCCCGCGTACACGCCGTCGGCCGGGATCGCGGCGTGCGCCGGGCAGTCGAGGTTGGCCGTGGGAAAACCGAGCAACTCGCGCCCGCGCGCCGCGCCGTGCACGATCCGGCCCTCGACCCGGTGCGGACGCCCCAGCTCGACCCGTGCCTCGGCGACGTTCCCCTCGCTGAGGTAGCGGCGGATCAGCGTCGAGGTGATGGTGTCGGCATCCGCCACCAGCCGCACCCCTTCGGTGGTGAAGTCGTACTTCTCGCCGAGCGTCCGCAGCACGTCCACATCGCCCGCCGCCTTGTGTCCGAACCGGAAGTTCTCCCCCACGACCACCGCCGCCGTGTGCAGCCGGTCCACCAGGACGTGCTGCACGAACTCCTCCGCGGAAAGCCGGGACAGCTCCACGGTGAACGGCAGCACGCACACCGCGTCGGCCCCGTGCTCGGCCAGCAGCTCGGCCTTGCGGTCCGGCGGGGTGAGCACGGCCGGGTGCGGCAGGTCGCGCACGACCGAGTCGGGATGCGGTTCGAACGTGACGACCACGACCGGCAGATCGAGCCGTCTGGCCTGGTCGACCGCTGTGCGCAGGATGGTCTGGTGGCCGCGGTGCACACCGTCGAACACCCCGATGGTCACAACGGACCGGCCCCAGTCCCGGGGTATCTCCTCCAGCCCGCCCCAACGCCGCACGTCCAACAGCTCCCCTCAGACGAATGTCCGCTCGAAATCTCGGCGAAAAGTCCCGGATCAACGGTACCGTTCCCGCCACGGCTGCGATCACCATGCCGCCTCCGCGTCGGTTTCCGCCCCACCCCTCCGTTGATCTCGGCGATATCGACCTAATTCTGGCGGACATTCGGTCGATATCGCCGAGATCAACGGAGGGACCGGGAGTTCCGCGGCCGCGGTTCAGCTTCCCGCGGGCTCGAACACGACAATGGGCTTGCTGTAGCGGGCGGTGTCCTCGGCCAGAGCGACCACGGTCCCGTCTGGCGCGAACAGGCCGATCGGTCCGGCACCCAGCTCGCCCGGCGCGATGCGGTTGCCGTGCGCGATCTTGCGGGTCTCCGCCTCGTTGAGGACACGGACCGGGAAGGCGGCCGCCACCGCCTGGGCGAGCGGCAACGCGGTGAACTCCTCGGCCAGCTGGTCCAGGGTGCGGGCCTGGGACACGTCATACGGGCCCACCCGCGTGCGGCGCAGCGCCGTGAGGTGGCCGCCCACCCCCAGCGCCGCCCCCAGGTCGCGGGCTAGGGCGCGAATGTAGGTGCCGCTGGAGCAGGTGACGCGGGCGTCGATGTCGATCATGGTGCCCTCGGCGTCGACCACGCGCCGGATGTCGCCGACGGCGAACTCCGACACGGTCACCGGGCGCGCCTTGAGCTCGACCGTCTCCCCGGCGCGGGCCGACTTGTAGGCCCTCTTTCCGTTCACCTTGATCGCGCTGACCTGGGGCGGGACCTGCTCGATGGTGCCGGTCAGCGCCGCAGCCCCGGCGCGGATGCGCTCGTCGTCGACCTGTGCCGCGTCCACCCGCGGGCCGAGCTCTCCTTCGGCGTCGTCGGTGGTGGTGGCCAGCCCCAGACGGAGGGTGGCCTCGTAGACCTTCTCCGTCAGGGCGAGGTGGCCGAGGAGCTTGGTGCCCTTCTCGATCCCGAGGACCAGCACGCCGGTGGCCATGGGGTCGAGGGTGCCGGCGTGGCCGACCTTCCGGGTTCCGGCGAGCCGCCGGACCCGCGCGACGACGTCGTGCGACGTCCAGTCGGCGGGCTTGTCGACGATGACGACGCCATTGTCTGCCATGGGAAAAGCTGGTCCCTCGTGTTCTGGGTCGCTGGGAAAAGACGACGCACCGGGCGCCGATGGGCGCCCGGTGCGGCCCCGCGCCGCGCGGCGCGGATCAGACGCCGTGTTCGTCCTCGTCGTACTCGCGCGGCGTCTTGTAGGGGTCGGCCTCGCCGGCGGGCGTGGCCGTGGAGGCGGCGCGCGCCACCTCGGCGTCGGACTGCCGGGCCTGGGCCAACAGCTCCTCGATGTGCTGGGCGTTCTGCTGGACCTCGTCCAACACGAAGGTGAGGCTGGGAGTATGCCGGAGCCCGGTCTGCCTCCCGACCTCGGAGCGGATCACGCCCTTGGCGCTCTCCAGCGCCGCGGCCGTGCCGGCCTTCTCCTCCTCGGGGCCGAACACCGTGTAGTACACCGTGGCGTCGCGCAGGTCGTTGGTCAGTCGCGCGTCGGTGACGGTGACGAACCCTAGACGCGGGTCCTTGATACGGCGCTCCAGCATCTCGGCCACGATCCGCTGAATGCGGTCGGCGATCTTGCGCGCCCGTGCGGCGTCAACCATGGTTACTATTCTTCCTCTGAGCTGAAGAGCCGCCGCCTCGCGGAGAGCAGCTCGATCTCGGGGCGTCCCGCGACAAATCGCTCGCAGGAGTCCATGACCTCCGAGCAGTGCGCGGCCGTGGAGGCCGCGACGGCGACGCCGATCTCGCACCGGCGGTAGAGATCCTGGTCGCCGGTCTCGGCGACCGACACGGAGAACTTCCGCCGCAGTTCGGCCACGATGGGCCGGATCACCGAACGCTTCTCCTTCAGGGAGCGGACATCGCCGAGAAGGACGTCGAGCGTCAGTGCTCCGACGAACAAGCGTCCGTTCCGCGCCATGCGCGCCGAGTTTCGCGATCTTGATGTCATGTGTGGGCCGCTTGACGGCGCGGCTTGGGCCGGAAGGGATTCGACAGACGGACCCCGGACCCCGACACGAGGCCGGGGTCCGGGACCTGAGGACTCACACTGTCACATCAGTGTCAGTCACGCGGCTTCTCCCGCATCTCATACGTCTCGATGACGTCCTCCACGCGCAGATCGTTGTAGCCGATGCCGATACCACACTCGTAGCCGTCGCGGACCTCGGTGGCGTCGTCCTTGAACCGGCGCAGCGACTCGACGTTGAGGTTCTCCGAGATGACCACACCCTCGCGGATGAGGCGTGCCTTGGCGTTCCTCCGGATGATGCCGCTGCGGACGATCGCACCCGCGATGTTGCCGATCTTCGGCACCTTGAAGACCTCGCGGATCTCCGCGGAACCGAGCTGGACCTCCTCGTAGATGGGCTTGAGGAGACCCTTGACGGCCGCTTCGACCTCGTCGATGGCCTGGTAGATGACCGAGTAGTAGCGGATGTCGACGCCCATGCGGTCGGCGAGCTCGCTGTTCTTGCCTTCCGGCCGAACGTTGAAGCCGACGATGATGGCGTTCGCGGACGCGGCCAGGTTGATGTCGTTCTGCGTGATCGCACCGACACCGCGACCGATGACGCGGATGGCCACCTCGTCGCCGCCGGCGTCGATCTTGAGCAGCGACTCTTCCAGGGCCTCGACCGAACCGGACATGTCGCCCTTGATGAGCAGGAGCAGCTCGTTGCGCTCCCCCTCCTCCAGGGTCTTCTGCCAGTTGTCGAGGGTGACCCGGCGGCTGGACTTGGCCTGCTGGGCGAAACGCTCGCGCGCCTCGCGCTGCTGCGCGATCTGGCGTGCGACCCGGTCGTCCTTGACGACCAGGAAGTTGTCGCCCGCGCTGGGCACGTTGGTCAGACCGAGCACCTGGACCGGGCGGGACGGCTCGGCGTGCTCCACGTTCTTGCCGTGCTCGTCGAGCATGGCCCGGACTCGGCCGTAGGCGTCGCCGCAGACGATCGAGTCACCGACGTTGAGCGTGCCCCGCTGGACCAGCACCGTGGCTGTGGAACCGCGGCCGCGGTCCAGGTAGGCCTCGATGGCCAGGCCCTGGGCCTCCATGTCGGGGTTGGCCCGCAGGTCGAGCGCGGCGTCGGAGGTCAGGACGACGGCCTCCAGCAGCGCGTCGAGGTTCTCGCCCTTGAGGGCGGAGATGTCGACGAACTGCGTCTCGCCGCCGTACTCCTCGGTGACCACGCCGTACTCGGTCATCTGGGCGCGGACCTTCTGCGGGTCGGCCCCTTCGACGTCGATCTTGTTGACCGCGACGACGATCGGCACGCCGGCGGCCTTCGCGTGGTCGATGGCCTCCGCCGTCTGCGGCTTCACACCGTCGTCGGCCGCGACCACCAGGATGGCGATGTCGGTGGCCTGGGCACCGCGGGCACGCATGGCGGTGAACGCCTCGTGGCCCGGGGTGTCGATGAAGGTGATCTTGCGCTCTTCACCGTCGACCGTGGTCGACACCTGGTAGGCACCGATGTGCTGGGTGATGCCGCCGGCCTCGCCACTGACCACGTTGCTGTTCCGGATGGTGTCCAGCAGCTTGGTCTTACCGTGGTCGACGTGGCCCATGACGGTGACCACCGGCGGACGCGGACGCAGGTCGGCGTCGGTGCCGGAGTTCTCACCGAACTCGATGGAGAAGGACTCAAGCAGCTCGCGGTCCTCGTCCTCGGGGCTGACGACCTCGACGACGTACTTCAGCTCCTCGCCGAGCAGCTGCAGGGTCTCGTCGGGCAGCGACTGGGTCGCGGTGACCATCTCGCCCAGGTGCATCATGACCTGGACCAGCGACGCCGGGTTGACGTCGATCTTGTCGCCGAAGTCCGACAGGGACGCGCCGCGCGACAGGCGGATGACCTGGTTGTTGCCGCTCGGAATCTTGACGCCGCCGAAGCTGGGAGCGCCGAGCTCGTTGAACTCTTGACGCCGCTGCTTCTTGGACTTGCGGGCACGGCCCGGACGGCCGCCCGGACGCCCGAAGGCACCCGCCGTGCCGCCTCCGCGGCCGCGGGGGCCACCGGGGCGACCACCGAAACCGCCGGGACGCGGACCGCCGCCACCGCCGCCGAACCCGGGACGGGCACCGCCGCCACCGGGGCCACCACGGCCGCTGGGACGGCCACCGCCGCCGCGACCCCCTCCGGGGCCACCACGGCCGCCGCCGCCCGTCGTCGGCGTCGGACGCGACGACGGCATGTTCATCGGGCTGGGGCGGGGACCCGGACGCGGAGCGCCACCCGCGGCACCGCCGTCGGGGCGCGGCCCACCGGAACCGGCGCCACCGCCGGGACGCGGGGCCTGCGGGCGCGGCGCCTGCGGACGCGGGCCGCCGGTGCCGGCACCCGCTCCACCGCCGGGACGCGAACCGCTACCGGCCGCACCGCCACCCGGACGCTGGCCGCCTCCCTGCGGACCGGGCCGGGGGCCCGGACGCGGGGCGGGCTTGGCGCCCATGCCGGTCGCGGTCGACGCGAAGGGGTTGTTCCCCGGACGCGGACCCGTGGGACGCGGGCCGGGGCGGGGCCCCTTGCCGGAGTCGGGACGGCCACCGCGTTCGGGGCGGCCACCCGGCTTCTGAGCGGCGGGCCGCTCTGTCTTGTCAGCCTTGTCCGCCTTGTCGGCCTTGGGGCTCGCCGGACGCGGTCCCGGCTTGGGACCCGGCTTCGGAGCGCCACCACCGGGGGCGCTAGGACGGGCGCTCGGACCCGGCTTCGGGCCGGGCTTGGGCGCGGGGCGCGCGGACGCGCCGCCATCGGCCGCGGCGGGCTTCGCCGGGGCCTGGGACTCACCGCGCGGACGCGGCTTGGGCTCCGCGGGGCGCGGCTTGGCGCCGCCCTTCTTCTCCGCGGAACCGTTGTTGAAAGCTTCCTGAAGCCGACGGACGACGGGGGCCTCTATCGTGGAGGACGCCGACCGCACGAATTCGCCCATTTCGTTGAGCTTGGCCAGAACAGCCTTGCTCTCTACTCCGAACTCCTTCGCGAGCTCATATACCCGGACCTTCGCCACTGCTCTCCTCTATCTCGGTCCGGGACATGGGCTTGTGCCGGACCGTCGCTAGCTTGACGTACTCATCGCTGCGTACTCATCGAGCGCTCATCGCAATCTCGACCCGCTTTCTCGTCGCTACACAACAATGGGTCAGAGTCGGCCAGGCATGCTGGCATGACTCGACCCGCCACCCGACGGTGAGTACAACCATCGCGGCGACGCGATCATTCCAACCCTATCGGTCTATCGTGCCCCGCTCCAACGCGATTCCTCGGCGAAGAAGGCGGTGACGCGCGAGGTGTCCAACCGGCCTGTGGTCCGGAAGGCGCGCGGCCACACCCGCCTCCGCTCGGCCGATTGCCAGCAGCGGGGATCGGGGTGCAGATAGGCGCCCCGGCCCGGGAGGTGTCCGGTGGTGTCGGGCGTCACCACGCCACCATCGTCCACCAGCCGTACCAGGTCGGACTGGGCTGCCCGCGACCGACAGCCCACGCACATACGTACGGGATGCGACCGGTCGCTTTCGCCCATTCTAGCGCGGCGAGGCATCGGCTTGTCCGGTGGCATGGTCGGTTCCGTCGTCCGGAGCCGCGTCTGGCTCGATCGGCCGGAAACCGGTCGCGGCCTCCACCGGCTCGGCGTCCGAGCGGATGTCGATGCGCCAGCCGGTGAGCCGGGCGGCCAGCCGGGCGTTCTGCCCCTCCTTGCCGATGGCCAGCGACTGCTGGTAGTCGGGGACGGTGACCCGGGCGACCTTGGCCGCGGCGTCGAGCACCTCGACCTCGTTGACGCGGGCCGGGGACAGCGCGTTGCCGACGAACACCGCGGGGTCGTCGGAGTGGTCGACGATGTCGATCTTCTCCCCGTGCAGCTCGGCCATGACGTTGCGCACGCGGCTGCCGAGGGGGCCGATACACGCGCCCTTGGCGTTGACGCCCGCCTTGTTGGACTTCACCGCCATCTTGGTGCGGTGTCCGGCCTCACGGGCGATCGCCGCGATCTCGACGGTACCGTCGGCGATCTCCGGAACCTCCAGCTCGAACAGCTTGCGCACCAGGTTGGGGTGGGTCCGCGACAGCGTGACGGACGGGCCGCGATGCCCCTTGCGCACCTGCACGACGTAGGCGCGCAGGCGCTCGCCGTGCTCGTAGGGCTCGCCGGGGACCTGCTCCTGCGGCGGCAGGATGGCCTCGATCTTGCCGAGGTCGACCAGGACGTTGCGCGGGTCCTTTCCCTGCTGGATCAGGCCCGAGACGATCTCGTTCTCCCGGCCGGCGAACTCACCGAGGGTCAACTCGTCCTCGGCGTCGCGCAGCCGCTGCAGGATGACCTGCTTGGCGGTGGAGGTCGCGATGCGTCCGAATCCAGTGGGGGTGGCGTCATACTCCCGGACGACGGTTCCCTCGTCGTCGGTCTCGGCGGCCCACACCGTGACATGCCCGGTGGTGCGGTCGAGCTCGACGCGCGCGGGGATCTCCGTCCCTTCCTGGCGGTGATAGGCGATCAGCAGGGCGTCCTCGATCGCCTTGACGACGAGATCCACCGAGATGTCCTTCTCGCGCTCCAAGCTGCGCAGGACACTCATATCGATATCCACGGGGCTCCCCCTCTAGTCCGCCGCGTCAGCGTCGGCGGCGCGGCGGAATTCCACCTGGACCTTGCCGCGTACCAGGTCAGCGTAGCCGTACTGGTGGCTCTGGCCCTCGACGTCCAGGGTGACGCCGGATTCGTCGGCGTCGATCACACGGCCCTGGACCTCACCGCCCTCGGCGAGTCGGGCCTGCACCAGGCGGCCGCGAGCGCGCCGCCAGTGCCGGGGCTGAGCGAGCGGCCGGTCCACACCAGGGGAGGTCACTTCGAGCACATAGGGGGCCTTGCCCATGACGTCGCTGGCGTCGAGCGTCGCCGTGATGTCCTGGGTGATAGCCCCGACCGAGTCGAGGTCGACACCGTCGTCGGAGTCGACGACGACCCGCAGCAGACGACGCTTGCCCGCCGGGGTGACCTCGACGTCCTCCAGATCCAGGCCGGCGTCGGCCAAGACCGGCTCCAGCAGCTCGGCGAGACGGTCGCGGCGAGCCTGCGCCCCCATCTGTGATCCTCCTCGGCGAATTCCACCCGCGCTCCTCCGCGAGGACGGGGCGGTCCAGCTCTTGACATAAGTTGTCCGCACGTCACGACGACGGCGGTTTGAGATCAAGGGTATCCACAGTCAGCGTCTCCCCAGGCCTCTCCGCCCGGCGATCGGACATGCTTTTTCCAGTGTGGTTCCAGTGTGGCCGCCCCGCGCGCGGTTGCGCCAAAGGCGCGCCCGCCGTGGAAAGATGGGCGTTCCAACGTTGAGAAGGGTGAGGAGAAGGGGCTTGGGCCACGACGCCGGGGCTGTCAGCCGCCGAACGGTCGTCATCGGTGCGATCGCGGGCCTCGCGACCATCGGACTCAGTGCCTGCCAGGGGCGACGCTGGTATCCCAGCGAGATCAGCCCGGACGAGTTCGTGCTGCGCGCCGTCATCACCGAGAAGGAGCGCATGATCGCCCGGTACGAGGCGACGGTGGACGCCGGCGAGGGGCCGGTGGACCTGCTGCGGAGGTTCCTCGGCGACCACAAGAGCCACCTGTCCGCACTGCGGGAGCGGCTGCCCACCCAGGACGAGCGGGGCGGGAGGCCCGGGATGTCCGTCACCTCACCGAGCCCCACACCCGGTCCCGTCGCGCGGACGGCCGTCTCGGTGGCGGCACTGCACGTGGCGGAGACGAGCGCGGCCGGTGCGCGCGGCCGGCAGTCGGCCAAGGTCGCCGACGGGGGTCTGGCCCAGCTGATCGCTTCTATCGGCGCCTGTGAACTCGGACACGCGCATCTGCTGGCGGAGGCTTAGAGGCTGATATGAGTGCCACACCCGAGGACCCCCGGGAGTTCACCGACATCGGCGCGCTGCGGGTCGCCCTGCGCGCGGAGCACGCCGCCGTGTACGGCTACGCCTACATCGGCGCGCACTGCGCCGGCGGCCGGCGGGAGCGGTCCTACGAGCACCTGGACGCGCACCGGGCCCAGCGCGACACCCTGAGCACGCTGCTCGCGGAGCGCGAGGCCGAGCCCGACCCGTCGGAAAGCGCCTACGGCCTGCCCGATTCCACGGACGACGCCGACCTGGACACCTACGCCGCACGGCTGGAGGAGCAGACCGCCCAGGGCTACCTGGAGCTGGCCGCCGCCTCCGACTCGGTGCTGCGCGATCTGGCGGCCCGATCCCTCCAGTCGGCCACCGTCCGGGCACTGGAGTGGGGCGGCAAGCTCACACCTTTTCCCGGGTTCTCCCCGGACCAGGCGCCAAAGACCGACGCCGCGGAGTGACCCGCCCCCGCACATCCGTTGATCTCGGCGATATCGACCGAATGTCCGCCAGAATTAGGTCGATATCGCCGAGATCAACGGGGGCGTCCGGCGGTCGTCCGGCGGACGCCCCGAGGCTCAGGCGCCCGTGGCGATGGCGGTGACCTTCTCGACCACGGCGTCCAGCGCGATCTCCTCGCGCTCGCCGGTGGCGCGGTCGCGCAGCTCCACGACGCCCTGGGCCAGGCCTTTGCCGACGATCACGGCGGTGGGGATGCCGAGCAGTTCGGCGTCGGTGAACTTCACGCCGGGAGAGACGCCCTTGCGGTCGTCGACGAGGACGCGGACGCCCTTGGCCTCCAGCTCCTCGGCGATGCGCAGGGCGACCTCGATCTGCTCGCCCTTGCCGGTGCCGACCACGTGCACGTCGGCCGGGGCGACCTCCCGCGGCCAGATGATGCCCTTGTCGTCGTAGGACTGCTCGGCGATCGCGGCGACGGCGCGCGAGACGCCGATGCCGTAGGAACCCATGGTGACCCGCTTGGGTTTGCCGTCGGGACCGAGCGCGTCGACCTCGAAGGCATCGGTGTACTTCCGGCCGAGCTGGAACACGTGGCCGATCTCGATGCCGCGGGCGGTGTAGAGCGTGCCGTGGCCGTCGGGTGAGGGGTCGCCGTCGCGCACGTCGGCGACGTCGATGGTGCCGTCCGGTGTGAAGTCGCGCCCGCAGACGAGGTTCATCACGTGGTGCTCGGCCTTGTCGGCGCCGGTGATCCACCGGGTGCCCTCGACGACGCGGGGATCGACGAGATAGCGGAGCTTGTTGGCGAGCAGCGCGTTGGGGCCGACGTAGCCCTTGACCAGGAAGGGGTTGGCGGCGAAGTCGTCCTCGTCGAGCATCGCGACCTCGGCGGGCTCGACGGCCGCTTCGAGCCGCTTGATGTCGACGTCGCGGTCGCCGGGCAGGCCGATGCCGATGATCTCCCAGTCCTTCTCGCCCGGCTGGCGCAGCTTGAGGAGCACGTTCTTCAACGTGTCGGCGGCGGTGACGGTGCCGTCCGCCAGCCCGGAGGAGTTGAAGAAGTCGACCAGCGTCTCGATGGTCGGGGTGTCGGGGGTGTGGTGCACGGTCGCCTCGGGCTGGCCCTCGACGGGAAGGGCGGGCGGCGCGGGAACGCGCACGGCCTCCACGTTGGCGGCGTAGTCGGAGTCGGTGCTGCGGACGAAGGTGTCCTCACCCGTGGCGGCCTCGGCGAGGAACTCCTCGGATGCCGAACCGCCCATGGCGCCGGAGGTGGCGGCCACGATGACGTACTTCAGGCCGAGTCGGTCGAAGATGCGGATGTAGGCGTCGCGGTGCGCGTCGTAGGACGCCTGCAGCCCCTCGTCGTCGAGGTTGAACGAGTAGGAGTCCTTCATGTGGAACTCGCGGCCGCGCAGGATACCGGCGCGGGGGCGGGCCTCGTCGCGGAACTTCTCCTGGATCTGGTAGAGGATCACGGGGAAGTCCTTGTAGGAGGAGTACTCGCCCTTGACCAGCTGGGTGAACAGCTCCTCGTGGGTGGGGCCGAGGAGGTAGTCGGCGCCCTTGCGGTCGACGAGGCGGAAGAGGGTGTCGCCGTACTCCGTCCAGCGCCCGGTGGCCTCGTAGTACTCGCGGGGCAGCAGGGCGGGCAGCAGCACCTCCTGGGCGCCGATGCGGTTCATCTCCTCGCGCACCACCGCGGTGACGTTGTCCAGCACGATCTTGCCGAGGGGCAGCCAGGAGTAGACACCGGGCGCGGCACGGCGCACGTACCCGCCGCGGACCAGCAGCTTGTGGCTCGGCACCTCGGCGTCCGCCGGGTCCTCACGCAGGGTGCGCAGGAACAGGGTCGACATCCGCAGTAGCACGGCCACTCCTCGGTAGTGATGGAAACTCGTGGGCTCAGGGCGACGGCCCTAAGCGGTGGAAAACCAGGCTAGCGGCACTGAGGTGTGCTAGCAGCCGTGTTTTCGCCCGGCGACGCGCCCCCGTCCACGGTGACCCCTTATCGGCGCTGCCTCCCGCTGCTACGCTACCAAGCGAACGCTTGGTTGTTGCGACCATCGGAGGCGTGCATGCCGTCGCTTCGAGTCAGCCTGGGGTACGAGGTCGAGGTCCGCGGCCGGACGCGGGAGGTGGAGAAGCGGGCGTTCGACGGGGTCGTGGCCCAGGCGGAGTTGGCGGACGAGCTCGGGTACGAGGCCGTGTGGCTGGTCGAGCACCACTTCACGCGGGGCTTCTCGCACTCCTCGGCGCCCGACCTCACCCTCGCGGCGATCTCGCAGCGCACCCGTCGGCTCCGACTCGGCCTGGGAGTGGTGCTGCTTCCGTTCCAGTCGCCCGTCCGCACGGCCGAACGCGTGGCAACGCTGGACCTGCTGTCCGGCGGCCGGGTGGAGTTCGGTACGGGGCGCGGTGCGTCTCCCCTGGAGTACCAGGCCTTCAACCGCCCCTTCGAGCAGTCGCGGCGGATCTGGCAGGACTCCCTGGACGCGGTGCTGGAGATCTGGGGTGCCAACGGCGCCCCGGTCACCATCGCCAACCCGTACTTCACCGTGCCCGGCGTCTCCGTCCACCCGCGCCCGCTCCAGGACCCGCACCCCCCTGTATGGGTGGCCTCCACCAGCCTCGACGGCTACCGCGCCGCCGCCCGGCGCGGCTACCACCTGCTCGGCATGACGATGCTCAAGGGTCTGGACGACGTCGCCGAGGACATCGCCGCCTACAAGGCGACCCTGGCCGAGCACGGCTTCGACCCCGCCTCGCGCCGCGTCGCGCTGATGATCCCGTGGCACGTGGCGCCCACCCGGGACGAGGCGGTCACTACCGCCGCCGACGCCGTGCTGTGGTACATCCGGCGCCAGGTCAACCTGGTGACCCCGCCCGACTACTACGACGCCCGGCACGCCACCCACCGCGTGCTGGGCCAGCTCGCGGCCGGTATGCCTCCGGAGGAGGCGCTCCAGACGCTGCGCGACCACCACATGGTCGTCATCGACGACGTGGCGGGCTCGCGCCAGGCCGTCGAGCGCGTCCGCGCGGCCGGGGCCACCGACCTCATCCTGCAAACCCAGGTGGGCGGGCTCGGCCATGAGCACGTCTGCAACGCGATCAAGCTCTTCCGCCAGGAAGTAGCGCCCACGACCGGGGCGGAGCTCGGAAGTGGACCGTAGGGGACGACGCGCACCCTGAAGCACGAGGAAAAGGCCACACGGCCGAGGCGCAGAGGGAGGGCGGGAAATGGCGGAGGACGCGGAATCAGCGGCCGTCGAAGGACGCCGTGGCGGAACCGACGCCTGGTTCAGCGACGACGACACCGTCATCGGGTCGGTCGGCGGCGCCGGCATGCTCCTGGTCGCCCCCGGGACCGGTACGGTCACCGCGCTCAGTCCGGAGGATCGACGCGCGGCGGTGGACGTCGGCGCGCGGACGCTGGCCGCCGCCGGGGTCGGGGCGGGCGACCGTGTCGTCGTGGCCTTGAACAATGAGGGCGCGCAGGCGGGAACGCTGCTGGCCGAAGCCGCCGTCGCCGCCGGGGCGAGCGCCGCCGCGATCGGGCCGCGGGGGCGGATGCGGCTGCACGGCGCCCTGGAAGTGGTCGGGGCGACCACCATCGTCGCCACCACGACCGGCGCGATGGACCTGCTCTCCCGGCTCCACCTGGAGTTCGGACTCGACCCGCTCGACCTGGGCCTGCGCCGGATCCTGCTCGCGGGGGAGATCGCAGCCCCGGGCGCCCGGCGCCAGTTGGCGGAGGAGTTCGACGCGGAGGTCACCGATCTCCTCGTCGACCCGCGATTCCAGGCCCCGCTGGCCCGCGGTGTCGAGGGAACCCTTGTGCCGACGGTGGCGGGGACGGTGGGGCTGGCCCCGCTGACCGAGGATCGGCTCCTCGTCCCGCCCTACCCCGCGGGGGCGGCGGAGATCGTCACCCGTCCCCTGTGGCACTCCGAGCTGTCCTCCGCGACCGTGCGCACGGGTCTCGTCGCCGTCCTGGGACGCGGCGCAACTGCGATCCCCCTCCCCCGGCACACGGTCGGCGACCGCGTGCTGGTGCGCGGACAGTGGCTGTCCGTCGCCCGACTGGAGAGGGCGCTGGCACCGATCGACGGCATCGCCCACTGGACCCTGCACGTCACCCGCCCCGGCACCCTCGACACGGCCACACTCCGCGTCGTCTTCGCGCGCCCCTCTCTTGTGGAGAACCCGATGTGGCGCGGACGCATCGAGCAGGTACTGGCCGGCCTGACCCCCGTGCGGATCGACCTCGTGATCGAGCCGCACACCGACGACGAGCACCGTCCCGGCGCCGTGGCCGACGACCGCGGCCACCACCTCGCCCGGACCCGCGCGGAGGCGGAAGGACACCACCATGCGGACCTCCCCCACCCATGAGCCGAACGGCGCCGCGCCGGAGATCGCCCCGGTGCCCCGGGGCTGGACCTCGATCCCGCGTATGCTGCGCGCCCAGGCCCGCGCCCGCCCGGACGCTGAGGTGCTGGTCGACTCCGACTCCCGGCGCACCCTCGCGGGGTTGGCGCGGGAGGCCTCGCGGCTCGCCCGGGCGATCATCGCCACCGGCGTGCACGCCGGTGACCGGGTGGCGGTGATCGGCCCTAACTCCGCGCGATGGGCGGAGCTGGCCTTCGCGATCTGGGACGCGGGTGCGGTGATCGTCCCCTTGTCGAGCCGGTTCAAGGGGTTCGAGGCGGCCGACCTGCTGCGGCGCACGGGGGCGCGGTTGCTGTTCGCCACCGAGTACTTTCTGGACACCTCGTTCGTACGGTTGATCGAGGAGGTCAGCGGCGGACCCGGCGACGGGACCGTGTTCGCGGACCTGCCCGACCTGCGGCGCGTGGTCCTGATCGACGCGCCCCCGGAGGATCCGGCGGCGGCGCGTTGGGGTGTGGAGTCCTTCGCCGCGTTCCGCGCCCGGGCCGACCAGGTCAGCGGCGGCACCGCCGAAGGCCGGGCGCTGTCGGTGCGGGGACTCGATCTGGCCGAGGTCCTGGCCACCTCCGGGACCACGGGCGCTCCCAAAGGCGTGATGATCCACCACGCCCAGCTGCTGCGCGGGTACTGGGACTGGTCCGCGGTGGTGGGGCTGGGCGAGGACGACCGCTACCCGGTGATCGCTCCGTTCTCGCACGGGTTCGGCGTCAACGCGGGACTGCTGGCCGGAGTGATGCGGGCGGCGACGCTGCTCCCCCAGCCCCGGTTCGACCCGGCGCGGCTGATGGAGCTGATCGAACACGAGCGGATCAGCGTGCTGGCCGGGCCTCCCGCCATGTTCCAGCGGCTCCTCGCCGTTCTGGAACAGAGCGAGGGGCGGTCCGCGCGGCGGCGTCGCGACGACCCCCTCCTTCGGGTGGGGATCTGCGGGGCGGCCTCGGTTCCCCCGGAGCTGATCCGCGGCCTGCTGGACCAGGGCGTGGTCCGCCGGATGATCAACGCCTACGGGCTGATCGAGGGCACGGTCGTGTCCATGACCCGGGAGGGCGACGCGGTGGACGTCATCGCGACGAGCACCGGACGGCCGATGCCGGGGGTGAGCGTCGAGATCACGGACGATGACGGTGCCCCGCTGCCGACCGGCCGCCGGGGCGAGATCGTGATCGGCGGGTACGGCGTCATGCGCGGCTACTGGGGCGATCCGGAGCGCACCGCCGAGGCGATCGACGACGCCGGGCGGTTCCGCACCGGCGACATCGGCGTACTCGACGCGGCCGGGAACCTGGCGATCGTCGATCGCAAGAAGGACATGTTCATCAGCGGCGGTTTCAACGTCGCCCCGGCCGAGGTCGAGCGGCTGCTGCTGCGCCACGCGGGCATCGCCCAGGCGGCGGTCGTGGGTGTCCCCGACGCGCGGATGGGCGAGGCGGGCCACGCCTATGTGGTCGCGGGCGCGAGTTCGGACATCACCCCCGAGGGGGTGATCGCCTGGGCTCGGGAGCACATGTCGAACTACAAGGTCCCGCGCCGCGTGGTGCTGGTGCAGGCGCTGCCGATCACCCCCAACGGCAAGGTCGACAAGGGGGAGCTGCGGCGCCGCGCCAGGGACGGGTGAGCCGTCATTCCCGGTGCCGCTCCGCCGGGGGGCGGCCGCAGCGGGCCCGCCGCCATCGCGCCGAGTGCGGCGAGGACGCCGCGCGGCTGCCGGGAGTGAGCCCCTGGCCGGGCACCGGCGACCCGGCGACCAAAAAGGGGGGCCTCGCGATGGCCGGCCCCAGGAGAGCGCTAGGTGTGCGTCCCCTCCTGTGGCCGCCACAGCACCAGGGTCAGCTCGTCGTCGGCGTCGGCGAACACCGCGCGCACCGGAAGGCCCGAGCGCAACGCGCCCGGCCCCGCGCCGGTCAGACCGCCCCAGCAGCACAGTCCCGGCGCGTCGTCCAGGGCGACGTGGAGCACGGTGAAGGGGACGGCATCGGCGAAGGCCGGGTGGACGGCGTGGTGGGTGACGACCCAGCTGATCACCCGGCCGGTGCCGCGTGCGGCGGTCCACGACCACCCGCGGGAACGGCAGTGGCCGCACACACCCCGCGGTGGAAAGCGGAGAGTCGCGCAGTCGTCGCAGCACTGGAGGGCGAACTCGCGCCGTCGCAGCGCCCGCCACCACGGCGCGGAATCGCGGTCGGCCGCGGGGCGGGGGCGCTCCGCGGCGCTCATCGGCTCACCGTCAGCAGCAGCGCCGAGGTGCCGGCCAGCACATAGCCCGGCTGCGCGGTGGAGAGCGCGACCTCGGCCCCGCGGACCTGGCGCTCCCCCGCCTCCCCGCGCAGCTGCTGGACGGCCTCGGCCACGTGGTTAATACCGTGCACGTAGCCCTCCGACAGGAATCCGCCGTGCGTGTTGACCGGGAGCTCTCCGGTCGGCCGGGTCGCCCCGGAGGCGACATAGGGGCCGCCCTCGCCCTTAGCGCAGAAGCCGTAGTCCTCCAACTGGACCAGCACGGTCCAGGTGAAGCAGTCGTAGATCTCGGCCACGTCGACGTCCGGCGGTCCCAGTCCGGCCATCGCGTACAGCCGGGGGGCCAGACGGGCGGCGTAGGAGGTGGTGAGGTCGGTGGCCGTGGGCGGCGCGGAGGAGTAGGTCGAGTGGCCGCCTCCCCATGCCGCGCCACCGATGTCCACCGCCGGGCGGCGCAGATCGCGGGCGCGCTCGGCCGAGGTCAGGACCACGGCGCAGGCCCCGTCGGTCTCCAGACAGCAGTCCAGCAGCCGGAACGGTTCGGCGATCCAGCGCGAGGCGAGGTAGTCGTCCATCGTGATGGGCGCGCGCTTGACCGCCCGCGGGTTGCGCGCGGCGTTGGCCCGCTGGGTGATGGCGACCAACCCGAGGTGCTCGTGGGTGGTGCCGTAGGCGAGCATGTGGGCGCGTGCCGCCATCGCGTAGTGCTGGACGGGGGCGAGAAGTCCGTAGGGTGCCTGGTACTGCAGGTCGAAGGCGCCCGCTGGGGCACGCCCCTGCCCGCTCATCCGGAACTCCGAGCGCGCGTTGATCGCCCGGTAGCAGACCACCGTGGTCGCCGTGCCGGTCGCGATGGCCATGGCGGCCTGTCCGATCACCGCGTGCGAGACGCCGCCTCCGCCGAACTGGTCGAGGTACCACTGCGGATCATCGATCCCCAGGGCCGGGCCGACCACCCACGGCGGGCTGGAGTCACCGACGCGGTGGGTCGCGATCCCGTCGACGTCGTCGGCACCGAGCCCGGCGTCGGCGAGCGCGTTGAGGATCGCCGTGCAGGCCAACGTCGTCGTGCTGACGCCGGAATCCTTGGTGAAGGGCGTGTATCCGACACCGGCGACCGCCGCGGCCCCGGCCAGCGTTCCGTGGTCTTGCGCCATTGCGCTCCTCATCCCCGCCGTTCGGCGCCCCCGTCGCGGCGGGAGGAATCCGGGCGGACCGGGTGACGGGGCCTCCAACGGAAGCTAGAGTACTAACCAAGCAAGCGCTTGGCTAGGAGCGGACAGAGTGCGCAGGAGCGCGGAAAGGCGGCGCCCGTGCCGACCGACAACCGCCGAGGGGGATGGACCTTAGCCGTTGAGGTTGAGGGGCGCACCTCCTCGGGACACGCAGAGGACGATGCCGCATGGACCGCCCGGGACCGGGAACCCTCGGGCGGTTTCGAGGGTGACTTCGACACCCGCCGGCTGCGCGACACCCTCGGCCGCTTCGCCACCGGAGTCGTAGCGATCACCGGGCGGGACGCGACCACCGGAGCGCCGGTGGGGCTGGCCGCCAACTCCTTCACCTCGGTGTCCCTCGAACCCCCGCTCGTGAGCTTCTGCGTCGCCCATACCAGCTCCAGCTGGCCGGTGCTGCGCGCCTCCCACGGGCAGGTCGTCAACATCCTCGGCGCCGATCAGGAGCAGGCCTGCCGACAGATGGCGGCGAAGGGCGGGGACAAGTTCACCGGCCTCGACATCGCCCCCTCACCGCGGGGCAATCCGGTGCTGACCGGCGCCCTGGCGTGGCTGGAGTGCGATGTCGAGACCGAGCACGTGGCCGGCGATCACCTGATCGTGGTCGCCCGCGTGGGCCACCTGCGGCTCGGCGATGACGCGCGCCCCGGCCCCCTGGTCTTTTACGGGGGGAGCTACGGCCGGTTCCGCCCCGACGCCCCCTCCGCCCCCGAAACTCCCGTCTACTCACGCGCCGCCCATCCGCCGTACCGTTGATGGCCACAGGGCCGCGCGGCCCGCACGACAATTGGGTGGGCAGGGGCGGATGGGCAGGAACGACACACAGGAAGCGCCGGGCGTCACCGCGCCGCGGATCGAGCTCATGCGCGACGCCGATCGCCCCGACGCGTGGATGCTCGTGGTCGACGGCACCCCGCAGTCGCACGTCGACCTGGCCGACCCCACCCACCTGGACTTCGAGTACGTACGGCGGCTGGGGCACGTGGCCGATCTCGCCGCACCGGCCGGTGAGCCGATCGACGCGCTGCATCTCGGGGCCGGCGCACTCACCCTGGCCCGCTACATCGCCGCCACCCGCCCCGGCTCCCGCCAGCGTGCCGTCGACACCAACGCCCGGCTGGTCGAGCTCGTCCGCGATTCGCTGCCCTGGGACCGGCGGGCCGGGATCCGTGTCGGGATCGGCGACGCCCGCGCGTGGCTGGGCCAGCGCCGCGACGGCATCGCCGACCTGCTTGTCTGCGACGTGTTCGCGGGGGCGCGCACCCCGGCCGCCATGACCTCGGTGGAGTTCTACGCCGAGGCCGCACGTGTACTGCGCCCGGGAGCGGTGGCCGCCGCCAACATCGCGGACGGCCAGCGGCTGCGGCACGTCCGGGCGCAGGTCGCCACGGCGGCGCGCGTCTTCGCCGACGTCGCCCTGATCGCCGAACCTGGCGTGCTGCGCGGACGGCGCTTCGGCAACCTGGTACTGGTCGCGTCGGACCGCCCGCTCCCCGCCGACGAGCTGGCGCGGCGCGCCCACCGCGACCCGGACATGGCGCGCCTGCTCCGCGGGGAGGAGCTGGAGCGGTTCGCCGCCGGGGCGCCGCCGGTGGACGACGCCACCGCCGTGGACTCCCCCGAGCCACCCGCGGGCACGTTCGTGCGCTGAGCCGCGGCACGGGCCCGCTCGCCGCGCCGACGGGGGGTGGGGTTGACGGCGGCCGGTACTGCCGACCGTATGTGGGGAAAGCTCGCCGTCGCCGGGGTACTCCTCGCTGACAGCATTTCGGGACGCGCCCTCATCGCCTGCTAGGGGACGCGGTGAGGATGTGGACGCAATATGCCCATCACGGCGTTCCCCTCGTCCCCCGGGACGTGATCGGTTCCGTGCCCATGCGCGTTTCGGCCATCGACACCGTGTCCATATTCGGCCACGGCGATTGGCGATCGCGAGAATCGGGCACGTCAGGTGACGGCGACGAATTCGCGCCACGGAAGTGCCGCCCACCCAGCGGGCGGCACACCTGGATGGTCAGTACGTGCGTGCACCTGCCATTGAGGAGGGACCCGTGCCCGAGTCCTCACCTATTCCGCGGACCCTCACGGGCTGCGCTTGCGGCCCCGGCTGCGATCGCGGATGCCGGCAAGGCGGTCCGTGCAACCGCGGCGGATAATGCCCGTGCACGCCTGTCCTTGAGGAGAGAACCCATGCCCCAGCCCTCGCCCGCTCCGCCGACCCCTGGAGGCTGCAACTGCGGACCCAGCTGCGGATGCGGATGCCAGAGCGGCGGTCCGTGCAACTGCGGCGGGAGCTGCAGCTAGACACATGCGGTTAGTCACCAATGGACGTTACGGAGAGCGACGGATCCCCCGCGCGGCCCCGACGTCCACCTGAAGAGCACGGGTCGTCCCAGGCCCCCGGGACGACCCGTGCATTCCTGTGTACGCCCCGAATATTCGCCATGTACTTCGGCGCGCCCCCATTTCCTTCTCCCATCCTCGTTGCAACAATAAGTAATCATGTTTGTACGCTTAGTTACTTAGACGGGTTGAGGCGGAGCACAGTGAGCCGGAGGGAATGGCACGATGTCGATTTCCGATATGTCAGCATCAGCGGAAGGACAGCTGGACGACCACGAACGGCTTCGCCTCTATATCGAAGGCGTCCGCGAACGGGCCGTCAAAGCGGTGCCCTGGGGCCCGGATACCGTCGGTATCCCCCGCCAGGCGAGCGAGAGCGCGCTACTGCGGATCAATGACGTCGCGTTCTACGCCAACGCCCGCCAGGAGGTCACCCGGTTCGCCGAGCTGTGCCTGAGCCTGCTCCAGCTCCACCACCCGCGGGACGGCGGCGGCCTGTCCAGCGGGGCCGCCCCTCCCACGCAGCGCTGCAACTGCTGCATGCTGCGCTGGCCCTGCCCGACCCTGCGCGACATGGTCCGCCTGCTCGACTAGCCCGAACGAGCGGTCGCGGCGTCGCGCGCCCCGAGCCGCCACGCCGCCACCGGCCGCGTCGGTCTTGACCAAGCGGTTGGACGACAGCGGCATAATGAGGGACGTGAACACCCCAGACCACAACGCCTCGATGAGCTCGGGGAACGACTCCGGCAACGACGCCGCCGGGCGCGCCCCGCGCAGGCGCGGCCGGGGCCGGCAGGGCGCGTCCGCCCTCGCCTCGGAACGGCGGGGCAACCTCGTGCGCCTCGCGGCCGATCTCTTCGCCGAGAAGGGCTTCCAGGCCACCACGGTCCGCGAGATCGCCGACGAGGCGGGCATCCTCTCCGGCAGCCTGTACCACCACTTCGACTCCAAGGAGTCGATCGTCGACGAGGTCCTCTCGTCCTTCCTCGACGACCTCCTCCGCGACTACCGCGGCGCGGTCGCTGAGGGCGGTGATCCGCGCGAGCTGCTGGCCAAGCTGGTCCACGCCGCCTACCGGTCGCTCCAGCCGCACCGCGCGGCCATCACCGTGGTGCAGAACGACTGGAACTATCTGCGGCAGTTCCCCCGCTTCGGCTACCTCACCACCTGCGAGCAGGAGATCCAGAACATCTGGATCGACGTGATCCGGAACGGCCAAGCCCAGGGTGTCTTCCGGACCGATATCGATCCCAAGCTCACCTACCGGATGATCCGCGACACCATCTGGGTGACGGTGCGCTGGTACCGGCCCGAGGGGGCGCTCAGCACGGCCGACCTCGCCGACCATTTCCTCGCGGTGTTCTTCGACGGCATCGTGCTGGGCGAACGGGGCACGGTCAGCCGCCCCGCGGCCGTCCCCAGCGCGCCCTCCCCGACCACGCCGACCCCCCTCGCCGGCACATGACCGCCCACCTCGGCCTGATCGCCGCCGTCCGCGACCGCCTGCGCGCGATGGGCGCCCCGGAGAAGGCCGGCCCCATGCGCGACTACATGAAGTCCGACCTGCCCTTCCACGGGGTGCAGGCCGGGCCGCGGCGGCGCGCGCTGGACGGGATTTTCGCCGCCTACCCCATCGGTGACTCCGTGACGTGGGACGACACCGCCCGAACGCTGTGGCGGGCGGCCACGCACCGCGAGGAGCGCTACGCCGCCGTGCAGCTGACCGGGCACCACCTCTACCGCGACTACCAGGGCCCCGGGGCCGTGGGGCTGTATGAGGACCTCATCGTGGCCGGTGCGTGGTGGGACTACGTGGACGAGATCGCCGTGCGGCGCATCGGGCCGATGCTGCGCGACGATCCGGCCCACATGCGCCCGATCATCCGCACGTGGGCGTCGTCCGGCGACCTGTGGCTGCGCCGCACGGCCATCATCTGCCAGAACACCGCCGGTGCGGCGACCGACGCGCGGCTGCTCTTCGACGTGATCGAGCCTAACCTCGGCCACCAGGGGTTCTTCATCCGCAAGGCCATCGGTTGGGCGCTGCGCTCCTACGGGCGCGTCGATCCCGACGCGGTGGTCCGCTTCATCGGAGCCACGGAGCAGTGGATGTCCCCGCTGTCCCGCCGGGAGGCGCTCAAGAACCTGACGGACGTCGAACCGGCGGCCCGCGCCCGGTCCTGATCGCGGGGCCGCCGCCCCGCCGCTCCCAGGAAATTCCCAGCCGTCCCCCATCAGGCCGTGACCTGACCGCCGCGCGGGGTTACTCTGAGCGGGTTCGCCGAACCCGGCCCAACGGGAGGGTGGTCAGATGACCGAGCACACCGCGCGGGCCGATCAGGAGCAGCGCACCCGCAGGCGCACGTGGTACGGGGCGAAGAGGCACGTCAAGCGGTTCTTGGGCTGGCGGCTGCCCAACCTCGCCATGCGCGGGGCGGTGCGGGTGGCCGCGCCGTCGCTGCGCGGCACGGGCCGACTGCCCGCCCCCGCGCGCGTCCCCGAGGTCACGGGCCGGGTCTACAGCTCCGAGTTCACCATGCTCCGGCCGGCGCGGTGCGTGGTGGCCAAGGAGCTGTACTGGGGTGAGGGGCACCGGCCGCAGCCGGCCGACGACTTCGCGGTGCGGCTGTTCGCGGCGGTGGCACGGCGCTGCGACACCATGTTCGACATCGGCGCCTACACCGGGCTCTTCACCCTGGTCGGGACGGCCGTCAACCCCGCGATCCGGGCACACGCGTTCGAGATCGCGCCCGAGGTCTACCACGCGCTGGTCGACAACTGCGTGCGCAACCGGGTGCTCCACCGGGTCACCCTGCACCACACGGGTGTGGGCGATCCGACGCGCAGGGCCGCGATGCCCCCGCACTCCGCGGATTCCGCCCTGCCCTGCTTCTACTCCGAGGCGATGGCGTTCGACGACGGGGTCCCCGTGGAGATCGTCGCGCTGGACACCTTCACCGACGCCGTGCCCGAGGGCACCTCGACCGTGCTCAAGATCGATGTCGAGGGCACCGAGGCCGCGGTCTTCGAGCACGGCGCGCGGTTCCTCAAGGCGCACCGCCCCGACATCCTCTGCGAGGTGCTGCCCGGCGCCGACGGCGGTCGGCTGCGTTCGCTGCTGGAGCCCCTCGGCTACCGGTTCCACCTCGTCGGCGAGCAGGCGCTGGCACCGGCCAGCCCGATCATCGGGCACGACCGGTTCCGCGACTGGTTCTTCACCACCCGTACCCGCGCCGACCTGCAAGGGCTGGGAATACCGGTCGCGCGGGTCCCCGAGGCGTAGTTCACCCGTCCGCCACGAGCAGCGCCGCGCTGCCGTAGGCACCGCCGAATCCGGTGCACAGCGCCACGGAGGCGCCGGGCACCTGGTTCACTCCGTCTCCACGCAGCTGGCGCACGGCCTGGGCCACGTTGTTCAGCCCGTGCACGTACCCCTCGGAGAGCAGCCCGCCGTGCGGGTTGACCGGGATACGTCCGGTGGCCGAGATCCCGCCGGAGCGCAGCACCGTGCTCAGGTCGGCCGGTGCGACCAGCCCGAAGTCGGCTAGCTGCCGGGGGACGAGGAAGGAGTAGGCGTCGTAGAGCAGCGCCACGTCTACGTCGCTCGGACGCATTCCGGCGGCCTCGTAGAGGAGCGGGGCGAGGTGGCCGGAGAAGACGGCCGCGGGGTCGGGGCTGCGGTCGAGCCGGGAGAGGTCCGGACGCCCGCCGCGCACCACCGCTCGCACCCGCGGGGCGCCGGCGGCGGCGCGGTCGGCGGAGGTGAGCACGAGGGCGCACGCCCCGTCGGTCTCCTGGCAGCAGTCCGCCCGGCGCACGGGGTCGGCCACCATGGGGCTGGCGCGGTACTCCCCCGGTGCCAGGGGCGTGCGGCGGAGGGCGCGGGGGTTAGCGGCGGCGTGCTGCCGTGAGGCGGCGACGACGGCTTCCAGGTCGTCGGTGCCCAGTCCGGCGTTGTGCAGGTAGCAGCGGGCCACCAGCGCGAAGTGCTCGATCGGGCCGACGACGCCGTAGGGGGCGGTGAACTGGCGCTCGACCCCCGCGCCGAGCCGGAGGCCCTGCTGGTTCATCCGGTGCCCGGAGCGGCCGTTGAGAGCCCGGTAGACGAGTACCGTGGCCGCCTGGCCGGTGGCGATGAGCATGGCGGCGTCGCCGAGGATGGAGGCGCACTGCGTTCCGCCGCCGTGGATGTCGTTGTGCCATCCCAGCCGAGGCAGGGTGAGCTCGCGGGCCAGGTCGGTGACGGACGCGGAGTCACCGAGGTGATAGGCGAGGACGGCGTCGACGTCCGCGGGTTCCAGATCGGCGTCGGCCAGCGCGGCGAGCGCCGCCTCCGAGGCGAGGGCGAGTGCGGAGCGGCCGGAGGAGCGGGTCAGATCGGTCATCCCGACGCCGACCACGGCGGCACGGTCGGTGATGGCCTGGTGGCGGCGCATCGGTACCTCCGTCCGTGCTGCCGCACACGGTGCTGGCGGCGGTCCCGCGCGGCCGGGCCCGGGCGAGCCGACGCCACCTGCCGGAGAAGGGGCGCGATCCATCTCCGACAGGTGACGCGTTCTTCCATGCCTGCCGTCCGGTACACCCGGCGGACCAGAGCCCGCCGAACGCTTCTCACCGGGCTTCGGCTATGGCACGAAGCTAATACCGAATCATGTTCCAACGCAACACCCAAAAAGGAACTTGTTCCAGTTCCTTGCGATGGATCGTCGATCACCTGCATACCCTTGCAAACGGGGTACATGAAGATCTTTTACCCGGCGATCGGAACCGGATCCGATCCGAAAGAGAACATGATCTACTTTGACCCGAGCGTGATGAACGAGCGCCGCGCGCCGCAGAGATCACTCGGGGTCGGGGACGCGGATCTGCACGGACGCGCGGTCGGCGATCAGCGGGCGCATCACGGCCAGGACCGCCTGGTGATCGGGGTGTTCGCGGTACACCGCGAGCGCCTTCTCGTCGGGCAGGTCGGCGACCACCCCGAAGTCGTAGGTCCCCTCGCTGATTCCGAGGTCCCGCCCGAAGGTGTAGGCGCGAAGCTCGGGGATACGCGAGGGCAGCCGGGAGAGACCGTCGACCACCTCCTGCACCTGCGCGGAGGTGACATCGTCGGTCCAGCGGAACAGTGCAATATGCCGTAGTGCCATGACCGCGAACCTACCGCCTGCCATGCCCGCCGCGGCGGGCGGACACCCCCGGAGCGGCGCGACCCTGGCCGCCTGCCGAGCCCCCTGCTAGGCTAACCAAGCGAGCGCTTGGTACGGACTCGGTGCGAGCGGCGCCGCCGCCGTCCTCGGGAGGAGTGGCCCCGATGAAGTTCTCCACCTTCCACCTCTTCCACCGGTTCGACGGCCAGTCACACCGGGAGGTCTACGACTACCATGTCGAGCTCATCGAGCTCATCGAGGACCTCGGCTTCGACGGCGTCCGCCTGGCCGAGCACCACTTCCGCGACTACGGCGTGGTGCCCTCGATCCTGAACTTCCTCAGCCACCTGGCGGGGCGGACCGAACGGCTACGGCTGGGCACCGGCATCGTGGTACTGCCTCTGCACAACCCCATCCATGTCGCCGAGCAGGCCGCGCTGGTGGACGTTCTCTCCGGCGGACGGCTCGACTTCGGGGTCGGCCGCGGCTACCAAAGCTTCGAGTTCGACGGGTTCGGGGTCGACCTCGCCCAGGCGCGGGCGCGGTTCGACGTGTCGCTCGACGTCATCCGGGGCCTGTGGAGCGGCAAGGAGTTCCGGCATAACGGGGAGTTCGCCCGGGTCGCCCCCGGCCTCGACGGCGGCGTGCGGCTCCAGCCCGTACCGCTGCAGGCGCCGCACCCGCCCATCCATGTGGCCGCCGTCAGCCCGGAGACGGTCGAGCGGTACGCCGCGCGCGGGCTGCCCATCCTGGCCGACCCGGCCGCCCCCTTCCGCAAGGTCGCCACGGCCGCCGCGAGCTGGCGGGCCACCGCCGCCGCCAACGGCCACGACCCCGACGCGGCGGAGCTGGTCGTCAGCAGGTCGGTGTACGTGGCGCCCACCGCTCGGCAGGCGCGCGAGGACCTGGAGCGCTTCGAGGCCTCCTTTGACCGCGCCCGCCTGTTCAACCAGCGCAGCGCCCCCATCGACACCCGGACCGGCGAGGTGGCCCAGGGGTTCGAGTACTGGCAGAACCGCTACCTGAAAGGCGGTTCGGTGGACCCGGACTTCCGGTGGGAGCAGCTGGAGGTCATCGGCGACCCGGAGCGCGTCATCGCCCAGATCGGCATGCTCCGCGACATGGGGTTCGACCACCTGCTGTGCGACTTCGGCAGCACCCGGCCAATGCCCATCGGCGAGATGCGCCGCGTCCTGACCTTCTTCGCCACCGAGGTCATGCCCGCCTTCCGCTGATCCCCCCGCGTGACGATGTGACGATCGGAGACCCCCATGCCGGACCCGGCCCCCACCACGCAGCCCGCGGGCGTGCACCGGCTCACCCTCGCCGACATCCTGCGCGAGCATCGCCGCAGCCGCCCCCAGACCACCGCCGCGGTCGACGGCCGCGTCCGGCTCACCTACCCGGAGCTCGACGACCGCGTGGACCGGCTGGCCGGGGCCCTGCGCTCGGCCGGAGCGGCGCCCGGCGCCCGGGTGCTCTACATCGGCCGCACCTCGGTGCGCTTCCAGGAAATCCTGCTCGCCTCCGCCCGGATCGGCGCCATCGCCGTCCCAGCGAACTGGCGGCAGAGCACCGACGAGCTCGCGTTCGTTCTCCACGACCTCGCCCCCGCCATGGTCTTCTGGCAGCCGGAGCCGGCGGCCCGGGAGCTGGCCGCGGCGCGTGCCGCCGCGGACGCCCCGGAGCGGTGGATCCGCTGCGACGGCACCGACGATGCCGACGCCGACGCCTACACAGCCTTCCTGCGCTCCGGGGACGCCGCCCCCGAGACCCCGGGGACCGGCGCGGACCCGGTGATCGGCCTGTACACCGCGGCCTTCGACGGCCGCCCGAACTGCGCCCTGCTCAGCCACGACGCGCTCGTCGCGCACACCGCGGCGCTGCTCCGGATGCGCGCTGTCGGTGCCGAGTTCACCTTCCTCAACAGCGGTCCGCTGTTCCACGTCGGTACGCTCATGTTCCACCTGGCCGCCTTCCACGCCGGGGGCACCAACGTCTACATGCACGACTTCGACCCCGCCGAGGCGGCCCGGCTGATCGAGGCCGAGCGGGTGGACCACATGTTCGGTTTCGGGCCGATGCTCGACGCCATCGTCGCGGCCAACACCGACGGGCACGGCCGCCCCCGGCACGACCTCTCCAGTCTGCGCTTCATGCGGCACTCACCCGCGTGGGACGCGCAGATCACCGTGGGCACCGACCCGTGGAACGCGTCGGGCATGGGCGGATACGGGCAGACCGAGGCGGGCGGCATGCTCACCTACCTGGCGCTGGGGATGGGGGGCGCTGGCTCGGCCGGACGCCCCTCGCCCATGGCGCAGGTCCGCGTCGTCGGCCCCGGCGGTGCGGAGCTGCCGGTGGGCGAGACCGGCGAGATCGTGGCGCGCGGCCCGAGCCTCTTCAGCGGCTACTTCAACCGGCCGGCCCTCAACGCGCGCAAGATGGCCGACGGCTGGTATCACACGGGGGACCTGGGGCGGCGGGAGGACGACGGAACGATCACGTTCATCGGACCCTGCGCGCGGATGATCAAGTCCGGCAACGAGAACATCTACCCCGCCGAGGTGGAACGCGCGCTGACGTCGCACCCGGACGTGGCGGAGGCCGCGGTGATCGGCGTTCCCGACCCGGTGTGGGGGCAGAGCGTCACGGCCGTCGTCCGGCGCACGCCCGGCGCCGCGCTCACGGCGGACCAGGTGGTCGAGCACGTGCGCGCGGCCATCGCCTCCTACAAGAAGCCGCGGCGGGTGGTGTTCGTGGACGAGGAGCTGCCGACAGCGGGGCGCGGCCCCGACTACGCCGCTCTGGACGCCGCCTACGGCGGCGGTGGCTATCCCGGGGAGGCGGGCACCGGCTAGAAGCGCGGCCCCGGTCCGGGGGCGGATCGCGATCCTCGTCGACCCTCGTGTACCGGAGGCTCACCGACCGATGGGCCGGGGAGGAACCGGCCCCAGGAGCGGGGGACAGCCCCTGGGACCGGAGCGGGGGATGGGCGGTCCGGCCAGCGGCTCCCGCGATGGTGCTCGAATCGGGCGCGTGACCGGAGGGGGGTTCCGCACGTGCACGACGTTAGCGGGCTCTAGGTCACGCGCATGGCCTATTCAGATAACCGGAATGTTGCGATTCGTTGGCCCTGGGAACTATCGGGCAGAAGGATGACCGGCCAGGATAAGCGGAACATAAACGTCAGCGCCAGGGGGGTCCGGCCTGTCCGTTCCTACAGAACTCTCCGGAACACTCCTATCGGACCGGCTAGAGGACCGCCACCGGATTGATCGGACTGCCGGTCCCGCCCTCGATGGGCAGGGGGACCGCGATGAAGAGGAAGTCGGTCCGCCGACCCTCGGCTGCGGCCTCCGCGAGCCTGTCGAGCCAGAGCATTTCGGCCAGGTGGATTCCGTTCCGCCAGAGCAGGGTGAGGTGCAGATCGTCCTCGACGTCCTCGCCCGAGCGGCCGTCGCCGTCGAGCCCTTGGATGGCCGCGTTGTCCATCGCCACCATCACCACATCACGCTCGGCCAGCCAGCGCCCGGCGTCGGCCGCGAGGCCGGGCTGCCCCGAGCGGTAGAGGGCGGGATCCGCCGCCCAGACCCGCGGCCATCCGGTCCGGATGACGGCGACGTCGCCCGGCCCGGGCTCGGTTCCGTCGCGCGCGCAGATCGCCGCCAGCTCGCCCGCGCCGATCCGGTCGGTCGCCCGAAGGTGGGGCACCCCCCGATGCGCCGCGGCGTCCAGGAGGACCCCCCGCGCCACCACGCCGCGCGCCGCGGCGTGCTCGATCCCCAGCCGCGCCGCCCCGTAGCTGCGTACGCGCGCGGCCGGATGCCCGTTGTACAGCGTCTCCCCCGCCCACATGTGGCACAGCGCGTCCATGTGGGTGGTGGTGCCGTGGGGTGAGAGGACCAGTGCGTCGTCGGCGATCCGCGCGCCCGCCGCGCGGGCGCCGGCCGCGTAGTCGCCGCCGTCGATGGACATGAAGTGCTGCGGCAGCGGACGTCCGGCCAGGTGCGGGACGGTGCTGGGAGCGGGACCGGACGTCGCCCCCTTGATCGGCATCGCGAGGCTGAGCACGCGCCCGTCCCGCGCCGCACCGAGGGCGGCCAGCACGGTCGCGGGCGTCAGGTGGTTGAGCGCCCCCTGCTGGTCGTCGTCCCCCCAGCGGCCCCAGTTGTGCGGTTGATTTGGCATACCTGACACCTTCTTGCGTGGTTCGGGTGGAATACAGTCGGTCCGGCGCGTCCGAGACCGACCGGAGACGAGGGAGTGGGAAGTGGCGATCGCGACGGGGGAGACCGGGATCCACGGTGCCTGCGCCCCGGAGTTCACGCGCGTCCGCGAGGTCTTCGAGGACAACTTCGCGCGTGGCCTGGAAACGGGAGCGGCCTTCACCGTCTTCGTCGGGGACGAGCCGGTCGTGGACCTGTGGGGCGGCCTCGCCGACCACAGGACAGCGTCGCCCTGGAAGCACGACACCCCCTGCTTGGCGTTCTCCTGCACCAAGGCGCTGACGGCCGCGGCCGCGCTGCGGGTCGCCGAACGCGGAGGCCGTGACCTCCGTGCCCCGGTGGCCTCGTGGTGGCCCAAGTTCGCGGCCGAAGGCAAGGACGGGGTCACCGGCGAACAGCTGATGTCGCACCAGGCCGGCCTGCCCGCGTTCGACCGGCGGGTGACGGTGGCCGAGGCCGCCGACCACGCGGCGATGGCGGAGCTGCTCGCCGCGCAGGCGCCCGTGTGGGAGCCGGGAACCGCGCACGGTTACCACTCGCTGACCTACGGGTGGCTGGCGGGTGAGATCACGCGTCGACTCGACGGCCGCACGGTCGGGCGGTACGTGGCCGACGAGATCGCCGGCCCGCTCGGGCTCGACCTGTGGGTCGGGGCCCCGGACGGCGTTCTCGACCGTACGGCGCGGCTGACCACCGGCCCGACCAACCGGAAGCCCGCCAGGGGAAACGGCGCGACGGCCGCGGGTACCGCCATGCCCGGCACCGCTTCGGACGCCGCCCGCCCGGACGGCGAGGCCGACGGGCCCAGAGCGCGGCTGGCACGCGACGCACGCGACCCGGAGAGCCTGTTCTCCCGCGCCTTCGCCAGCCCGGATGTCGCCGCCGTCCCCGGCAAGTACAACAACCGCGACGTCCTCACGGCGGGCTGGCCGGCGGCCGGTGTCATCACCACCGCCCCGGCCCTGGCCGGGTTCTACCGCGACCTGCTCGCCGGACGGATCGTGTCCCCCGCCACCCTCCAGGACGCCCTCCGCCCCCGCGCCACGGGCCCGGACCGCGTCCTGCACCTGGACAGCTCCTTCGGCCTGGGCTTCATGCGCCCCTCGCTGACCTTCGCCGTTCCCCGCGCCGCCCGGAAGGGCGCCTTCGGACACACCGGAGCGGGCGGCTCGATCGGCCTGGCCGACACCGACCACGACATCGCGCTCGCCTACGTCATGAACCGCACCGGGACCGAACTCTCCGGCGGCATCCGCGCCATGCGCCTCGTCAAGGCCGTCTACGACTGCCTCCGCTAGATGACTGAGTCCGATGTCTGAACTGGCTGCGGACATGACGAAGGGTGCCCGATGGTTAAGTTGTGACACGAAACCTGGACACCCTTCTCACCGCACTCTACGTGTTCTGCGACGACCACATCG
>NZ_BAAAPC010000019.1:0-137702 GCF_039530945.1 Nocardiopsis rhodophaea
GATGTGGTCGTCGCAGAACACGTAGAGTGCGGTGAGAAGGGTGTCCAGGTTTCGTGTCACAACTTAACCATCGGGCACCCTTCGTCATGTCCGCAGCCAGTTCAGACATCGGACTCAGTCATCTAGGTCCCGTCCTGCTCCCCGGCCGCGTACTCCATCTGGGCCAGGTTCCGGTGGGCGTCGCGGATGGTCTCGACGACCTCGTCCGGGTCGTCGGTGAGGTGCATCAAATCCGGGTCGCCCGGCGAGATCAGTCCTTCCTCCAGCAGGTTCTTGCGGATCCAGTCGCGCAGCCCGCCCCAGAACTCCGTGCCGACCAGCACCACCGGGAACCGGGTCACCTTGCCGGTCTGCACCAGGGTGATCGCCTCGAACAGTTCGTCCAGGGTGCCGAACCCGCCCGGC
Source organism: Nocardiopsis rhodophaea (assembly GCF_039530945.1). Taxonomy (NCBI): domain Bacteria; kingdom Bacillati; phylum Actinomycetota; class Actinomycetes; order Streptosporangiales; family Nocardiopsidaceae; genus Nocardiopsis; species Nocardiopsis rhodophaea. The sequence continues at coordinate 406 of NZ_BAAAPC010000019.1, forward strand.
ATCACGACGAACGCCTGCGAGTACTTCACGAACATGGTCTTGCGCACGAAGAAGTACCGGAACGTGACGCCGATGTCGATGTACTCGTTGAGCGCCTGCTCGAACGGCAGCTCGATACCGAGCCCGATCGACGTGCCCCCCGCCTTCTGGGCACCCCTGTTCGCGGCCTCCATCACGCCGGGCCCGCCCCCGGTGATGACCGTGTAGCCGGCCTCGGCGAGCTTGCCGCCGATCGTCTCTCCGAGTTCGTAGTGCGGGCTGTCCGGCTGGGTCCGCGCCGACCCGAAGACACTAACCGCCTGGCCGACCTCGGACAGCAGGCCGAACCCCTCCACGAACTCCGACTGGATGCGCATGACCCGCCACGGGTCGGTGTGCACCCATTCGGCCGGACCGCGGCGGTCCAACAGCCGCTGGTCCGTGGTGGTCTCAGGGATAGCGCGGCCGTGGAAGGTCAACGGACCCGCACGGCGGATTTTCTGAGATTCCGTCATGTGGCAACGCTATCCGGATCTCGGGCACGCGCGCTGAATCCCAGGTCACCTGTTTTCGTCGCGAGGGACAACGCTCAGATCGCGCCCGCGGCGCTCATCCCTTGTCGACGTCCCCGATCGTGTCCGTGGCCGCGGACGCGGTGGCGTCCGCCCCGGTGAGCCAGCCGACCATCCGCTTCTCCGCGTCGACGATGGCGTCGAGCTCCACGAACTCGTCCTTGGTGTGGGCAAGCGTGGGTTCGCCGGGTCCGTAGTTGACCGCGGGGATCCCCAGCTCCGACATCCGCGCCACATCGGTCCAGCCCAGCTTGGCGCGGGCCTGGCCGTCGCCCACCGTCCGGACGAAGGCCGCGGCGGCGGGGTGGTCGAGCCCGGGCCGGGCGGGCGGCGCCACGTCGGTGACCCGCACGTCATACCCGGCGAACAGCTCGCGCAGGTGCTGTTCGGCGTCCTGCGCGCTGAGGTCGGGGGCGAACCGGTAGTTGATAGTGACGACGCACTCGTCGGGGATGACGTTGCCCGCGACGCCGCCGGAGACGAACACGGCGTTGAGGCCCTCGTGGAACCGGAGCCCTTCGACCTCCGGCCGGCGCGGCGCGTACTCGCGCAGGATGTCGATGACGCGCCCGGCCTCGTGGATGGCGTTGTGTCCCATCCAGGAGCGGGCGCTGTGCGCGCGCTTGCCCCGGGCGCTCACTTCGATGCGCATGGTCCCCTGGCAACCGCCCTCGATGAAGCCGCCGGTCGGCTCCATCAGCACGGCGAAGTCGCCCTCCAGCCACTCGGGGTGCTGGGCGGCGAGGCGGCGGAGGCCGTTGCGGTCGGCCTCGATCTCCTCGCAGTCGTAGAAGACGTAGGTGACGTCGTGCACCGGTTCGGGCACCGCGGCCGCCAGCTTGAGCTGGACCGCCACCCCGCTCTTCATGTCGCTGGTCCCGCAGCCGTAGAGCCGCTCGCCCTCAACGTGGGAGGGGACGTTGCCCACGATGGGGACGGTGTCGATGTGGCCCGCGATCACGACACGCTGCTCGCGGCCCAGGTCGGTGCGAGCCACGACGGCGTCGCCGTCCCGATACACGGTGAGGTGCGGCAGATCGGTGAGCGCCTGCTCGATAGCGTCGGCGAGCGCGCGTTCGCCGCCGCTGACCGATTCGACATCGACGATGGTGGCGGTGAGGGTCCGGACGTCCGCGGTGAGATCCAGCATGTCGGGCACGCTTTCGTGATCGGGGGCCGATGTAGACCGCCGACCACCTGGTGGCCCGCCCCCGCCGGGACACGGCGGGGGCGGGGCGGCCGACGGCGGGATGCACTTCGCGCCTGCTGTGGCAGCGCTGTTCCGTCGGTGTCGGCTAGGCGTTGACGCCGTGCTCGCGCAGCATGTCGTTCAGCGCGAGCTTGTCGTGCTCCTGGCCCTCCTCCAGACGCTTGAGCACGAGCAGGACCGGCATGCCGAAGTCGCCGCCGGGGAAGCTCTTGACCCGGTTGGCGGTGACGCACACCGACCAGGCCGGGGCCTCGCCGCGGGGCAGCTCCGCACCGGTCTCGGCGTCGAAGACGCGGGTGGAGGAGGTCAGGATCGTGCCGGCGCCGAGCTTGGCCCCGCGGCGGACGCGGGCGCCCTCGACGACCATGGTGCGCGAGCCGAGGAAGGCGTCGTCCTCGATGACGACCGGGGCCGCCTGGGGCGGCTCCAGCACGCCGCCGACGCCGACGCCGCCGGACAGGTGCACGTTCTTGCCGACCTGGGCGCAGGAGCCCACGGTGGCCCAGGTGTCGACCATGGTTCCGGAGCCGACCCACGCCCCGATATTGGTGAAGGACGGCATCAGCACGACGCCGGGGGCCAGGTGGGCGCCCCAGCGAGCGATGGCGCCCGGGACGACGCGCACGCCGTCGAAGCGGGTCTTGAGCGGAATGCGGTCGTGGTGGTAGAAGTCGCCGACCTTGGACTCTTCCATGCCGAGGACCCGGAATCCCAGCAGGATCGAACGCTTGGCACGCTCGTCCACGACGACCTCGTCGGTGGCCTCATCGACGAAGGCGACACGTGCCTTGCCAGCGTCGATGTCGTCGATGGCGCCCACGATGATGTCGCGGGCGTCCTTGTGGTCAGGGGTCAGCTCGGTGCGGCGCTCCCACAGGTCGTCGATCTCCTGGGGCAGCGGACTGATGAACGCGGTGGTCATGGCCCCCGAGCCTACTGGGTCCGGCCGCCGGAGAACCAACCCGCGACCGGTGTGTGGACACGGCGGGTGACCGAGGAGAAGCGAGAATCCCCTCGCGCGAAGGCCTGCCCAGGAGGGGGCCGGGCCATCTCGACGCCGCCGCAAGAGGATCACGGGGACGCGCACGCCTTACTATTCGGGGTGTACGCCACTGCCCCGGTCGTGTGTCCCCTGGCCCTGCGGCACGTTCCCGGGCTTATCGATACCTGTCAGCAGAAGGTCACCCACAGTGTCCCGCCTGTGGAGGCCTCCCTACGCAAAACGGTCTGCCTGTGCCTCGAAAGCAGCGAAGAGTTTCCGCCTTCTTCAAGATCCTGGCAGTGCTAACCGTCACCTGCGGCCTGTTGCTCGCGGTCGGTTACTACGCCATCACCTCCCTGAAGCCCCTTGAGGTCGCCGAACCCGAACCGACCGAGAGCTGCACGATCACCGCGAACGGGGACACCCGCGACCTCGACGTGGAGCAGGCCGCCAACGCCGCCACGGTCAACGGCGTGGCGTTCGCCCTGGACATGCCCGAGGACGCCGTCGTCATCGCCTACGCGACGGTGTGGCAGGAGTCCAAGTTCTTCAACATCGACTACGGCGACCGCGACTCGCTGGGCCTGTTCCAGCAGCGCCCCTCGCAGGAGTGGGGCGAACCGGAGCAGATCATGGACCAGGTGTTCGCCACGCGGTCGTTCTACGAGGAGCTGAAGGAGGTCCCCGGCTACCAGGAGATGCCCGTGTACGAGGCGGCGCAGGCCGTACAGCGCAGCGCCGACGGATTCGCCTACGACCAGCACGAGGACCTGTCCCGCGTGATGGCCGCGGCGTTCAACGGCTCCGGGGGGCCGGCGGTGAGCTGCTGGTACGAATCGAAGACGAGTCCCAAGAGCGACGTCGCGGAGGCGAAGGCGGAGCTGAAGCGGGTGTTCGGCACCGACCCGGACGACCTCCCGGTGACCGACGGACCGCGGACGGGCGAGATCGGCTGGTCGATGGCGGTGTGGGCGGTGACCCACGCCCGCGACTACGGCCTGGCGTCGGTGACCTTCGGCGACCAGCGCTGGAGGGCGGTAGCCGGCAAGGAGGGCTGGTCCACGGTCCCCGACGGGGCGGCGCGCGGCACCCTCGTGCTCAAGTAGCCGCCCCCTTGCCCGCCCTACTCCGATGATCACGGCACCTCTTCGGGCACAACAGACAGAATCGAAGACGTCGGCCGTGGTCATCGCGGGGATAAGGAGGGCAGTCTCCTGAGCCTCCTCAGCGCGCCAGGGCCTCCAGGCGCTTGGCCCCCATGGCGACCCGCTCGTCGGTGGCCGTGAACGCGACCCGGATGTGGCGATCCCCGGAGGGCCCGTAGAAGTCGCCGGGGGCCACGAGAATGCCCTGCTCGGCCAGGGCCGCCACCGAGCCCCATGCGTCGTGGTCGGGATGGGAGGCCCACAGGTACAGCCCCGCCTCGGAGTGGGTGATGGCCCACCCGGCGGACTCCAGCGCGGTGCGCAGCCGCGCGCGGCGGGCGCGGTAGCGCTCCTTCTGCTCCCGTGCGTGGGCGTCGTCGTCGAGAGCCGCGCCCATGGCCGCCTGCACCGGGGCGGGAACGATCATCCCGGCGTGCTTGCGGACCGCCAGCAGCTCCTCGACCAGGGCGGGGTCGCCGGCGAGGAAGGCCGCGCGGTAGCCGGCCAGGTTGGAGCGCTTGGACAGGGAATGCACGGCCAGCAGGCCCTCGTGCGAACCGCCGCACACGTCGGGGTGGAGGATCGACACGGGCCGCGTGTCGCCCCAGCCGAGGTCGAGGTAGCACTCGTCGGACGCGACGATAACGTCCCGCTCGCGCGCCCACTCCACCACCTTGCGCAGGTGGTCGACGCCGAGGACACGGCCGGTCGGATTGGCCGGGGAGTTGAGCCACACCAGCCGTACGCGGGCCGGGCCGAGGGCGGTGAGGCCGTCGGACGCGACCGGGGCGGCCCCGGCGATCCGGATGCCGATGTCGTAGGTGGGGTAGGCCAGCTCGGGGTAGACGACGGTGTCGCCCTGGCCCAGGCCGAGCAGCGTGGGCAGCCAGGCCACCAGCTCCTTGGAGCCGACCAGCGGCAGGGTGGCTGCGGGGTCCACCGCGACGCCGTGGCGGCGGCTCAGCCAGTCGGCGATGGAGGCGCGCAGCGCCGCCGTGCCGTGGGTCGCCGGGTAGCCCGGCGCGTCGGCGGCGTTGGCCAGGGCCGCCCGTACCTTCTCCGGGACCGGGTCGACCGGCGTCCCCACCGAGAAATCGACGATCCCGTCCGGGTGCGCGGCGGCGGTCTCCTTGTAGGCGGTCAGCCGGTCCCACGGGAAGGTCGGCAGCCGGTTGGCCACGCGTCGTCGATCGGCCATGTCGTTAAGGTCCCCTTTTCTGTTTCTGTCTCGCGACCCGTGTCGGGCGGGCCGCGGCGCGTCCGCCGCCGGTTCGCATCGCCGCCGAACGCATCGGAACCGCCGCCCCATCCGCCTGCGCGCGGATGGCACGACGGTCCCCACCGTCCGTGCCCGCTCCGGCTGCGTCGCCCTCCCCCCTGGAGCGGGGCGCCACGGTTGTCATCCGCCCGCGGAGTGCCCCGGGACGTCCGGGCTCGCCCTCGTGGCGTGCCCGCACTCCGCGGCGGCCGGGCCCGCGCCGCTCGTCCGCGGTTCGAGGATGTCCCGCGGCCCTACTCCGCCTGCGGGGGCAGCTCGGCCACCACGGGGTGGTCCTTGTCGATCTGGCCCACCTTGGAGGCGCCCCCGGGGGACCCGAGCTCGTCGAAGAACTCCACGTTGGCCTTGTAGAAACTGCCCCACTGGTCCGGGAGGTCGTCTTCGTAGTAAATGGCCTCTACAGGGCACACCGGCTCGCAGGCGCCGCAGTCGACGCACTCGTCCGGGTGGATGTAGAGCATGCGCTTGCCCTCGTAGATGCAGTCGACGGGGCATTCTTCGATGCACGCCTTGTCGAGCACATCGACGCAGGGCTGCGCGATGACGTAGGTCACGTCTTACTCCTCCTCGGTCTTCGCCACGTTGACCGCGTATCAGGTGCCGTCGCTGTCGTAGCCTGGGCGGTGCCGGGACTCCGGCACGCGGATCCGCCCGGCGTCCGGCACACGATTCGCAGTTTCCAGTATGGCGCTCGTCGCGCTTTCGTGCGCACTTGGGGGGTCGATCACGTGGGTTTCGTCTCGCGGTTCACGACCGAGGTGACACCCGACGACCTCGGCCGCCGTGCCACTCTGCGGATCCAGCTGCCCGACGGCCGCTTCCGGGATATCGTCGGTGTGCTGGAAGCCTGGCAGAACGGGGTGATCATGGTCCGCCGACGCGACGGTAGTGTGATCGAGGTCATAGCCGACGATGTCGTTGGGAGCAGGATCATCCCGCAGCAGCCGCCCCGGCGCCGGGGTCGGGCCGACACCGATGTGCCCGATGGCACCGGTGGATGACCGACACGCCGCGAGGTGGCGGGGGTCCCCCCACAGAGATGTACGTCGGAGAGCAATAGGGACACGGGAATCGAGAGGGACGGCCGACCGCACAGGCCAGGGCGGCCACCTGTGATGGGGAAGGTGGTGCACACGCGCCATGCAGGAGACGGTCGCTTCCGCCCTCGCCCAGTTGGCACGCCTCGATGCTCGCGCGGCTCAGGTGGCGGGGAGCGCCCTGGCCACGGTCACCGCGGGGCAGAAGCTGGAGACGCTCACCCAGCGGGCGGTGCAGGAGTTCTGCTGGTTCGCCCTCCCCGTGCGGTTCTGCTCGGAGGCGACCGAGCGCGTCTTCGTCTCCCAGTCGCTGGGTGAGCTGTTCTCCCTTCTCGGCCTGGACCGCTACGCGGAAATCTGCACGTCGAAGACGACCCGCGACATCCTGGACGCCTACAGCGTCAGCCGCGACAGCGGGCTGTCGGCCTACCGGCGCGCAATGCGCGGCTCCGGTGTGCAGCCGCCCGACCTTCCCGAGCTGACCTGGGGGACGACCCTGGGCAGCGCCGAGATCGAGGCCTATGAGGCCACCTCCGCCGCCCTGGAACTGGCCATTTCCCTGCGTGAGATCCGGCCGGGGACCCGCGGCTGGCGGTCGTCGCAGGAGCAGTTCGCCCGCACGTTCCTGGCCCAGCCCGACGACCAGGGGCGCAGCCGCCTCGACCGGATCCGGGAGGAGCGGGTCCGCAACTGGCTGAGCGCGCCGTCCCAGCCGCACCGGCAGCGCTTCTGGCCACTCCTCGGCCAGCTCATCAACGGCGCGGAGCCGCCGTACGACGCCGCCCGCGCCCTGGCGCCGCTCCAGCGGCTGCTCGACTACGCCGACGACGGCATCAGCATGACCCAGATCGGCTACATCTCCCCGACCGTGGTCCGCGAGCTGTGCTCCGAGTTCGGCTGGTCCACCTCCCCCTCGCCGCCGCGCAGCGAGACCGACGTCATGCAGCTGCTCGCGCTGAACAAGCTGCTGCGCCGCATGCGCGCCGTCCGGCGGTCGGGCCGGCGGCTGGTGCTCACCCGCCGGGGCCGCCGACTGCACGACGATGTCGCCGCCCTGTGGCGGGCCGCCGCCGAGGCCGTCCTCGACACCGACGGGCTCGGCCAGGCCACGACCGAGACCCTGTTCGGCCTGCTGCTGGCCCGGTCGCCGCGCTCCACCGGCAGCCACGCCCGCGCCGACGACCTCGACCTCGCCGAGGAGATCCGCGAGACGCTGCTGGAGTCCGGCTGGGGCGGGGAGAACCCCGCCCGGGTCCCCGAGACCCACGAGGTGCACTCCATCATGATCACGGTCACCTGGCTGCTGGAGACCCTGGGCTTCGTCACGGGCCGCGACCCCGACGCCGAGCCCGGAAACCGCAGGTTGACCGCCCCCGGTCGGGCGTTCGCGCTGACCGCGATGCACCTGTCGGCGACCGTTCCCTACGCGACAGTGTGAGCGCGCCCGGCACGGGCCGGGGGGCGGAGGCCGCGCCCCGGTGCCGGAGTGCCGCCGCGCCCCCATAGCCTGGAAGACGGGTCCGGGCCGTTCCCCCACGCCTGAATCCGCCGTCCAGCACACTTTTTTCGACCAGTGGGAGCAGCATGTCCACGCCCGAGCCGACCGACGACACCGGCAACGACGCGTCGGCGGAGACGGTCACCCTCGCGGAGGACGCGGCCGGGGAGCACGCGGGGAACGACAGCGGACCGGGCCCCGCGGCGGAGGACGCCCACGGCGGCGCCCCCGCCCCCGAGGATGCGCCGGGCACGGACTCCGCTGACTCCGCCGAAAGCGCGGAGGCCGCCGAGGCGGCGGACGGCGCTACCGCTGGAGCGAGGCCCGAGCAGGCGGCGTCCGACCGGTTCGCCTTCCTGCCCAGCCCCCTGTTCGTGCTGCTCGTCGGAGTGACCGCGCTGGCCGGGTACTTCTCCTGGACCCGCGCCGAGGTCGAGTGGACCGGCGACGCGTCCACCGTCTACCTGCCAGCCGTGTTCATCCTGGGCGGCTGGATCACCTCACTCGCGGTTCACGAGTACGCCCACGCGCTGCTGGCCTACCGCTTCGGCGACCGGTCCCTGCGCGGCGGCCCCTACCTGCGGCTCAACCCGTTCCGCTTCCGCGAGCTGTTCGCCGGGCTGCTCATGCCGCTCGTGTTCCTCGTCCTCGGCCCTCTGGGACTGACCGGCCCCGCGCTGTATGTGGACCGCTCGGCCGTGCCGAGCCGCGGCAAGCGCACACTGATCGCGCTGTCGGGCATCGCCGCCAGTCTGCTGCTCGCCGTCGCCTTCGCCATCGCCGTCCGATCGCTGGTGCCGCCGGACGCGGTCACCGACAACTGGATGATCGGCGGCCTGATGTTCCTGTGCTATCTGAACCTGACCGCGGCACTGGTCAACCTGCTGCCCATCCCCGGCACGGACGGATTTGACGCCATCGCGCCCTACCTGCCCGGGGGAGTCGCCCGCCAGGCCCGCGAGGCCGGGCTGTTCGGCGTCATCGCGATCTTCGCCGTGCTGTGGTTCCCGGAGGCCAACGCGGTCTTCATCAACCTCATGTACGGCCTGTTCCGGCTGGTGGGACTGCCGCAGCTGGACATCGGCTTCGGCCAGTTCCTGTTCCAGTTCTGGCTGGGCTGAGGCGCGGGCGATACCGTGCGGCCGCCCCGCTCTAGGAGCGGGGCGGGGTGAGCACGACGGCGAGCGCCAGCGCGGCGAGGCCGCCGTACAGGTAGACGTAGTCGACGGCGGTGGCCGTGAGCACGATGGAGCCGCCGGTGGTGAGGCTGATATAGGCGAAGGCGGCCAGGGTCCAGCCCACCGCGGGCAGGATGGCGCCCAGCCGCGAGCCCATCCCCCAGCCGGCAGCACGGCAGCCCGCGAACAGCAGGACCAGCACCACCGCGGCCGCGATCGCGGCGGCGACCTGTGCCGAGGTCCCGGCCGCCCACAGCCACGACAGCCACCCCGCGGCGAGCCCGCCGACCATGCCCACGACGAATCCTACGACCAGCAGGACCGTGTGGCCGATAATCGACACGATGAGGTCGGCCGAGGCGGTCCCGGATCCGTGCGGCGGGGCGGGCGCGTCGGACGACTCCGACTCCGGCGAGATCGAAACAGACACGTGAGCAGCCTATGGGAACCGGCCGGGCACCCGTGGGCGCCCTAGGCGAACAGGTCCTTTTCCAGCCCGTCCGGTCCGAGCCTGGGCGTGGGGCCCCGGAGCAGGGTGAAGTGCTCAACGGCGTCGATCTCCTGGGCGATGCCGTTGGACAGCGCGAACCGGTCGCCGTCGACGGTGATCTGGGTGGCGTGCGCGCGCATGGCCAGGGCCTTGGCCGCCCAGTAGCGCGAGGCGTCGATGCGGGTGGTGACGAGCCGGTCGGGCGTGCCGGGCCCGATGTCGGCGGTCGACATCGGCGCGGTGAAGGAACCCGGCTCCCGGTGGAGTCGCGCCACCCACCTTTCGAGGACCGACTGGGGCTGGGCGATCGCGTACAGCTTGCGGGTCTGCCAGGGCGTACCGGGCAGCGCGCGTTCGGCGGCCTTGCCGAAGGCGCGGACGGCGACGCGGTGGGCCTGGATGTGGTCGGGGTGCCCGTAGCCCCCGTTGCTGTCGTAGGTGACCATGACGTGCGGCCGAACGTCGCGGATGATGTCGGCGAGGCGGTGCGCGGCCTCCTCGACGTCGGCCTGCCAGAAGCAGTCGGGGCGCGCGTTGCTCGGGGCTCCCATCATGCCGGAGTCCCTGTAGTGGCCGGGACCGCCGAGGAAGCGGTGATCGCGCACGCCCAGCGCGACGCAGGCCTTGTCGAGTTCGCCGATGCGGTGCTGGCCCAAGCCGCCCTCGCGGTCGGCGGCCAGGTGTGCCAAATCGTCGGGGATCACCTCGCCCTCGTCCCCGAGTGTGCAGGTCACCAGGGTCACCTGGGCGCCTTCGGCCGCGTATTTGGCCATGGTCGCTCCGGTGACGATGCTCTCGTCATCGGGGTGGGCGTGCACCAGCAACAGTCGACGGTCTGCCATGACACGCGACGATACCGGGAAACGGCCCTCACGCGCTCATTAGACGTTCGGTGCCGCCGGGTCGCGGCGGCGCACCGATGCCCGAAGGACGTCGTGCGACTCAGATGCGGAACAATCGACACCATGAGCTTTCCTCGGCAACAGGCCCGGACCCAGCGGTTCACCCTGGGCGTCCCGCGGGCATTCCAGATCTCTCCGGACGGCCGACGCGTGGCGTTCCTCCGTAGCAGGCACGGGACCGACCCCGCCGCCTGCCTGTGGATGCTGGAGCTGGAGAGCGGCCGCGAATGGGTGGTCGCCGACCCGCGCGCGATGGGCGCCGACGACGAGGACCTGCCGCCCGAGGAGCGGGCGCGGCGCGAACGGCTCCGCGAGACCGGCGGGGGGATCGTCTCCTACACGGTCGATGACGCCTTCACCCGCGCGGCGTTCACCCTGTCCGGCCGTCTCTACTACGCAGACCTGGTGGGTGACGCCACCCAGCCGCGGGAGCTGCCGGCCACCGGCTCGGTCGTGGCGCCGATGATCTGCCCGCGCGGCGACCGGGTGGCCTACGTCAGCGCCGGTGCCGTGCGGCTCATCGACATCAACAGCGGCAAGGACCGCGCGGTCGCGGAGCCCGACGCGCCGAACGTGACCTGGGGGCTGGCCGAGTTCATCGCCGCCGAGGAGATGGGCCGCTACCGCGGCATGTGGTGGTCTCCGGACGGCGCGGCCCTGCTGGCGACGCGGGTGGACGACACCCGGGTCACCCGCTGGCACATCGCGGATCCTGCCAACCCCGCGGCGGAGCCGCAGGTCATCGCCTACCCGCCGGCGGGGTCGGCCAACGCCGACGTTCGCTTGGCGGTGTTCCAGGCCGACGGCGTGGAACCGCAGTGGGTGGAGTGGGACCGCGAGGCACTCCCCTACCTGGTGCGGGCCGGGTGGACGACGGGCCCCGACGGCAACCCGACCGTGGTGTTCAGCGCGCAGAGCCGCGACCAGCGCACCCTGACCCTGTTCAGCGCGGACCCGGCCACCGGACTCACCTTCGAGCTGCGGAGCGAGACCGATGACGTGTGGGTGGAGATCATGCCGGGGGTCCCGGACTTCACCAAGGACGGCGAGCTGGTGTGGATCGGCCGCGAGCCGGGAGGGGATCAGCGCCGCCTGTACGTCGGCGACCGCGTGGTGGGCCCGGACGGCGTCTATCTGCGCGCGGTGGTCGATGTCGACGGTCGGCGCGTGCTGTGCTCGGGTTCGCCGGAGAGCCGGCCCGAGGAGATCGGTCTGTGGCTGGTCGATCTGCAGGAGGGCGGGGTCGCCCCGATGGAGTTCCCCGGAGCGGGCGGGGGCGGTGTGCACTCCGGAACGATGCGCGGCGACACGCTGGTGCTGCACCGCCGTGACCTGGAGACCGACGGGGTGCGCACGGTCGTCGTCCGTAATGCCTCCTCTGTGACGCGGCAGCAGGTCACCGCGGTGGAGAGCCTGGCCGAGCGGCCGGAGGTGCCGACGCCGAACGTGCGCCTGTCGGTCGGGCCGACGGGCGGGGTGCCCACCGCGTTGGTCCTGCCGTCCTGGTACGAGGAGGGGTCCGGCACGAAGTTGCCGGTACTGATGGATCCCTACGGCGGTCCGCACGCGCAGCGGGTCATGGGCGCCCGTGCGGCCTACCTCACCTCGCAGTGGTTCGCGGAGCAGGGGTTCGCGGTGCTGATCGCCGACGGCCGCGGCACCCCGGGGATCAGCGTGCCCTGGGAGCAGGCTGTGCGCGGCGATCTGGCCACTCCGGTGCTGGAGGACCAGGTGGCCGCGCTGCGGGACGCCGCGGAACACTACGGCTGCTTGGACCTGGAGCGGGTCGCGATCCGCGGCTGGTCGTTCGGCGGCTACCTGGCGGCGCTGGCCGTGCTGCGGCGGCCCGATGCGTTCCACGCGGCGGTGGCGGGGGCGCCGGTGATCGACTGGCGGCTGTACGACACCCACTACACCGAGCGCTATCTGGGCGCGCCCGACGCGGAGGAGGAGGCCTACGCCCGCAGCTCGCTGCTGGACGACGCGCCGGGGCTGCGCCGCCCACTGATGCTCATCCATGGGCTGGCCGACGACAACGTCGTCTTCGCCCACTCCCAGCGGCTCTCCACAGCGCTGCTGGCGGCGGGGCGGCCGCACACGGTGCTGCCGCTGTCGGGCATCACGCACATGCCGTCGGAGGAGGCCACGGCGGAGAACCTGCTCCTGCTGCAAGTGGAATTCGTCAAGGACGCGCTCGGCGACGGCCGGGCCACGGGGTCGTAGCGGCCGCCTCGGGCGGCGACATAAGCGCCATAGATAGATCGAGGGGCGTCGGAGACGGCGCCCCTCGTGTGCTGTCCGAGTTGGGCCGCTCCCCACGGGGTGGCCCAGCCTCGACACTGCGCGCGTGAAAGCCGGTGAGAAACGACCGAACGCTCACTCGGGTCAAAGAATATTGCCAGATCGTACAAATCGGAGTAAACGTCGTATGATCCTACAATGCAAGGGGAGCTCCAAATTTTGACCACATCCGGTCAATGCACATGCCCAGAAAAATAGATAACCTACTTTTCAGTAGGTTATTTTCCCGACGGCAAGCCCCGGATCCACGTCGGATTTCGGCCGCACCCCACCGCCCCCGCCAGCCCCGCCGATGACATCAAAGCCGCCGAATATCGACATGAAATGATATCTCGGACTCGCCAAAACTCTGTCGCGGTTGCATGGCATGTCCTAGGGTGCGAATTGGTTACCGACCAGTCGGTGAACGCGCGTCGACGGTTTTCCCCCAACCAGGGTGTCCAGCCGCGCCCAGGGCTTCCTCGTTGAGTCCCCGCTCATTAACGAGGACACCGCCCCTTCGTCTTTCCCCAAGGAAAAGGACAGGACATTGCGGAAGTCCCCGACATTCCGAGTGCTGGGCGGCGGCGCCATGGCGCTCGGCCTCGTCGCCGTAGGTACCACCATCGCCACCGCCTCCGGCGGCACCGAGATCTCCCCGGTCTCCTCCGGCGGTGCCGACACCGCCGCCACCGCCGACGACCAGCTCACCGCGCTCCAGCGGGACCTGGGCCTGACCAGCGAAGAGGCCACCCGCCTGCTCGACACGCAGGCCGAGGCCCGCAAGCTCGACAGCGAGCTGCGCACCAAGCTCGGCGACGACTTCGGCGGCAGCCGCTTCGACATCGACAGCGGCGAGCTCACCGTCGCGGTGACCGACAAGGCCGCGGTCGACACGGTCGAGAAGGCCGGTGCCACGCCACAAGTCGTCACCTACGGGATGAGCGGCCTCGAAAAGATCGTCGACGACCTCAACGAGGAACGCGTCTCCCTCTCCGACGGCGTCACCGGCTGGTACCCCAGCGCGACAGACGACGCCGTGGTCGTCACGGTCCTGAAGGGCAGGAAGGCCGCCGCCGAGAAGCTCATCGCGGGCGCCGGGGTCCAGGCCGATGCCGTGACCGTCGAGGAGACCACCGACAAGCCGCGCACGTACGCCGACAGCTTCGGCGGTGACGCCTACATCATCAACGGCAGCGGGCGCTGCTCCATTGGCTTCGCCGTCGAGGGCGGCTTCGCGACCGCCGGCCACTGCGGCGCCAAGGGCACGCCGGTCGCCGCGCAGAGCGGTGGCGGCACCGGCACGGTCGCCGAGTCCTACTTCCCCGGACGCGACATGGGCTACGTCGCGACCGACGCCAACTGGACGCCGACCGGCTTCGTGAACGATTACAACGGCGGGGCCGTCAGCGTCGCCGGTTCCCAGGAGGCGCCCTCGGGCTCCTCGGTCTGCCGGTCGGGGTCGACCACCGGCTGGCACTGCGGCACCATCGGCGCCAAGAACCAGACCGTCGTCTACCCCGAGGGCCAGGTCGCGGGCCTGACCCAAACCGACGTCTGCGCCGAGCCGGGCGACTCCGGCGGCTCCTGGATCAGCGCCGACCAGGCCCAGGGCGTCACCTCCGGCGGATCGGGCGACTGCACGTCCGGCGGCGTCACCTTCTTCCAGCCGCTCAACCCGATCCTGCGGGAGTGGAACCTCACCCTCAGCACGAGCTGACCTCCGACCCCCGGGACCTCACCAGTGGAGGTACCGGGAACTCGCGCAGCCGAGTGTCCGCGGTTGCACGAGGCCGGTCGGCGCCCCCCACATGTCCATCCCCAGGCGCCGACCGGCACTCCCCCAACCATCCCCCGACTCCCGACCGAACCGACGTCCGTGCGGGTCCCCTCCCCGGGGCATCGGCGCCCCCGGGCGGGCTCCCCCCATCCCCCGATCACGGAGCCGACAACATGCAAAAGTCCATAGTGTCCCGACGGAAAACGCCGTTCCTGGCGGCCCTGAGTACCGGTGTCCTCGCGCTCGGCCTGGCCGGAACAGCGGCGCCCGGTACCGCGGCCGCGGCCCAGGGCGCACCCGCCGATCCCCCGCGTCTCTCCCCCGACCACTTGCAGGCACTCCACCGCGATCTCGGAATCGACCCTCAGGAGGCCGCCACGCTGTACCGGCAGACGGACCTGGCCCGGACCCTGGAATCCCGCGCCCGCGACGTCGCAGGCGCGGCGTTCGGCGGCGCCGTCTTCGACATCGAGAGCGGCGAGCTCACCGTCGCCGTGACCGACCGCGCGACGGCCGACGCCGTTGACGACCTCGGCGTCGCGACCGAAGTCGTGGAGCACAGCGAAGAGGAGCTGAACGATGTCATCGACGGTCTCAACAACGTCGACGGCGGCGCAGACAACAGCGTGACCGGCTGGTACCTGGACCCCAAGGCCAATGCGGTGGTCGTGACCGTCCTCGAAGGCGGTCAGGCAGCGGCGGCGGACCTCATCGCCCAGGCCGGGGTGGACGCCGACGCGGTGACGATCGACGAGGAGGCCGACCGGCCGCGCCTCTACGCCGACACCGCCATCCACGGCGGAAACCCGTACTACTCCCAACACACCGAGCGCACCTCCATCTGCTCGGTCGGCTTCGGTGTCAAGGGCGGCTACGTCACCGCCGGACACTGCGGGGAACGCGGGAACGGCGCCTTCCAGGACACCGACCTGACCACGCGGTACGGGGAGGTCGCGGACGCCGACTTCCCCGGCAGCGACATGGGGTGGGTGAAGACCACGGACCGCTGGACCACCACCCGCCACGTGAACGACCATAACGGCGGGGTCGTGACGGTCGCGGGCGCGGAGGAGGTCCCGGTGGGCGCGGCGGTCTGCAGATCCGGCCAGACCACCGGCTGGCACTGCGGCACGATTGTCGCCAAGAACCAGACCATATATATCCCCGTCACCGTCCACGGCCTGACCCGCACCACCGTCTGCGCGGAACCCGGCGACTCGGGCGGGCCCTATCTGGCCGGCGACCAGGCCCAAGGCGTGACCTCGGGCGGGTCCGGCAACTGCACGAGCGGTGGGACCACCTACTTCCAGCCGCTTCGGCCGATCATCGAAAAGTACGACCTGACCCTGCTCACCTCATGAGCGCGTCCGGGACCATCCCACCCGCGCCTACCCGCTGACCCTTTCTCCGATCCCCCACGCCCGGGCCCCGTGCGACCGTCCCGCACGGGGCCCGGTGCCGTCCGGATGCCTTCCCGGTCGCGCCGCGGCGCGTTCCTTCGGCGCGTTTCCTCGTCTCACACTCTGGGAATCTGGTCTCGCATTTCAATCCCTCGCCCTATCATGATCCGGACACAAGCCCGAAAACGGGGACGAATAGGAGGTGCGCCCGTCGTGGCCACGCAGACGTCCGGGGGCGAGCAGGGGGCCGAACCTTACGGGTCGCCAGGAGCCCCACCCGCTAACCGCCGCGGCCAGGTGATCATCGCCAGCCTCGCGGGAACGTCCATCGAGTTCTACGACTTCTACATCTATGCGACCGCGGCCGTCCTGGTCTTCCCCTATCTCTTCTTTCCCACCGGGGACCCCGCCGCCGCGACCCTGCAGTCGCTCGCCACCTTCGGGATCGCGTTCGTCGCCCGACCGGTCGGCTCCGCGCTCTTCGGCCACTTCGGCGACCGGATCGGCCGCAAGGCCACCCTGGTCGCCTCCCTCCTCACTATGGGCGCGTCGACCGTCCTCATCGGCCTGATTCCGGCCTACGCGCAGATCGGCGTGGCCGCGCCTCTGCTGCTGGCGCTGTGCCGGTTCGGCCAGGGGCTGGGACTGGGCGGGGAGTGGGGCGGCGCCGCGTTGCTCGCCACCGAGAACGCGCCCCGGCACAAGCGCGCACTGTACGGCACGTTCCCGCAGCTGGGGGCGCCCATCGGGTTCTTCCTCGCCAACGGCGTGTTCCTCATCCTGACGCAGAGCATGAGCGACGAGGCGTTCCTGTCGTGGGGATGGCGGGTGCCGTTCGTCCTGTCCGCCGTCCTGATCGTGATCGGACTGTGGGTGCGGCTGACCCTGCACGAGAGCCCCGCGTTCGCCAAGGTGGTGGCGGACGGGACGCGGGCGCGTCAGCCCGTCGTGCAGGTGCTGAGGACCAGCACGGCCGGGATCGTCCTGGGCACGCTCATCATGATCGCCACCTACGTGTTCTTCTATCTGATGACCGTGTTCTCGATGTCGTACGGCACCGGCCCGGACGGTCCAGGCATCGAGCGCACCGACTTCCTGGTCATGCTGCTCATCGGCGTGCTGTTCTTCGGCCTGTTCACCCCGGTGGCCGGGCTGGTCGCCGACCGGTTCGGCCGACGGCCCACCCTGATCGCCGCCACGATCGCCATCCTGCTGTTCGGCTTCGCGCTCGACCCGATGCTGAGCTCCGGGTCGGCCCTCGGGGTGCAGATCTTCCTGATCATCGGCCTGTCTCTGATGGGCCTGACGTTCGGGCCGATGGGCGCGCTGCTGCCCGAGCTCTTCCCGACCAACGTCCGCTACAGCGGCGCGTCCATCTCCTACAACCTGGCAGGACTGCTGGGCGCCTCGCTCGCGCCCTATGCCGCCAGCAGGCTGGCGGCCGACTTCGGGCTGTGGGCGGTGGGCGGTTACGTCAGCACGGCCGCCCTGATCACCCTGATCGCGCTGGTGATCGCCCGTGAGACGCGGGACGACGCACTGGAGGAGACGCCCGCGCGAGCGCGGGCGTGAGGAACGTGCGGGCGGGGCACCCGGCCCGTGGTCACCCCGCCCGCAACCGCCCATAACCTGGCACCATGCGTCTTCCTCTGGTCCCCGTGGCCGCCCTTCTCGATCTCGTGTGCGTCGTCGCGTTCGTCGTGATCGGACGGGCCAGCCACAACGAGGGCAACGCCCTGCTCGGGATCCTCACCACACTGTGGCCGTTCGCGCTCGCGCTCGCCGTCGGGTGGGCCGCCACCCTGGCCTGGCGGGACCCCCTGCGTCTCCTGCCGGTCGGCGCGGGCGTGTGGGCGGTCACCGTGGGCGGGGGCCTCCTGCTGCGCGTCGCCACGGGTCAGGGCGCTCCCCTGGCGTTCGCGATCGTCACCGCTCTGTTCCTCGCCGCGACCCTGCTCGGCTGGCGCACGATCGCGCGGTTGGCGCGGTCACGTTCCACCGACGCCGCCTCCTGACCCGGACGGTGACCATCGGCGACCCGCCGGATCCGGCCATTGCCGGGGGACGCGCCCATCCCACCGTCGGCACGTGCGAGAGTGGAAAGGCCGTGAATTCCCCTCGTTCCCGGACCTCTCTGGAGCCCCCATGGCCGATCCGATCACCCTGGCCGTCGTCGCCGCCGTCGCGGGCAAGGTCACCGAAGCGCTGGACGACGGCGCCCGAGCGGTTCTGAAGAAGCTGCGCGTGGCACTGCGCGAGAGGTTCGGCAACGACCCGGACGCCCGCCGCGCACTGGAGGCGGCGCGGGACGACGACGGCGAGGACGCGATCCTGGTCGAGGAACTCGCCACCCACATCGACAGCGCACAGCGGGACGACGAGCAGATTCGCTCCCTCGTCGAAGAGCTGCGCCCGCACTTCGACGCCAGCGGCGGAACCGTCACCAACACCATCACGGGCAACGTCGAGGGGGTCGCTATCCAGGCCCGCGACGTCCACGGCGTGAACCTGAACCGCCCCCGCTGACCCTTCCCCAGCGATATCGCCGAGATCAACGGAGGGGCAGGGCGGAAACCGAGCTCGCGCGTGAAAGCCCGGCGGTCGGCCGCGCGGACCGGACCGTCCGGGGCGCGACCTAAGCTGGAGCTCGTGAACGAGCAGGTCGCAACGTCCCCATCCGCCTCCCCCGACACCGAGTCGCCCGGCGCCGCGCCCCGGGTCGGCGTGGGCCCGTGGGAAGGGCCCTGGCCCGAAGGCGACCACTACGATCCCGAGCTGCTGGCCGAGGGCGACCGGCGCAACGTGGTGGACCGGTACCGGTACTGGCGCCGCGAGGCGATCGTCGCCGATCTCGACACCCGCCGCCACCCGTTCCACGTGGCGGTGGAGAACTGGGAGCACGACTTCAACATCGGGTCGGTCGTGCGCACCGCCAACGCGTTCGGCACGGAGGCCGTGCACATCGTCGGTCGCCGCCGCTGGAACCGGCGCGGCGCCATGGTCACCGACCGGTACCAGCACGTGCACCACCACCCCGACACCGCGGCGCTGGTGGCCTGGGCCGCGGAGCGCGGGCTGCCGCTGGTCGGCATCGACAACCTGCCCGGTGCCGTGCCGCTGGAGACCTACCCCCTCCCCCGCGCCTGCGTCCTGGTGTTCGGTCAGGAGGGACCGGGGCTGTCGGAGGAGGTCCGCACGGCATGCCATGCGGTGCTGTCCATCGCCCAGTTCGGGTCCACCCGCTCCATCAACGCGGGGGCCGCCGCAGCCATCGCCATGCACTCCTGGGTCCGGGCGCACGTCTTCGACCAGCGCCTGTGAGGTCGCCCTCCGGGGCCTCCTGAGGCGTCGGGAACACCTCCGCCCCCGTCCTTCGACCATGAAAAAAGGGCCGACCCTGGAGAACAGGATCGGCCCGGTGCTGACGTGTCAGCCGACGATCTACAGCTCGCCGCTCGACAGCGCGCCCAGGAGGTCGCGGTTGAGCTGGGAGATGGTGTCCAGCGGGATGCCCTTCGGGCAGACCGCGGCGCACTCGCCGATGTTGGTGCAGCCGCCGAAGTCCTCCTCGTCGTGCTGGTTCACCATCTTCACCACACGGGCCGCCCGCTCGGGCTGGCCCTGCGGGAGGCTGCCCAGGTGGGTGACCTTCGCGGCGGTGAACAGCATGCCCGAGGCGTTCGGGCAGGCGGCGACGCAGGCGCCGCAGCCGATGCAGGTGGCCGCGTCGAACGCGCGGTCCGCGTCGGCCTTGGGCACCGGGGTCGCGTGGGCGTCCGGCGCGGTACCGGTCGGGGCGCTGATGTAGCCCCCGGCCTGGATGACCCGGTCGAACGCGCCGCGGTCCACCACGAGGTCCCTGACCACGGGGAACGCCTTGGCACGCCACGGCTCGACGGTGATGACGTCGCCGTCGCTGAAGCTGCGCATGTGCAGCTGGCAGGTGGTGGTGTTCTCCGGGCCGTGGGCGACCCCGTCGATCACGACACCGCACGCGCCACAGATGCCCTCGCGGCAGTCGTGGTCGAAGGCCACCGGCTCCTCGCCCGCAAGCTGGAGCTTCTCGTTGAGGACGTCGAGCATCTCAAGGAAGGACATGTCGGGCGACACGTCCTCGACCTTGTAGGTGACCATCCGGCCCTCGTCGTCGCGGCCCTTCTGGCGCCAAACTCGCAGGGTGATGTTCACTTGTAGCTCCGCTGCTTCATCTCGACGTACTCGTACTCCAGGGCTTCCTTGTGCAGCACCGGCTGCTCGCCCTCGCCGCCGAACTCCCAGGCAGCGACGTAGGCGAACTCGTCGTCGTGCCGCAGCGCCTCGCCGTCCTCGGTCTGGCTCTCGGCGCGGAAGTGGCCGCCGCAGGACTCCCGGCGGTGCAGCGCGTCGATGCACATGAGCTCGCCGAGCTCCAGGAAGTCGGCCACCCGGCCGGCCTTCTCCAGAGCCTGGTTGAGCTCGTCGTTGGTGCCCAGGACCTTGACGTTGGTCCAGAACTCCCGGCGCAGCTCGCGGATCCGGTCGATGGCCTTGCGCAGGCCCTCGTCGGTCCGCTCCATGCCGCAGTACTCCCACATGATCTGGCCGAGCTCCTTGTGGAAGGAGTCCACGGTGCGCTCGCCCTGGATGGAGAGCAGCTTGTCGATGCGCTGGCGCACCGCGTCCGCCGCCTCCTTGGCCTGCGGGTGGTTCTCGTCGATCGACTCGAACGGGCCGGCCGCGAGGTAGTCGTTGATGGTGTTGGGCAGGACGAAGTAGCCGTCGGCCAGACCCTGCATCAGCGCGCTCGCGCCCAGGCGGTTAGCGCCGTGGTCGGAGAAGTTGGCCTCACCGGTCACGAACAGGCCCGGGATGCTGCTCTGCAGGTCGTAGTCGACCCACAGCCCGCCCATGGTGTAGTGCACGGCCGGGTAGATGCGCATCGGAACCTCGTAGGGGTTCTCGCCGGTGATGCGCTGGTACATGTCGAAGAGGTTGCCGTACTTGGCCTCGACGGCCGGGCGGCCCATCCGCTTGATGGCGTCGGCGAAGTCCAGGTACACACCGAGACCGCCGGGGCCGACGCCGCGGCCCTCGTCGCAGACGTTCTTGGCGGCGCGGGAGGCGATGTCACGCGGCACCAGGTTGCCGAAAGCGGGGTAGATCCGCTCCAGGTAGTAGTCGCGGTCCTCCTCCGGGATCTCCCGCGGGTCGCGCTTGTCGTCGCCGCGCTTGGGCACCCAGATGCGGCCGTCGTTGCGCAGCGATTCGCTCATCAGGGTGAGCTTGGACTGGTAGTCGCCGCTGACGGGAATGCAGGTGGGGTGGATCTGCGTGTAGCAGGGGTTAGCGAACAGCGCGCCCTTGCGGTGTGCCCGCCAGGAGGCGGTCACGTTGCAGCCCATGGCGTTGGTCGACAGGTAGAAGACGTTGCCGTAGCCGCCGGAGGCGAGCACGACCGCGTCGGCGAAGTGCGTCTCGATCTCGCCGGTGACCATGTCGCGGGCGATGATGCCGCGCGCCTTGCCGTCGACGACGATGAGCTCCAGCATCTCGTGCCGGGTGTTCATCTCGACGGTCCCGGCCGCGACCTGGCGCTCCAGCGCCTGGTAGGCGCCGATCAGCAGCTGCTGACCGGTCTGGCCGCGGGCGTAGAAGGTGCGCGACACCTGCACGCCGCCGAAGGAGCGGTTGTCGAGCAGACCGCCGTACTCGCGCGCGAAGGGCACGCCCTGCGCGACGCACTGGTCGATGATCTCGACGCTGACCTGCGACAGGCGGTAGACGTTGGACTCGCGGGAACGGAAGTCGCCGCCCTTGACGGTGTCGTAGAACAGCCGGTAGATGCTGTCGCCGTCGTTGCGGTAGTTCTTCGCCGCGTTGATGCCGCCCTGCGCCGCGATGCTGTGCGCGCGCCGCGGGCTGTCCTGGTAGCAGAAGGACTTGACCTTGTAGCCGGCCTCGCCCAGGGTCGCGGCGGCGGAGGCGCCGGCCAGCCCGGTGCCGACGATGATGACCGACAGCTTGCGGCGGTTGGCCGGGTTGACCAGCTTGGCCGAGAAGCGGCGCTTGTCCCAGCGCTCGGCGATGGGACCGGCGGGCGCCTTCTCGTCCTGGATCGGGTCGCCTTCGATGTAGAGCTCAGACATTTATCCCACCAGCCCGAAAGTCACGGAGAGCGGGGTGATCAGGAAGCCGATCGTGACGACCAGCGCGATCACCGTCGCGATGATGTTCAGCGCACGCTGCCGGGTCGCCCGGTTCGCTCCCAGCGTGGTGAGCGCGCTCCAGATCCCGTGCCGCAGGTGGAACCCGACCGCGATCACGGAGAGGCAGTAGAACAGGGTGACGTACCAGAACTCCGGCTGGAAGCCGTTGACCAGGCGCTGGTAGGGGCTGTCGGATGCCCCGCCCGGCGCGATGTCGTTGGTCGTCATGTGCAGGATGTGGAAGATCGCGAAGAGCGCGATCAGCACGCCGCCCCAGCGCATGGTGTAGGACGCATAGGTGCGCTGCAGCGCCTTCTTGTTCTGGTAGCGGGTCGGCCGGGCCCGCTTCGCGCGGGACCACAGCACGACCGCCGCGTAGGCGTGGATGAGGATGCTGGCCAGCAGGACCACGCGCATGATCCACAGGAAGCCCTCATAGGGCAGCATCGGCTGGCCCAGCACGCGCAGGTGATGGGAATAGGAGTCGAAGGCCTCCTGGCCCGCGAACACGTTCAGGTTGCCGTACATGTGCGCGATCAGGAAGAGCACGAGGATCACGCCGGTGACCGCCATCGCGGATTTGAGAGCCACCGTGGATCTGAACGCCTCTGATCGCTGTTTGGTCAGGGTACTGTTCGCCACAGTGCGTCACTTTATTTGTCCCTAACAGATACGTCTAAGTCATCGGATTGCTTGTGTCGATAGTCGTAGGCTATGAAGCATGCAGTTCCAGCAGCTGACGTACTTTCTCGCCGTCGCGGAAACACGCCATTTCACCCGCGCAGCCGAGCTTTGCCGCGTCGCACAGCCCAGCCTGAGCAAGCAGGTCCGCAACCTCGAAGAGGAGCTCGGGGCGTCGTTATTCAGTCGTGCCCGGGGAAATATCACACTCACGCTGGCCGGTGAGGCGCTGCTACCGCTAGCCCAGCGCATCGTCGCCGACGTAGAGACGGCCCGGCGCGAGGTGGGCGAACTGGCCGGGATGCGGCGGGGCCGGGTCCGCCTCGGCGCCACACCCTCGTTGTGCGCCGGCCTGCTCGCCGACGTGCTCGCGGGGTTCCACACCCGGTTTCCCGGGGTGGAGCTCCAGGTGGAGGAGGGCGGGTCGCGCGACCTGATCCGCGCGCTCGGCAAGGGCGAGCTCGACCTCGCGCTGATTATCCTGCCCCTGCACAGCAGCGACCCGGCGTTCGTGACCACGCCGATCCTCCGCGAGAACCTCGTCGTGGTCAGCCCCACCAGCCGCCCCTCGCCCAACGGACGCGCGTCCATGCGCATCACCGAGCTCCGCGACCGGCCCCTGGTGATGTTCCGCCGCGGCTATGACGTGCGCGAGGCCACCCTGCACGCCTGCCGCGCCGCGGGCTTCGAGCCGCAGCTCGCGGTGGAGGGCGGCGAGATGGACGCCGTGCTCCGCTTCGTCGAGGCCGGGCTGGGCATCGCGGTCGTGCCGAGCATGGCCCTGAAGAACCGCCCCGGCCTGCGCGGGACCCCCCTGGCCCGACCCCGCCTGCTGCGGACCATCGCGCTGGCCCACCGCAAGGACGTCGAACCGCAGCGCGCGGCCAAGGCGTTCCACCGCCATCTCATGCACCACCTGCGCCAGCTCACCCCCGAAGAACTCGGCGACGACCTGGAGGTCATCGCCGAGGGCGGTCCCGAGTAGGTCCACGCCAGCGGCCCGGCGGGCCGACGGTACGGCACCGAAACCGAATAGGGCGGGGATCACACCGCGAAACAGCGGCAAGAGCACGCCGAATTCACCACAGGCGGATAAATTCGACAAAGAGCAGTGCGATGACGCCGCTATTCACATCAGCCCCCTGCGCCTCAATAACACCAAAGGCGACAAAATTCGCTCTTCACGACAAAACCCGATAATCATTACAAAACACGCCAACCCGGTGAACGGGAGTGGCATTTTTCACATTCGCTTCGGGTGAATTTCTTGCTGATTCCGTGATGGCGCGGGCTTAACGTTGCTTCCCATACGCATCCGCACTGCCTTATCAGCGGCTGAGGGCGACCGGCCTGCTCCTAACCCGTGATTTCCTCCGGTCGGCTCTCCGCCCGAGATGGAGAACGCAGGGAATGACAGCGACACTTCCCCCGCCGGAAAGCTCCGGCGCTACGCGTGCCCGCCTTCCGCATCGGACACTGCGCACGGACCGATGGTGGCTCGGCCCGGCGCTGACCGTCGCGGGGCTGACCGCCTTCCTCGTGTACGGCCTGCTCCGGGCCCTCCAACAGGACCACTACTGGGTGCCGGAGTACCACTACCTCACCCCCTTCTACTCCCCCTGCCTATCGGCGTCCTGCGAGCCGGGATCGGCGCTCTTCGGGACCTTTCCGTGGGCTTTCCCATGGTTCCTTCCCTATGCCGTGATCAGCCTGCCGCTTCTCCTGGCGTTCCGGTTCACCTGCTACTACTACCGGAAGGCCTATTACCGCGCGTTCTGGCAGTCGCCCACCGCGTGCGCCGTGCGCGAGCCGCACGGCCGCTACACCGGCGAGACGCGATTTCCGCTGCTCGGCCAGAACCTGCACCGCTATTTCTTCTACGCCGCGTTCGCCATCTCGGTCATCAACACCTATGACGCCACGAACGCCCTCCTGCACGGCGAGAACGGCGGATTCGGTATCGGGATCGGAAACATCATCCTGTTCGGCAATGTGATCCTGCTCTGGGCCTACACCCTGAGCTGCCACTCCTGTCGGCACGTCTTCGGCGGGCGGCTGAAGAGTTTCGGCGACCGACCGCTCCGCTACTGGATGTGGACGCAGATCTCCCGGCTGAACACCCGGCACATGCTGTACGCCTGGATCACGCTGGGAACGCTGGTGATAACGGACCTCTACGTCGCGCTGGTCTCCGGAGGAGTCATCACCGACCTGCGGATCTTCAACTAGGGCCCGACGGCCTTTTTTCCCGACCGCGGATACGGCGGCGGCCTGGACCCCATCCTCCGCGGCACCGCGCCCTCCGCGGCGCCGACGCGACCGGTCTCCGGCGCCGAATGTATCGACGCAACCGAAAGTCAGGCAGATGTCCGAGATCAAACGGCACACCTACGACGTGGTGGTGATCGGAGCCGGAGGCGCCGGCCTCCGCGCCGCCATCGAAGCACGCGAACAGGGCAAGAAAACCGCCATCATCTCCAAGTCCCTGTTCGGCAAGGCGCACACCGTCATGGCCGAGGGCGGCGCGGCGGCCGCGCTCGGCAACGTCAACCCCGGCGACAACTGGCAGGTCCACTTCCGCGACACCATGCGGGGCGGCAAGTTCCTGAACAACCCCCGCATGGCCGAGCTACACGCCCGCGAGGCCCCCGAGCGCATTCTGGAACTGGAGTACTGGGGGGCGCTGTTCGACCGCACCGGCGACGGCCGGATCAGCCAGCGCAACTTCGGCGGCCACGAGTACGCCCGGCTCGCCCACGTCGGCGACCGCACCGGCCTGGAGATGATCCGCACCCTGCAGCAGCGGGTGGTCCAGTTGCAGCAGGCCGACGCCGCCGAACTGGGCCACCCCGAGGCGATGCTGAAGGTCTTCGCCGAGACCACCATCACCGATCTGCTCAAGGACGGCGAGCGGCTGTCCGGGGCACTGGGCTACATCCGGGAGACCGGGGAGCTCGTGCTGTTCGAAACACCCGCCGTGGTGCTGGCCACCGGCGGCATCGGCAAGTCCTTCAAGGTCACCTCCAACTCCTGGGAGTACACCGGCGACGGCCACGCCCTGGCCCTGCGCTGCGGGGCGTCCCTGGTCAACATGGAGTTCGTGCAGTTCCACCCCACCGGCATGGTCTGGCCGCCCTCGGTCAAGGGCATCCTGGTCACCGAGTCCGTACGCGGCGACGGCGGGGTGCTGCGCAACGCCGAGAACGAGCGGTTCATGTTCCGCTACGTGCCCGACGTGTTCCGCTCCCAGTACGCCGAGACCGAGGCGGAGGCCGACGGCTGGTACTCCGATCCGGAGAACCACCGGCGGCCCCCGGAGCTGCTGCCCCGCGACGAGGTGGCGCGCGCCATCAACACCGAGGTCAAAGAGGGGCGGGGCTCCCCGCACGGCGGCGTCTTCCTGGACATCGCCAACCGCCTGCCGGCCGACCAGATCATGCGCAAGCTGCCGTCGATGCACCACCAGTTCAAGGAGCTGGCCGACGTCGACATCACCGCCGAACCCATGGAGGTCGGCCCGACCTGCCACTACGTGATGGGCGGCGTGGAAGTGGACGCCGCGACCGGGGCGGCACTCGTGCCGGGGCTGTTCGCGGCCGGAGAAGTCGCCGGCGGTATGCACGGTTCTAACCGGCTGGGCGGCAACTCCCTGTCCGACCTGCTGGTGTTCGGCCGCCGGGCCGGTCTGGGCGCCGCCGAGTACGTCACCGAGCTGGCGGGCGAGCGTCCGCCCGCCGACCCCGCTCAGGTGGAGCGTGCCGTGGAGCAGGTGCGGGCGCCGCTGGAGCGCGAGCACGGCGAGAACCCCTACGCCGTGCACTCCGAGCTCCAGCAGACCATGAACACCCTGGTCGGCATCATCCGCCGGGGGCCGGAAATCGAACAGGCGCTGGAGGCGCTGCACAAGCTCGGTGACCGCGTCGCCTGCGTCCGCGCCGAGGGCGGACCTGTCTACAACCCCGCCTGGCACCTCGCCCTGGACCTGCGGAGCATGGTGCTGGTCGCCGAGGCCATCGCGCGGGCGGCACTGGAGCGCGAGGAGTCGCGCGGCGGGCACACCCGCGACGACTTCCCGGAAATGTCGCCGGAGTGGCGCCGGGTCAACCTGATCGAGTCGCTGACCGCGGACGGTCGGGTGCGCCTGCGCCGCCAGCGGGTCGACCCGCTCCGGCCGGACCTGCTGGAGCTCTTCGACCGCGAGGAGCTGGCCAAGTACTTCACCGACAACGAGCTGCCAGCGGTCCCGGCGCCGGCAGTGCCGGAGCCGACGGCGGCCCCGGGAACCGAGCAGGGCACCGCGAAGGAGGACGACCAGGGATGACCACCGAGACGACCGGCACCGGCACCACGCGGACGTTCCGCGTCTGGCGCGGCGGTGGCGACGGAGAGCTCACCACCTACGAGGTCGAGGTCAATGAGGGCGAAGTCGTCCTCGACGTGCTGCACCGGCTGCAGGCGACCCAGACACCGGACCTCGCGGTCCGGTGGAACTGCAAGGCGGGGAAGTGCGGCTCGTGCTCGATGGAGATCAACGGGCGGCCGCGTCTGTCGTGTATGACGCGGATGAGCACGTTCGCACCCGAGGAGACCGTCACGGTCACGCCCATGCAGACCTTTCCCGTCATCCGCGACCTGGTGTGCGATGTCTCGTACAACTACGCCAAAGCCCGTGAGATCCCCTCCTTCACCCCGGACCCGGGGACCGCGCCGGGCGACTTCCGGATGCGGCAGGAGGATGTCCAGCGCTCGCAGGAGTTCCGCAAGTGCATCGAGTGCTTCCTGTGCCAGAACGTCTGCCATGTGATCCGCGACCACGAGGAGAACAAGGAGAGCTTCTCCGGCCCGCGCTTCCTGATGCGGGTCTCTGAGCTGGAGATGCACCCGGAGGACACCGCCGACCGCCGGATGATCGCCCAGGACGAGTTCGGTCTGGGCTACTGCAACATCACCAAGTGCTGCACGGAGGTGTGCCCCGAGAACATCAAGATCACCGACAACGCGCTGATCCCGATGAAGGAGCGGGTCGCGGGGCGCCGCTACGACCCGCTGGTCTGGCTCGGCTCCACGATCGGCAGGCGGAAGGGGGCCGACACCCCGATGGCCCCCAACACCCGGAAACCGTCGTCGGCGCCGGAGCAGTAGCCGGGCGCGGTGCGGGATCCGGCCACCGGGAGCCTGGTGGCCGGATCTGTCATGGGTCGAGGGGGACGGCGGTGAGGAGATCGTGGCCGTCATGCGCGCGGATCCGCGGCGGCCCGGCGTCCAGGGCGTCGAGGAGGCGGCAGGCGTAGGCGGGCGCCATACGCAGCGCGACCTCGTCGGGCGTCAGCCATTCGACGGCGGTCGTCTCCTCGGAGAGGCGCACGTGGCTGGTTTTCGGTACGCAGCGGAAGACCAAGGCGACGATGCCCTGCTTGATGTTCTTGTAGACACCGGTCAATGTATCGACATGGACACTCAGTCCGGTTTCCTCGTAGATTTCCCGACGTACCCCGGCCTCGATGTCCTCATCGGGTTCGAGCACGCCGCCGGGCGGTTCCCAGTGGCCGTTGTCAGCCCGCTGAATGGCCAGAATTCGGCCCTCCCTATCGACGACCGCTCCCGCGACCGAAACTGAGTGCATGGGCGTGGAACCACCTTGTAATGTCTGATTGCTCTTCTACAGGAGAGGCCCCGGCAAGGAAGCAGGTGTCGAGTTGGAGAATCCGACCACGACCGACGGTGGCCGACCGCGCTACCTGCGCATCGCTCAGGATCTCAAGCTGCAGATCCACACGGGCGAGCTGCCCGCCGGGGCGCGGGTTCCCAGCGAGTCCGAACTGATCGAGCGCTACGGCGTCGCCCAGGGAACGGTCCGCAAGGCCGTGACCGAGCTCCGCGCGGTCGGCCTGGTCGAGACGCACCACGGCAAGGGCACGTTCGTGCGCAGCCGTCCGCCGGTCCGGCGCAAGTCCTCCGACCGGTTCCGCAGATCGCATCGCGCCGCGGGAAAGGCCGCCTACCTGGCCGAATCCGACCAGGCGGGCGTCGAGGCCGAGGTCAGGGTGCGCTTCGTGGGGTCGCTTGACGCGCCGGAGGACATCGCCCGCCGGCTGTGCCTGCCCCGCGGCACCAAGGTTCTGGCCCGACGCCGCCTCTACCTGAGCGACGGCACGCCCACCGAGGAGGCGACCTCCTACATTCCGTGGGACATCGCCAAGGAGACGCCGGAGCTGTTCGCCGAGAACCCCGGCCCCGGCGGCATCTACGCCCGGCTCGAAGAACGCGGCCATCAGCTCGCCGAGTACATCGAGGAGATCTCCGTCCGCGTCGCGACCAAGGAGGAGACGTCGGCCCTGTCCATGGGGACGGGCTCGCCGGTCATCCAGCTCGTTCGGGAGGCAGTAGACAAGAGCGGTCGCACCGTGGAGGTATGTGACACGATCATGTCCGCCAGCCAATTTGTCCTCGAATATCGCATTTCTGCCGACGACTGAGCGATCGACACGCCCGGTTCTCCCAAACCGCTTGACTCTCCACCGCGAAGTCGAGCACTCTTATATCATCACTCCTGTATATGAGTGAAGAAGTTGCATATCAGCTTCTTTCGGGGGTCCTCATGTCGGTCGTGTCGTCCGCCCCGTCGTTCCATTCGGTCCGATGGGAACCGCGTATTTATCCAGGAGACCCCGCCCGCACCATCCAGGTGCGCGCTGATATCCGCCACGACCTGCGAGGATTCCCCGACGACCTGATCTGGACCGTGCAGCTGTGCTGCTCCGAGCTCTACACCAACGCGGTACTCCACACCGTTTCCGGCGCACCGGGCGGAGAGGTGGCACGCCGCCTCTGGCTCCACCGACCCGACACCCTGCGGCTGGAAGTGGCCGACGGCGGCTGGACCACCGCCCGGCCCGCCCTCCCGCCCGACCGCGATGGCTCCGCGTGGTTGACCTCCGAAGGGCAGCGCGGCCTCCTCCTCGTCAACGCCTTCGCGATCGACTGGGGCTATGACCAGGTGCTCCCCTACTCCCAGCTCAACCTCGGACTCGCTGTCTGGGCCGATTTCCGCGTCGACCCCGGCGACGTCCCTCGCGGCTTAGACCATTTCATCTTCACGGGCTGAGTCGCGCAGCCCGCGCACGGCCACCGGGCCGCCCTGTGGAGGGGCCAGGGCGGTCCGGTCCCCCAGCGTTTTCCCCCTTTCAGCGGGTCGGCTCGGTCGGCCGCGGCGGCGTCCAGTCGAAGACCTCGTCGAACGAACGGAGGAACCCGCCGGGTGCGAGGCGCCCGAGCGCGGTGACCAGGGCGTCGCGACCGGCCGCCAACACAGGCGACGTCGAGGACAGGAAACCGCCGATGCGGCCGGAGCGCCGCACGATCCGGTTGGTGCGGGGCAGCCGCAGGCGCGTGTACTCGGCGAGCCCGGCGTGGATATCGGCCGAGGCGGCCACCAGGTGCGCTAACGTCACGCCGTCCTCGATCGCCTGGCAGGCCCCCTGCCCCAGGTTGGGCGCCATCGCGTGCGCGGCGTCGCCGAGCAGCGCCACCCGCCCCCGGTGGAAGGCCGGCAGCGGTGTGCGCAGCGACCACACGTCGTTGCGGATCACGTGCTCCGCCGTGGCGATCACCTGGGGGATCGGATCGTGCCACGCCCCGAACCGGCGCAGCAGCCCGGCCCGCTCGTCGTCCTCGTGCTGACCGGGCTCGCCGCTGTCGGTGAAGTAGGCGTAGACATCGCCGTCGGCCAGCGGGTACAGGCCCGCCACCCGGCCCACGCCCCAACTCTCGGTCCCCAGAACGGCGCCCTCGGGCGCCGGGGCGATGACCCACCAGCAGGGGTAGGCGAAGACCGGCCCCGGGTGCCGCGGGAACAGGGCGCGCCGCACCCGCGAGTTGACGCCGTCGGCCGCGACGACGAGGTCCGCGTCGATCCCCTCCCCCGTCTCGGTACGCACCCGCGCCGGGCGCCGCACGTCGCCGGGGTCGACCTCCGCGACCGCGGTCGAGGTGCGCAGCGCACCGTCCGGGAGGCTCCGCCGGAGCACGTCGATCACTTCGGCGCGGCGCAGGATAACGGCGATGTCGCCGAACCGCTCCCTCACGGCGTCCATGTCAGTGCGTACCAGCCAGCGGCCGTCCCACCGACGGAGACCGCCGGTCTGCGCCGCCGACCGCGCCCGGATCGCGTCTCCGTCGCCGAGCACGTCGAGTGCGCGCAGCGCGTTCGGTCCGATGCCGATCCCGGATCCCACCGGTCCCACCTCGGGCGCGCGTTCCAGGACGGTCACGCTCCAGCCCACGTCGACAAGGGCGCGTGCGGCGGTCAGCCCGCCGATCCCGGCTCCGATGACCACGGCCCGTCCCCGCCCCACCATGCCGCTCTCCACCCTCAGCCACCCCATCGCCCGTAGAACTCTACATCTGTAGTAAACCTACACCTGTAGAGACGATCTAGGATTTGGGGGTGCCGGAAACCAGCAGTCAGCGCGTCGACCTCATCGCGCGCACCGCCGTCCACCTCATCGCCTCCCGGGGCCTGCGGGGGCTCACCCACCGGGCGGTGGACGAGGCGGCGGGCCTACCGCCCGGCTCGACCTCCTACCACGCGCGCACCCGCGCGCGGCTGATCGAGATCGCCCTCCTTCACCTCGCCGACGAGGGGGCCGCTCGCACCGACACGGTGGCGCTCGGCGTCCCCGCATCCCTCACGGGCGGCGGACTCGACGCGATGGCCCGGTTGATCGCCGACTACCTGCACACCACGATCTACGAGGACACCGAGCGCAGCCTGGCCCGCTTCGAGCTCGCCCTGGAGGCCAACCGCCGCCCGGAGCTGCGCGCGGTCTACGACAGCCTCGGCCGCAGGTTCGAGACCGTGGCCAGGATGGTGCTGCGCGACCTCGGCTCTTCCGCCCCGCAACGCCACGCCCGCGCACTCATCGCCTGGTCGGAGGGGATGGTCTTCGACTCCCTGGCGGGCTCCGGGGCCGCGCGTCCGCCGTCCCGCGGCGAACTCCGCGCCGACGCCGCGGAGTTCCTCCGGGCGCTCCTCGCGCCCTCCGACGCCTCCGCCAAAGACGGCGGCGGCTGAGAGGCCGACGCACAGGGAGACCGGCGGTCCAGCGGTGGCCTCACATCTCCGCTGGCGGCTTCCAGTCGTCGATGGGGCGGGTGTAGCGGGCCAGCAGCGTGGGGGCGAGCCGGCCGACGACGCCCGCGGCGGTGTCGCGGAGGATGGTGACCAGCGGGGACTCGTTCTGCACGGCCTCGGCCAGCTGCGCGGATCTCTGCACCAGCGCGCTGGTGCGGGGCAGCCGGGCGTCGGTGTAGGACCGCAGCGCCGTCGGTAGGTAGGCCACGGATCCGTCGATGTGGTGCGCCAGCACGACCGCGTCCTCGATCGCCTGGCCGGCGCCCTGCACCAGGTTGGGCGTCATCGCGTGCGCGGCGTCGCCGAGCAGCGCCACCCGCCCCCGGTGGAAGGCCGGGAGGGGGGTGTCGACATGCCAGACGTCCATGCGCACGATCGCCTCGGGCCGAGCGGCCTCGAAGAGCTCGGCCAGGGGCGCGTGCCAGTCGTCCATGCGTCGGACGAGCTCGGACTTCTCATCCTGGGCGCTCCCACCGGCGGGGACGTTGCCGGTCACGTAGCAGTACACCTCGTCCCCATTCAGCGGGAGGACACCGGCGACCCCGCCCTGCCCCCAGCTCTCGCCGTACTCCAGCGGGTAGTCCGGTGGCTGGGGCACGATGGCGCGCCAACAGGCGAACCCCGCGTACACGGCGCCGGGGTGTTCCAAGAACAGTTCGGGGCGCACGGTCGAGCGGGCGCCGTCGGCCACCACCACGAGGTCGGCGCTCAGCTCCCCGACGTCCGTCACGACCCGCGCGGGGCGCCGCGTGTCGCCGGGCTCGACGTTGGTGACCCTGGTGGCGGTGTGCAGCGCCGAACGGGGCAGCCGCTCCAGCAGGACGTCGACGAGGTCGACGTTGCGGAGCACGCACACCGCGTCGCCGAAGCGCCGACGCGTCTCCTCCACCCCCGTGCGCAGGATCCACCGACCGTCCTTGCGCCGGATCGAGGCGACGTCGTGGGCGGCGGAGCGCTTCCGGACATCGTCACCCGCGTTGAGCGCGTCGAGAGCGCGCAGGCCGTTGGGTGCCAGAGCCAGACCGACATCGGCGGGGTCGAGGACCGGTGCCCGTTCGCAGACGGTCACGGCCCATCCACGGCGGTCGAGAGCGAGGGCGGCGGTCAACCCGCCGATACCACCACCGACGATGACGGCGTGCGGCTCTGCCATGAAGTCGTCCTTCTTCGGACACGCGTAGGGGGCGGCCCCGGGGGCGGGATTCCGTGGGCTCCTGCCCCCTCAGGCTAGGGCTGCCGCCCGAGGAATGCCATGAGTTGCTGGGTTTTCGTCGCATCTGGCCCAAGCTGGACTTCCGGCCCGAACAGCACACCCCGCGCTTCGGGCCGGAGAAATCCGCGGGCACACGCGTAAGCCTCGTCCACGAGCGGCTCGGGGATGGTCGCGTCCTGCCCGGTCGCGCGCGATGTCCCAGCCGTGCCCCGTGACGTCGCCGACCGCCACCCCGGCGATGTCGCGCGCGCTGTCCGCGGAGAAGGCCCCGGTGAATCGCCGGTCCCAGATTCCGGGGTCGGCGAAGACCACGCGGGCGCGGGCCGCCGCCGCGGCGAAGGCGGCCTCCGGGGTACCGCTGATCGGCGTGGCGGCCGTGGCCTGCGGATCGAGGGACGCCGGGTCGACCTGCTCGCCCGCCAGGCCCCGGGCCACCAGGTCCAGGGTGTTGATCATGTGGTTGAGCACCTGGCCCAGATCCCACTCGGCGCAGGGGGTGGGGGCCGACAGCGGGACGTCGCCGATGCCCCTGACCTTCCCGGCCGCCCAGTCGAGCGCGCTGTACACCGTGTTTTCGGAGACCACGGCCGCTCCAATCGATCATATGTACGAAAACACGCTCACCCTACTTCACCGCGCTCTCTCAACGCACCCGTATTCCCAGATGTCCACGGCCTCGATTCCACCCTTGGCCGGGGCTGCGGACCGCCGTAGGTTGCGGGTAGTCCGCCGACTCCCCACGGAAAGGACACGACCATGGCGCCGCTCGCCCCCCGCTCCGGCTCGCCGTCATTGGGCCGCGCGCTCCTCCCGCTGATCCAGCGGATGGCGGCGAGCGCCCTGTTCGCCCGGATCGCGCCCCGGGTCCTGCCGCGGCTCGACCGCTTCCTCGCCCGCCGTACCGGAGGCAGGGTGCAGACCGCCCGCTGGGCGGTCCCCAGCCTGATGCTGACCACCATCGGGCAGAAGAGCGGCCAGCCCCGCCAGACACCCGTGGCCTGCCTGCCCGAGCGGGAGACCGGCTCCTTCCTCGTCGTCGGCAGCAATTTCGGGCGCGAGAAGCACCCCGCCTGGACTGGGAACCTCCTCAGCACGCCCGAGGCCGTGATCAATTACAAGGGCCGCGAGATCCCCGTGACCGGTGTCCTGCTCTCCCCCGAGGAGAAGGCCGCGGTCTGGGGGAAGCTCAACGCGATGTGGCCGTATGACTCCTATGCCACGCGCGCTGGACGCGAGCCCCGGGTGTTCCGGCTCGCGCCCCGGCGGTCACCGGAGCGGTGACGGATGCGCCCCGGCGGCCACGGGGTGGTCCGCGAGCGTCGTCCCCGGCGGCGTCGGCCGGGATCACGCCCGCGGACCGGGCAGCGTCCACGCCGCGATGCCGCTCAGCTCGGCGCGCCGACCGCGACGCAGGAGCCGTCCTTCTTGTCGCAGTCGGCGTCCGGAAGGGCGAAGGCGGTCGCGCCCGACGGTGTGGCCGCGATCGGAAAGGGCCAGGTGCCGCGTTCCTCCGTCGTGCCGTCGGCCGCCGCGAGCACCACCTTCTCCGCGCGGTCCGGCTGTGCGCCGAACAGCTTCCCGCCGAGCAGGGTCCGGGGCGCGTAGTCGGCCGTGGCGTCCCGCCACAGTTCGCGTCCCGTCTCACCGTCGTACGCGGCGACGAAGCCGTCCGCGTCCGCCACCGATGTGGCGACCAGGACGCCCGTCACAGGGTCGGAGAGGGCGCGCGGTTCCACGACCTCATCCGGGAGAACCGCCACGGTCGTTCCGGTGCGCAGGTCGTTCACGGTGGTGATGGGGCGGCCTCCGCCATCCGCCGGTGTCCAGGAGAGGAGGACCCGTGCGCCGTCGCCCTCAACGGCCCGCGCGTAGCCGACCCTTCGTCCCCCGGCGCCCTTCGGGGGCCGCAGGTCGCTTCCGCTCCACAGCTCTCGGCCGGACACGGTGTCGCGCGCCCGGAGTTCGCCGTCCTCCTCGACCAGGAGCACCCCGTTGTGCTCGTGGTCGATCACCACGCCGTCGGTCTCATCGGCCTGGACCGAGCCGTCAGCGGGCGAGAGCGCTACCGTGGCTCCTGCGTCATCGCTGACCACGGTTCCGGGCATATCGCCGAACACCAGCCCCGGCCCGATGACCGCGCCCGGCACGTCCACGGGGCCCCACAGCCGCTCGCCGGTCACCGCGTCGTAGCCGCTGGCCTCGGTCGGGGGGTCGGCTTCGCCGCGCAGCGGATCGAAGTCGTTGTCTAGCAGCACGACGATGTCGCGGCCGTCCGTGCGCGAGACCGTGAAGCTGGTGCAGGAGGGGTTGACGGAGCGGCTCCACCGGGAGGTGCCGTCAGCGTCGGTGAGGACGAAGGTCAGCTCGGGGTCCTCATCGGTGGGCAGGACGGTTCCGATGAACCCCTCGCCGACCGCCGCGGGCGGACCGTCCACGGGCAGCCGGGCGAGCGCGTCGGGGTCGAGCGGCGGGGGGACGTCCCAGCGGTCGACGCCGCTCAGCTTCTCCGCGGGATCGCCGAGGGGCGTGACCTCCTCAGCCGGCCGGGCGGTCTCCTCCTCACCCGACGCCCCGCCTCCCGCCGTGCAGGCCGTGAGGGCGACGAGGGCCGCGCACACGGCGGCACCGAGGGCGGTGGCCCGCCTCCGCCGACGGTCCGGCGTCATCGGGCCGTCTCCCGCTCCGACGCCGCCGGAGCGCCGCCCTCGGGCGTGCTCCGAGGTGCCCGCCGCTCGCGGTACCACCGCCAGGCGCCCGCGCCGACCAGCGCGAGCCCCACCGCGCCGAAGAACACCAGGTCGGCCCCTGAACCGCTGAGCCGGGCGAGCCACTGCTGGGCGCGGTAGGCCTGGTCCTCGAACAGCGCGCCGCCGAACAGCGACGCCGTGCCGTCGTAGCGGAGGAACAGCACGCCGATGAGGATGAACAGCAGGCCCGAGGCGGTACTCGTGGTGTGCAGCCGCACCGGTCCGATCTTCACGAGGCGGCCGCGCAGCCAACCCCTTCGGCCCAGGTCGAAGCGGTCCCACAGCAGGGCCAGGACGAACAGGGGCAGCGCCATGCCCAGCGCGTACACCGCCAGGAGCAGGGCGCCGCGCACCGCACCGCCGGTGGCGGCCACGGTGAGGACAGCGCCGAGGATCGGGCCGGAGCAGAAACCCGCGAGGCCGTAGACCGCGCCGAGCGCGAACACCGACACGGCGTCCGTCCGCCCGGAGAAGCGCCCCTCCAGGCGCTGCATGAACCCGAAGGCGATCCCGAGTCCGGCGATCTGGGCGGCGCCGAAGGCGATGATCAGCCACCCGGCGATCGTGATGAGGAGATCGCGCTCGCCGTAGAAGAGCTGGCTGACCGCGGCCGATCCCGCGCCGAGGGGCACCAGCGTCACGCACAGGCCGAGGTAGAACAGGGCGGTGCGGGCGAAGAGCCGCCGGGGGTCGCGGAAGGCGTAGCCGAAGAACGAGGGGAGGAGCAGCGCGCTGCAGGGGCTCAGCAGGGCGAGCACACCGCCCGCGAGCGCCGCGGCGAAGCCGATGTCGGTCACTTCTCCCCCTTCGCGTCGTCCAGGGCGGTGTCGATGGCCTGGGTGAACACCGGAAGCGGCTGCGCGCCCATGACGGGCTGCCCGTTGACCAGGAACGCGGGGGTGCCGGTGACGCCGATCCCCATGCCCTCGTCGAAGTCGCGCTGCACGGCCTGGGCGGCGTCGCCGCTCTCGCGGTCCTCGTCGAAGCGCTTCTTGTCCAGGCCGATGTCGTCGGCGATCGCGTCGAGCTCGTTCTTCAGGGCGTCGCCCTCGAACTTCTCGTCCTCGCCGTAGTAGGTGTCGTGGAACTCCCAGAACTTGCCCTGGACCCCGGCGGCGTGCGCGGCCCGCGCGGCGGTCGTGGAGTCGTCGCTGAGGTAGGGGAACTCGCGCCATTCGATGCGCAGCTGGCCATCGTCGACGTAGCGCATCAGCTCGGGCTGGATCTCGCGGACCCAGCGCCCGCAGAACGGGCAGTTGTAGTCCGAGTAGGCGATGAGGACGACCGGGGCGTCGGTGTCGCCCAGTGCCATGGGGTCGTCGGCGTCGCGGCGGGCCAGTTCCTCGCCCATCGCGCGGATATCGGAGGAGACGGGGGCGGACTGGGGCGCCGCTTCCCGGTCGGCGGCGTCGCCGCCGGAGGCGACGATCGCGTATCCCGCGATCGCCAGCAGGATGGCCGTCCCGATGAGGAACGGCGCCCAGGGGGCCCACCGCCCGGTTGTCCTTGCTGATCTGGGCATACGTCGCTCCTCCATCACACGAGACGTTTTCTATCGCGCATAGTAGTATTTCTATGAAGCATAGAAGAACCACCCCGGCTCACGGGCCGGGGACGGCACACCACCGACGAGAGAAAGAGGGATCACATGCGGGAGTGGGGCGCGCGCAGGTGGTGGGCGGCGGCCATCGGGGCCGCGGCGACCGCGGTACTCCTGGGGGTGGTGACCGCGCTCATCCCCAACCCGCTGTTCAGCCGCATGATCGCGCCCGAGTGGTGGAATTACCCGGTCTGGATCGCGTCCGCCCTTCTCAGCGGGCTCCTGCTGGCCACCTACGTTACCCCGGGTGGGGACGACGGCACGGGCGCCACACCCGACCGCGGCGCCCGCTCCTCCCTCAGCGGCGGGCTGCTGTCCTGGTTCGCCATCGGTTGCCCGGTCTGCAATAAGTTGGTGCTGCTCGCGGTCGGCGCTTCCGGCGCCCTCACCTGGTTCGCGCCCCTGCAACCACTGCTCGCCGCCGCGGGACTGGTGCTGCTCGGCTGGGCCCTGCACACCCGGCTGCGCAACGCCGCGTCCTGCCCGTCCCCCGCACGAAAGGCCTGACATGGGTGGATTCGGCCCCCTGGAACGGGCCGTGATGGACGTCGTCTGGGACGCCGCGGAACCGGTCACGGTCCGCGCCGTCACCGAGGCGATGGAGCATCGCGGCCTGGCCTACACGACGATCTCCACGGTGCTGCAGAAGCTCTACGACAAGGGGTGGCTGCGGCGCGAGCGGATCGGCCGGGTGTGGTTCTACCGGGCGGCGGTCGGCCGCACCGACTACGCGGCGCGGGTCATGCACGAGGCGCTGCACGAGAGCGGCGGCACCCGCACCACGCTGCTGCGCTTCGTGGACGCGATGAGCGATGAGGAGGCGCGGACGCTCCGGGACCTACTGGCCGAGGACAGCGAGGACAGCCGCCCGGACAGCGGCGGGGACCCCGGCACCGACAGCGGCGGAGACCGGCCATGACCGCGGGAGTCGCCCTGCTGCTCACGGCCTGCTACACACTCCTGCTCGGCCTGTCCGGCCCGCGCCTGCTGGCCCGGCTGCACCGCGCCGCGACGCGCGCACCGGGCGTCGGGCTCCACGCGGTGACGGCGCTGGCCACCTCCTGGGGCGCCGCCGTGGTCTCCACCGGACTGCTGCTGGTCGTCGAGGTGACCGGCGGCGTCGGCCT
Organism: Nocardiopsis rhodophaea; assembly: GCF_039530945.1. NCBI lineage: Bacteria > Bacillati > Actinomycetota > Actinomycetes > Streptosporangiales > Nocardiopsidaceae > Nocardiopsis > Nocardiopsis rhodophaea. The sequence goes on from NZ_BAAAPC010000019.1 coordinate 38,824, forward strand.
GGCCGCCCTGATCGAGCTGTGCGTCGCGACCGTCTGCGCGGTGTTCGGCAGCCCCGCCGAGCCGAACGCGCCCGCCCTCATCGCGCTCGCCGTCCCCGCCGCCGCGCTGGGCCGCCTGGGCTGGTGCGCCCTGGCTCGCGGATACCGCGAATGGCGGTGGAGCGCCCGGCACCGCACGATGCTGGGCAGCGTCGGGTGCCGCCGCAGGCTGCAGGGCACCCGCGTGTGGCTGCTGCCTACCGGGCAGCCCTCCGCCTACTGTGTGGGCGGGCCCGGGGCGCGCGTTGTGCTCAGCCAGGGGACGTTGGACACCCTGGACACCGACGAACTCGCCGCCGTCATCGCACACGAGCGCGCCCACCTGCGCGGACGGCACCACCTATTGCTCGGCTGGCTCCGCACGCTCGACGCCGCCTTTCCCGGTGTGCCGCTGCTGCGGCGGGCCGCGCCGCTCGCCGCCGAGCTGGCGGAGTGGGCCGCCGACGACGCGGCCGCGCGCGGCCGCGACCGCCGCGTGGTCGCGCGGGCGATCGCCGCCATGGCCCCGGCCCTGGTCGCGGCCGCCCTCGCCGCCGGCGGAGGTGTCGTGGTCGAACGCGTCCGCCGCCTGGTCCGCCCCGCTCCGGGCGGGTCCGCCTGGCCGCGCACGCTCATCGCCGCCGTCACGGCGACCGCGCTGGCGACGGCCGCCGTGGTGCTCCTCGCCCCGATCTCCGCCACCACGTTCGGCGTGAGCTGCGGCATGATCTGACGCAGCCGCGACGTCGAGATTCGCTGGTCCGACGGGCCCCAGCCCACTCTGCCGATATCATGTGTCTGGAGTCATCGATATCTTCCGGGAAGCGAATCTGATGTCGCGAACAGTCTTAGACATCGACGACGAGACGCTCGCCATCGCCGCGGATGAACTCGGAACCACGACCAAGGTTGAAACCGTTAACCGGGCTTTGGCCGAAATCGCCGCGCGCCGACGATCCCGGGATTTCTTGGACTTCATGGACGAGCTGGATCTCGACCTCTCCAACGAGACCATGGAGGGTGCGTGGCATTGATCCACTACCTGGTGGACAAGTCCGCCTACGAGGTCTCCAAGCGATCGTCGGAGGCGAAGGCCATGATGAGGGCCCTCGTCTCGTCCGGTGGTGTCATCGCGATGTGCGACATGACCGCCTTGGAACTGCTCTATTCGGCTCGCAACCTGGCCGACTATGAGTAGCTACGAGCGGCCTACGAAAAGCTGCCCTGGCTCGACACGACCCACGCAGCGATGCGACGGGCGATGGATGTCCAACACGCGTTGGCCCGCAAAGGCCACCACCGGCGAGCGCTGCCCGACCTGATCATCGCGGCCACCGCAGAGGAACACGGCGCTGTCGTGGTTCACTACGACAAGGATTACGATCTCATCTCCGAGGTGACCGGGCAGGAAACCCGCTGGGTGGTCCCAGCGGGCTCCCTGTGAGGCCGTTACCCACTAGCCGCGCTTCTTGTTCGCGGTGATCCGGCCGCGCTCCTTCTGGTCGAGGATGACCTTGCGGATACGCACGGCGTCGGGTGTGACCTCGACGCACTCGTCCTCGCGGCAGAACTCCAGCGCCTGCTCCAGGGAGAGCTTGCGCGGCGGGACCAGGCGCACCAGCTCGTCACCGGTGGAGGAGCGCATGTTCGTGAGCTTCTTCTCCTTGGTGATGTTGACGTCCATGTCGTCGGAGCGGGAGTTCTCGCCGACGATCATGCCCTCGTACACCTCGGTGCCGGGCTCCACGAACAGGGTGCCGCGCTCCTGCAGGTTGAACATGGCGAACGACACGGCCTGGCCGGGGCGGTCGGCCACCAGCACACCGTTTTGGCGGGTGCGCAGGTCGCCGAACCACGGCTCGAAGCCCTCGAAAACGTGGTGCGCGATACCGGTGCCGCGCGTCTCGGTGAGGAACTCGGTGCGGAATCCGATGAGCCCGCGCGAGGGGACCAGCCAGTCCATCCGGACCCAACCGGTGCCGTGGTTGGTCATCTGCTCCATGCGGCCCTTGCGCACGCTGAGCAGCTGGGTGATGGTGCCGAGGAACTCCTCGGGCGCGTCCACGGTCAGCCGCTCGACGGGCTCGTGCAGCTTGCCGTCGATCTGACGCGTGACCACCTGCGGCTTGCCGACGGTGATCTCGTAGCCCTCCCGGCGCATCTGCTCGACGAGGATCGCGAGCGCGAGCTCACCGCGGCCCTGCACCTCCCAGGCGTCAGGGCGCTCGGTGGGCAGGACGCGCATGCTGACGTTACCGATGAGCTCGCGGTCCAGCCGGTCCTTGACCAGGCGCGCGGTGACCTTGCCACCCTTGACCTTGCCGACGAGCGGCGAGGTGTTGATGCCGATCGTCATCGAGATCGCGGGTTCGTCGACCGTGATCAGCGGAAGGGGGCGGGGGTCCTCGGGGTCGGCGAGGGTCTCGCCGATCATGATGTCCGGGATACCCGCGATGGCGATGATGTCGCCCGGCCCGGCCTTCTCGGCGGACTTGCGCTCCAGTGCCTCGGTCATCAGCAGTTCGGTGATCTTGACCTGCTGGGTCTCACCGTCACCGCGGATCCAGGCGACCTGCTGGCCCTTGCTGATCTCGCCCTGGCGCACGCGGCACAGCGCGAGGCGGCCGAGGAACGGCGAGGCGTCGAGGTTGGTCACGTGCGCCTGCAGCGGGGCGCCCGGCTGGTACTCGGGGGCCGGGATGGTGTCGAGGATGGTGCGGAACAGCGGAGTCAGGTCGTCGCTCTCCGGGGCGGCGCCGTTCGCCGGCCGCTCCAGGGACGCCTTCCCGTCCAGGGCGCAGGCGTAGACGATGGGGAAGTCGATCTGGGACTCGTCGGCGTCGAGGTCCATGAACAGCTCGTAGGTGTCGTCGACGACCTCGGGGATACGGCTGTCGGGCCGGTCCACCTTGTTGATGACGAGGATCACCGGGAGCTTGGCGGCGAGTGCCTTGCGCAGGACGAAGCGGGTCTGCGGCAGCGGGCCCTCACTCGCGTCGACCAGGAGTACGACACCGTCGACCATGGACAGGCCGCGCTCGACCTCACCGCCGAAGTCGGCGTGGCCGGGGGTGTCGATGATGTTGATGACGACGTCCTCGCCCTCGGGCGTCGTGTAGTGGACGGCGGTGTTCTTGGCGAGAATGGTGATGCCCTTCTCGCGCTCCAGATCGTTGGAGTCCATGACCCGGTCATCGACGTCCTGGTTGGCTCGAAAGGCTCCCGACTGCCAGAGCATCGCGTCGACGAGAGTGGTCTTGCCATGGTCGACGTGGGCGACGATGGCGACGTTGCGAAGGTCGGTCCGGCGGGCGGAACCTTCGGCGTGCGTGGCGCTGGACATGCGAAAGTCTCGATCTCATGTGGTGGGAAGAACCGCGACTCCCGCGGCCGTCCATCAGTTTATGCCGGGATACCGGACAGCTTGGGAAACGAGCTGGTCAGAAGGGGTATCCGCAGGGCACCGCCCGCGGTTCGCGCGGCTGTGCGCGACGATGCGCGGTCGATGCGGGGCTCTGCCGAGCGGTGTAACACCGCCGCGCTCGGAAAACTTCCACGCCGCCTCCCCGGGCGGAGGACAGACGCGCCACGCTTGTCACTCGCGCGTGGCTGCCGCCATCTGGGGGGATTACCGGGGCCCGACCGGGCCCGCACGGCCTCAGGGACGCAGGCGCGGGCGGATCGCGTCGAGGAAGGGGACGTCGGCCGGGAGCCAGTCGATGTCGGCGAGGACATCGGACTTGAGCCAGCGCAGGGCGAGGTGTTCGAGGGCCACGGGCTCCGCGTCGCCGATGAGTTCGGCGGTCCACACGCGCAGGACCGCCTCGGAGCCGTCCCCGCGTGGCGGGAAGGTCACCTCGTAGTTGATGCGCTCGACGGGACGGATCGCCACGCCCAGCTCCTCGCGGCACTCGCGGACGAGTGCGTCCAGTTCATCCTCTCCGGGGTCGACCTTGCCGCCCGGGAGTTCCCAGCGCCCGAACATCTCCTCGGGTTGGGAACGCTGGGCGGCCAAGAGGGAGCCATCGCGAATGATCGCCGCACCGACGATGATCTGTTTCTCTGTCACGAGGCCCAACGTTAGCGGTGGACGGCAGACCGTGAACCCCGCGGGCTCGAACCGCTTCACCGCGTTCGGCGGGGAGCTGGTCGCGGTCCGTCCGGGCTTCCCTTCAGGCGGCGGAGCGCACCGGCCGCGCCCCTTTGATGGCGGAGATCCGACGCGCCGCGCCCTCGGGGTCGGCCGCGCTGTGGGTCTGCGGCGTGCCCAGGTCGTCGCACCAGCGGAAGAGTCCGCCCATGCACCAAACGGTGAGCCCGGTGCGGACCGACAGCGATGCCACCGTCCCCCGGTCCCCAGCGTAGAGGCGTTCCGTCGTCGCCGCGGCGAGGTAGCCGCGCAGCTGGTCGATGGCCTGGGCGGGGGTGGCCGGGGATGAGCCGTTGATCCAGGAGAGGGTGCCCACAAGCATGCCTTTCCGCGTCCGTCGCGGGCGACGTCGCCCGCGTGGTCAATTGCGTGGGGGAGGACGGGACGCATCCCGCCACTGGCGTCGCTCATACCCCCGTTTGGGACATCCATAAACAAGTCAGATCGTTTGGATCACTAACTGATCACATTGGTCGACTTTCGGCCACACCGGTCACCCCCGAGCAGAACACGCCCACCCCTACCTGGGATAAGGCGGACCCACACGGCACCGGCCCCGCGTTCCGGACCCTCCACCCACCCGGGTTGAGGCTGTGACGGCAGGCCTCCCAACGGTGCTCTACCGGAAAATCTGCCCGGAACCGGCCGCAACGGTGTGGGATCACACCCAATGGGGCACCTCAGCAAGCAGGTCACCCGAGGACGCCGCCGCGACGCAGGAGGGTGCGCACATGTCGGCTCTGCACGGTCTGAAGGGGTCCTCACTGGAAGGAATCTGGGTCGATGCCCCGGGTCACACCGTCACTCTGGCGCTACAGTCCACCAATCTGACACCCGCCGTCGGGTACACCCTGGTACTCGAAGGCGTCACCGATTTCAGCTTCTTCGACGAGACAACCAGCCCCTGGTCCGCCGCCGAGGTGACCGATATCCGAGCCGACCACGACCCCGACTCGCTGCGCCTGGACTTCTCATTCGGCAGCGAGGCCTCCGGGCTGGCCGCGACTTGCGCCAAGGTCGTCCTCCACCGGACGAGACCGGGCGACTGACCGCCACCGACCACCACGGGCTTCACGTCGCGCCTCACCAGCCCAGCGGAAGCCGAACCGCCTGTCGAGGACCTCGGGCGCCGACCGCCGTAGGTCGGCGCCCGAGGGGGCCGACGCTCTCCGGGGGGAGTGGAAAGAGCGTCAGCGTCCGGGGTGGCTCGTCCTACCGCGGCGCCCGGCATCGAAGCTCCGCAGTAAACCCGTAAACGACATGTTGAAGGGAATTGGGGCCCATGGGGCTGCCGACAGCGGGCCGCCCGCCGGTACCAGCCGCATAACCGGAGCCTATTCACCCATGGGCGACCTTGGGGCGGAAACTCGAAAAACACGGGATGAGCAGTGGGGAACAGTCCCGGAACGGGCCGGGAACCGCCGCCGCTCTATTATCCGCGACATCTCCTTCGAGGCGGTTATCGAGCCGCCTCGCCAGGGGACGGCGGTCCCGACCCTGGCGCGATCGGCGCCCAGGAGAGGGGCGAGCACCGTTGCGCCCGACGGCGACGCGCTACCGGAGAGGGGGGCGCGGCTCCGCGCGGCCGTCGCCTCCACGGTAAACGACACAGACCCCGAATTCATTTGTCCAGGCCTACGAATTTATGTGAGATATCCAGCCAATCAGACAGCACTCAGTCCGAAAAGTCAGATATGACCCAAACCGACGCATGGTTGAATATGAACCAAGTACATTTTATCCTTTTCGCCCTTTTCATGACTGAAGCCCCCGATCGGACAATCGATACGCCAGGGCCGTATATCTCCGCCCCGCCGACGCATTACGGACAGCCTGCGCGATGGCCTTGCGGGAACCGACCAGGACCACCAACTTCTTCGCCCGTGTGATCGCGGTGTACAGCAGGTTGCGCTGCAGCATCATCCACGCGCTCGTCGTCACCGGGATCACCACCGCCGGGTACTCGCTGCCCTGCGACCGGTGCACGGTGACGGCGTAGGCGTGCGCGAGCTCGTCGAGCTCGGCGAAGTCGTAACCGATCTCCTCGTCCTCGTCGGTGCGGACGGTGAGCTCCTGCTCATCGGTATCGATGGCGGTGATGACGCCGAGCGTGCCGTTGAAGACGCCATTCGCGCCCTTCTCGTAGTTGTTGCGAATCTGGGTGACCTTGTCGCCGACTCGGAAGATCCGACCGCCGAAACGCCGTTCGGCCACCCCTTCGCGCGGTGGCGTGAGCGCGCTCTGCAGCACCGTATTGAGATTGCCCGCCCCGGCCGGGCCCCGGTGCATGGGCGTCAGTACCTGGACATCGCGGCGCGGGTCGAAGCCGAACTTCCGCGGAATCCGGTTGGCGACGACATCGACCGTCAGCTCGGCGGTGAGTTCGGTGTCGTCGCAGGAGAACAGGAAGAAGTCGGTCATACCGCGCAGTTCCGGCGGCTTTCCCCGGTTCACCCGGTGGGCGTTGGTCACCACGCCCGACTGCTGCGCCTGGCGGAAGACCTTGGTCAACCGGACATTGGGCACCGGGGCCTCCCCGCCGCCGTCTCCACTTTCCGCCTGCTCTCGGCGCTCCTCCTGGTCCGTGGCCAGAAGGTCGCGCAGCACCTGACCCGCGCCCACGGACGGGAGCTGGTCGACGTCGCCCACCAGCAGCAGATGGGCGCCGGGCGGCACCGCCTTCACCAGCTTGTTGGCCAGGAGGAGGTCGAGCATCGACGCCTCGTCGACGACCAGCAGATCGCAGTCCAGCGGTCGGTCCTTGTCATAGGAGGCGTCGCCCCCGGGTTTGAGCTCCAAGAGCCGATGCACCGTGGACGCGTCGTGCCCTGTCAACTCGGTCATGCGCTTGGCGGCCCGGCCCGTGGGCGCGGCAAGGATGATCTTGGCCCGCTTGGCGGCGGCCAGCCGGATGATGGAGTCGACCGTGAAGGACTTGCCGCAGCCCGGCCCGCCGGTGAGCACCGCGACCTTCCTCGTGAGCGCCAACTTCACCGCCTCCTCCTGCTCGGCCGCGAGGTCGGCCCCGGTCTGGGATTTCAGCCAGGCCAGCGCTTTGGCCCAGTCGACGTCATGGAAGGCACCCATCCGATCGGTGGGGTGCTCCAGCAGCGTGCGCAGCTGGCTCGCGAGCCCGACCTCGGCCCGTTGGAAGGGCACGAGATAGATGGCGTTGATCGCCTCGCCGTCGGGGCCGGGGACCTTCTCCTGGACCACGCCCTCCTCGGCGACCAGATCCGCCAGGCATTCGATCACCAGACCGGCGTCGACCTGCAGAATCTTCACGGCGTCCGAGATCAGCCGGTCCTCGGGAAGGAAGCAGTGCCCGTCGGACGTGGACTCCGAGAGCGTGAACTGGATCCCGGCCATGACCCGCTGCGGACTGTCGTGCGGGATGCCGACGGCACGGGCGATGGTGTCGGCGGTCTTGAAGCCGATGCCCCACACATCGGTGGCCAGCTTGTAGGGCTCGTTGCGCACCACGCTGATGGAGGCGTCGCCGTACTTCTTGTAGATGCGGACGGCGAGCGAGGTGGAGACATCGATGCCCTGGAGGAAGACCATGACCTCCTTGATGGCCTTCTGCTCCTCCCACGCCTCCGCGATGAGTTTGGTGCGCTTGGGGCCGAGCTTGGGCACCTCGATAAGGCGTTCGGGCGTCTGCTCGATGACATCCAGGGCCTCGACCCCGAAGTAGTCGACGATCTTCTCCGCCAGACGGGGACCGATGCCTTTGATCAGCCCGGACCCGAGATAACGGCGCACACCCTGCACGGTGGCCGGCAGAACGGTCGTGTAGTTCTCGACCATGAACTGCCGTCCGTACTGCGGATGCGAGCCCCACCGGCCCTCCATCCGCAGCGACTCCCCGGGCTGCGCACCCAGCAGTGCCCCGACCACCGTGGTCAGCTCCCCGCCGTTGCCCCGCCCGTTGTCGATCTTGGCGACGGTATAGCCGGTCTCTTCGTTGGCGTAGGTGATGCGCTCCAGCACACCCTCAAGCACCGCCGGCCGAAACGGCTGCCCGCTCCCCTGCCCCTGCCCGGCTCGCCTATCGGCCACGAAGACCCCTCCCGCAACTCGGCATCCACCCCCATCATGCCGGGACGGACCGACGCGCGGCGCCCGCCGTCCACGTACCGGACGCCCCGAGGCAGGAAAAGACGAGCGAACCGGAGGGTTCTTAGCCGCGCGTGCAGGAAACGATACTTGGCGTCATTATCCCCCGAGTTCAGAAGGCTCGCCGATGCGCGGATCACGCTTGCGCCTCATCGCCTCCCGTTCGACCGCCGAGACAGTCCCGAAGCCGCACAGCGCAGCTCGCGGCCACCGGATGGGCACGGTCGCGCTGTTCACGTCCCTGCTGCTGATGCTCAGCGGCGGCCCCGCCACCGCCGCGCCCGCCGAGACGGCTCCCCCGGGCGCCGTTCCCGACTGCTCCTCCCCGGGGGCCAAGTGCATCGCCCTGACCTTCGATGACGGGCCCGCGCCGCGCACCGGCGAACTCCTCGACATCCTCGACGCCCATGGTGTGCGGTCGACGTTCTTCATGGTCGGATACCAGATCGAGCGGCACCCGGCCACCGTCAGCCTTGCGCACTCCCGTGGGCACGAAGTCGCCAACCACAGCGCGAACCACCCCGACCTCACCGAACTGAGCGAAAGCGAGATCCGCGCGGAAATATCAGAAGTCAACAGGCAGATCCGGCGCGAGATCGGTTTCACGCCGCCCCTGATGCGTCCGCCCTACGGTGAGACCAACGCGACCGTCGAACGGATCATTCGGGAATTCGGGATGACCCAGGTCCTGTGGAACGTCGACAGCGAGGACTGGAAGGACCACGACTCCGCGACCATCGCCCACCAGGTCCTGGACGACGCCAGGCCCGGAGCCGTGGTCCTCATGCACGACATCCACGACACGACGATCGAGGCGGTCCCCACCATCCTCGATGGGCTCTCCGAGCGGGGCTACACCATGGTGACGGTGTCGCAGCTGCTCAGCGGCGCGCACGCGGACATGAGCCGCGTCGATGACGCGCCGGCGCTGCCGTACGGCTCCGGTTCGGCACCGTAGTCAGGCGGGCCGACCGGGCACACCGGGGGTGTTCGGGGATCACCGGATCACGGTGCCGAGCACCCCACTCCCACCCGGCCGCCATCCGGCCCGAGGCGGGCACACCGCCACCGCGGCCAGAACAGGCCACCGGAACACGCTTACTGGGCGCTCTCCGCGCGCACGCGCCGTCAGGGCGGCGCCACCCCCGCCACAAACACGAATCGCAAGAATAAATATTCATAAATCCGCCGCCGCCTTCACCGAACGAAGACATGCGCATACACACGGGGAACTTCCGCCGCCCCATCCGCCAAAGCACGAACAATTACCCCACTATGCGACCGCGGCCAACCCCAGAACCAACCTCGGCAAACCTGAGAGAATTCTCTGGAATTAGCTTCTCTAAGGTGCGACGTTATATGGGAAAGCCTTGTAAGGACGACCTTGTCCGGATGATCTTTCATTCCGGTAGGAAAACCGACCCTACCCCGGTGCACGCGCACCGGCCAGGGTCCCGCCACTGAACCGTGGAAGGCCAGGTGAGGAATGTTCATGGAAGTCGGTGCCCCTCGCACGAAACGGACGCCGGGGCGGAAACGGAGGATCCCTCGCTCATCTCATGAGCGGTGCCCGGCCACTCCCGCCCCCGACGCGACGCGCACGACCCTGCGGGGAGTGTGCTGAGTATGCGAGCGTTCGCGCGCACGTTCCCCGGCCGGGCCGAGAGCGCGGCCAGGGCCCGCCACTGGCTCAAGGATCTCCTCGATCACGAAACCTGCGGCGCCAGGGTCCCCACGGAAACCGCCGAAACCGCGTATCTCCTCCTGTCTGAACTCGCCACTAACGCGGCGCAGCACACGGCCTCCGGGCGGCCCGGCGGATACTTCTCCGTGTTCGCCCGCTTCACCGCCAGCCGACTGCGCATCGAGGTCACCGACGAGCCGGCCCTCGCGGATCCGCCGGTCGCCTCCTCCGCTCGCCCTCATGACGAGAGCGGGCGCGGCCTCGGCATCGTCGCCGCGCTCTCAACCCGCTGCGGCGACTACCGGCGCGCCCGCAGCCACACGGTGTTCTTCGAACTGGCCCACGGCTCACGCAATGGGAACGGCAACGGCAACCTCCCCCCGCCCCTCGCCCTGACCCCACTCCGCCACTGGCTGCAGCGACAGTCCCCCGCAAGGAGCCTCCCCCTACGATCCCCGGCCCGCGGAAGGGGCCGCCTGTTCGCCCCTTCCCCTTCCCCGGCCAGCGCCTGACACCCCGCACCCGGTCGGCCGCACACCAGCGTGGCCGCGCCGGGTGCACGTGACGGCGTCTACCGCTCTCCGTGGTCACGGGCCACGAGGGTCGAGCGGCTTCGGACGGCTCTCCTCGCGATCACGGCGGTCCAGGGAGTGCTCTGCCCACTGGCCGGAGTCGGCGTGCTCATCGTCCTCGCGGTCGACTTTCTGGTCCCCGCCGGAGTCGCGTGATGACCACGCTCGGGTCGTAGACTCCTGTGCACCGAGACATCCCCCCACGGCACTGGATGGTCTTCTGTGGTCACGGTCCACCGGAGCGCACCCGCTCGCGCCCGTCTGGCGTCGTCGATGTACGCGCACGGCGTGCCCCCGGTATCCCCAGCCGCGGGCGCCGGGCGGGAGGAGCGGTGAAGGCCCGCGGTGTTCGGCGCCTCGGACGGCTGCTGCCGGATGATCCGCGGGAGGTCGGCGGCTACCGCCTGGTCGGGCGGGTCGGTGCGGGCGGTATGGGGACCGTGTACGCGGGAACGGCCGAGGGGATCAGCGGGTACCTCGCCATCAAGGTGGTGCACGCGGAGCACGCCGCCGACGTGCGGTTCCGGGAGCAGTTCGCGCATGAGGCCCGACTGCTGGCGCGCGTGAACAGCCCGTGCGTGACCCGGTTTATCAGCGCAGATGTGGAGGCCGAGCGCCCCTGGCTGGCCACCGAGTACGCGCCGGGTCCGACCGTGCGCCACCACGTCGAGCGGCACGGTCCGCTCCGCGCCACCATGGTGCGCGCCCTCGCGGTCGGCATCGCCGACGCGCTGCGCGCGATTCATTCGGCTGGGGTCGTGCACCGCGATCTCAAACCGAGCAACATCATCATGGCGCCCAGCGGGCCGAAGGTGCTCGACTTCGGCATCGCTCGCCCGTCCACCAGGACGGACGCGACGCGCTGGGTGCGGGTCCGCCGCATGCGCCGGGCGTTTCGCGCGCTGCGGCTGCCGTCCCCCGACACCCTGCCCGGCCCGGAGGCGGGGAGCGGGGTGCCGCGCGACAAGGTCGGCACGCCCGGCTGGATCAGTCCGGAGCAGTACCGAAGGCAGCCGGTCACCGACCGCTCCGACGTCTTCCTGTGGGGCGCCCTGATCGCGTTCGCGGCGGCCGCCCACGACCCGTTCGGGCACGGGCACCCCCGCGAACTCGCCCGACGTGTCCTGCACGAGGACCCCGACCTGGACCGGCTTCCTCCCGGACTCGACGAGCTCGTGCCGATCGCGATGGCGAAGGATCCCGACGACCGGCCCGACTCCGCTGAGCTCCTACGGCTCCTCCTCGCACGGGAGGACATCGCGGGCGGCGGCCAGACAAGCCGGAGGAGTGGCGGGCCCATGGGCGAGAGAACGGCGACGGTACGGGACGTGCTCGCCGAACAGTGGACCGACGTCGCGGCCCGGCTGCCTCGGCCGCCCCGCGGGCGCTGGTGGCCACCGCGCTGAGGAAGCGTTCGTGACGAGGCCGCGACCGCGTTCCGGGCCCGGTGCGGTCCCCCATTCCGTGGCCGTTCGCACCGGGCCCGGACGGTAACTATCGGGTGGTGTAGCCGCCGTTGGCGAAGATGGTCTGACCGGTGATCCACCAGCCGTCCGTGGCCAGGAAGCGCACCAGCGGAACGATGTCCTCGATCTGGGTGAGCTGGTTGCGCAGCGCCTGCGACTTGTGAAACTCCACCCGCTCGGGCGTCTCCTGCCCGTAGAAGAACGGGGTGTCCATCGGCCCCGGGGCGATGTTGTTGACGGAGATGCCGCGTGGAGCGAACTCCTTGGCGGCGGCCCGGGTGAAGTGTTCGACCGGCGCCTTGCCCCCCGCGTAGGTGGAGTAGCCGTCGGTGAAGGCGGCGAGCAGGGCGGTCACGATCGTGATGAGCTTGCCGTCGTCGTTCAGGTGCCGCCCGGCCTCGCGGATGAAGAAGTACGCGGCCTTGGCGTTCACGTCCGCCATCCGGTCGTACTCGTCTTCGGTGGTGTCCACAATGGGCTTGCGCAGCACCATGCCCGCGGTGTTCACCGCGACGTCGATCCCGCCGAACTGTTCCACGGCGGTGGCGAACAGGCGCTCGACGTCCTCCACGCGTGTCAGGTCGCCCTGAACCGCGAGGGCCTTGGCCCCTGCCGCGTGGACCGCGTCGACGGTCTTCTCGGCGTCGGACGCGGTGGCGTCGGAGTGGTAGTGGACGATGACGTTGGCGCCGTCGCCCGCCACGGTCCGGCTGATCAGCCCGCCGAGGTTCTTCGCTCCGCCGCCGACCAGGACCGTCTTCCCCGAGAGGGAGTGGTTCGTGCTCATGCTGGCTCCTTTGCGCGTTATGCACGGTGTGCACGCAACATCCTGGAACCGCGTTGAGGGTCGGGTCTTGAACATTCCGGCGGTTGTAGAACGTTCCCACCCCGACTGTGGCGGCGGGGAGGAGTGACGAGTCGGCTGCGACCATTTGCTCCGAAAACAGACCAGGTCACAATGGGGTTTATGGCAGGTTCGCTGATCAAACCTCATCTGGTGCACCTCTCCGGTAGTGGAGCGGAGCTGGGGCACGCGGTGGTGGAACGCGACGTCGAGCGCGCCGCGGGGAAGACGGCAACGGCGCCGCCACCGGTCGGCCCGGCGTCGCACGTCCTGGTCGTGCATGCCGGTACGTCGACGCATCTGCGCTGGTCCGCGGACGGCCGGGCGTGCCGCGAACGGTTCCATCGCGGCCAGTCGCTGATCAACCCGGCGGGGTGGGCCGCACGGCCCCGGTGGGAAGAGGACGTCGAACTGATGCTGGTCGCGCTGGATCCCACGTGGCTCGAACGCTTGGCCGAGGAGGGCGGCGCTCACCGGGCATTCGAACTCGTCCCCCGCTTTCACCTCAGCGATCCGCTGCTGGCGATGATGGTCGAACGGCTGGTCACGGAGTACGAGCGGCCCGAACCGGTCGACGCGCTCTACGTCCAGGCGCTCGTCCAAGCGGTGGCCGCCCACGTGGTGCGGATGTCGTCAGAGCGGTCCGCCACCCCGCCGCGGGTCGGCGGGCTGTCCCCACGGAGGATGGCGCACGTGGAGGACTACATCAACGCCCACCTCCGGGACCGCCTGCGCCTGGAGGACCTCGCCGATGCGGCCGGGCTGAGCTCCTCGCACTTCACGCGCGCTTTCCGCGCCTCCACCGGGCAGTCGCCGCACCAGTACGTGCTGCGGCTGCGGCTGGACCGGGCACGCCGCGCCCTGCAGGCGACCGGCGATTCCATCGCGCACATCGCCGAGGCCACCGGCTTCGCCGATCAGAGCCACCTGACGCGCACCATGCGCCGTCACCTCGGCATCACGCCCAGCGCGCTGCGTGCCGCTCGCTCGAACCGGTGAGGCGGTCGGCGCACGCGCCTCCCGCACCTTGCCCGCGGTCGTTCCGGCTCCGGGCACGCCCTTCGGCTCAGGGGGTCTCCGGCCCTCCCCTCCCCCTGGAGGGAAGCGGGGGCGTGTCGTCGCCCAGGACCGCGAGCAGGCGGTCCCGGTCGGCGCGGCGGAGGCCGCTGACGACCCGCACGTAGGAGTGCCGCACCATCTCCACGACCTCGTCGTCCGGGATGCCGCCGTCCAGGGCGACGGAGTTCCAGTGCCGCTTGTTCATGTGGTAGGCGGGAGTGACGCCGGGGAATTCGGCGCGGAGTTCGAGCGCCAGGACAGGGTCGCACTTGAGGTTGACCGTGGCGGGCTTGTCACCGCCCTCGTCCATGAGCAGCGCGAACATCTTCCCCGCGACCTTGTAGACCGGGACCCCCGGCACGAACGGCTCGGTCTCCACAGCCTCGGGAAACCACAGTGCGATGTCGATGAACTGCTCCGGAGCCACCGGCTTTTCCTCTTCTCGTTGGCGATCACCACCGATACGCCCATCGTGTCACCCACCGATGACAACGCGGCGCGGCACCTGACCGCTGCCGCGATCGCGGGCCTGCCGTGTCGGCATGCTCCCCACCGCGAAGATGCGCTAGGCTCCGCCGTCAAAGCTGGGGCTCGGTCGAGACGTTCCCCCGCTCTCTCCCGCCCTCTTCTTTCTTTTCCTTTTCCTTTTGGTGGTGGTCATGGCCGGACTGTTCGGACGCTCATCGAAGTCTCCGCAGGATGGGCTGCCGCTGACCGAAGACGCGGTCGCCCAGGCCCGGGAGCTGGTCCGCCGAGGCAAACAGATCCACGCGATCAAGGTGCTCCGGGAGGGCACGGGGATGGGCCTGTCCGAGGCGAAATTGATCGCCGACGCGCTGCGCGAAGGACGCCATGTCTCGGACTCTCACGCCCCGGGCATGAGCCTGGCCGACCGGGTCCGGCGCCTGCGAGGTGAAGACCGGATCGCCGACGCCGTGCGGCTGGTGGCCACGGAGACCGGCATGACCGAGACCGAGGCCGCTCTGTTCATCGAGCATCTGTCGTGAGCGCCCGAACGCCCGCGCCTCCCCTCGGACCGATCAGGCGTAGCCGCGGTAGTACTCGCGGCAGGATCGCGGCAGCAAGCTGCCGAACAAGGCCACCGCGAAAATGAGCGGGACGGACGAGCCGCCGTTACCCGCCAACACCCCCCACAGGCACCACACCGCCGCGCATCCTTGGAAGATCACCACGAGCCACCAGACAGCCTGCGACCGCTTGCCCATCAGCGCGGCCAGACCGACCGAGAGCACCCCGTAGACCCCGGTGATCAGCAGGATCACGAGGAAGACCTCCGGCGGGAAATCGGCAAGTAGGTCCGTCTGTCCGCCCCCGGCCTCCGACCCGGCCCACAGGACAAGGGCGCACACGCCCGAGAACAGGAGCCCGATGCCACCGAGGATGAACATCGTGATCCGGACACCGAGCAGCTTGCCCGGCATATTCGCGGGGGGCGGCGCGCCATACGGGTATCCCGGCGGCTGAGGCGAGTAACCGGGCTGCGGGTGCCCCCACTGCGGGTGGCCCTGGTACGGCTGTCCGGGCGGCCCGTACGGCTGTTGGTGTGGGGGCGGATACTGCCCTTGGGGGTAGGACATGGGTGATTCTCCCCTAGATAGTTTTCCGGAAATGTTCGGCAACCCCATGAATGTACCGGACCCAAAAGCGAAGATTCGGCGCCTATTATCGCGTCACGATGAGTTCCATCTGACCGAAACCGGCAGTAGCCCACGTCCACGCGGCACGTCACCGTGTCGACGCCCTCGGACCATCACGGGACGGTCGTTGAGCGATCTGCGCGGCGAACCGCCGGAAATGGCGGTCCACGGCCGCCCGGTGGTGTCGCAGTGCCGTGATGGAGCGACGGGTGGCGGACCGCTGACCGCTCCGCAGACAGTTCGTCCGCAGGTGTCACCAGCTCCCCGATAGCCGATCGGTCGATTCCCTGGCGTGGACCCCACCGACTCCGGTGAGCCGGCGGGGTCCTCTCTTGTGTCCTCGTGATACGCGCGGGAAGGGCCGGAGCCTTCGGTTCGGCGACGCGTCGACGGGCGGGCGACCCGTGTCACATGTCCCGTAACACCGGGGCCGTATGATCCCCCCGGGTTCACGGCCGATCCCGGTGTGCCCTGTCGGATATCGCCCCGCCATGTCCCCCTGACCCGGAGAGGAACCGAGCATGTCGAGACGTTCCCGTCCACTGATGCGCGCCTCGGGCGCGTTGCTGATCGCATCCACCCTGGTCGCCTCATCGGTGACGCCGGCCAGTGCCGATCCGCGGCCGGGCCACGGCGGGAGTGAGCGCGGCAGGGCCGACTACACCCTGACCGTTCTGCACTCCAATGACGGAGAGTCGAAGCTGCTCGGTGCTCCGGCCGACGCCGACTACGGCGGCGCCGCACGGTTCACATCGTTGTTGCATCAGCTGCGCGACGCAGAGCGCAGCCCCAGGGCCGCCCGGCGCGGGGAGGCGCGGCGGCGCGGGGTCGTCACGGTCTCGTCCGGTGACGTGTTCCTTGCCGGTCCGCAGTTCGCGGCCAGCCAGCAGGACGGCGCTCCCTACTACGACGCGCTCGCCACCGGCTACGCCGACTACGACGCGATCTCCATGGGCAACCACGAGTTCGACCTCGGTCCCGACACCTACGCGGAGTTCATTGCGGCCACGCCTGGCGACACCCCCTACCTCGTGTCCAACATGGACGTCTCGGCCGAACCCGCCCTGGCCGAACTGAAGGAGAAGGGCCGGATCGCCCCGAGCACCGTGGTCAGGCAGCGCGGCGAGCGGATCGGTATCGTCGGCGCGATCACCCCGCTGCTCCCCTCCATCTCCAGCCCGCGCGACGCCGTGGTCGACCCCGATGTGCGCGGCGCGGTCCAGGATGAGGTCGACGCCCTCACCGCGCGGGGCATCGACAAGATCATCGTGGTCTCGCACCTGCAGGGCATCGGCGAGGACAAGAAGCTCGCCCGCGAACTGCGTGACGTCGACGTGATGGTCGCCGGTGGCGGGCACGAAACCCAGGCCTCCGCGGGCACCCCGCTGGTGCCGGACGACGTCGTTCCCAACGACCCGGAGACGGGTGAGCCGCTGGAGTACCCGCTCTGGGTGGCGGACTCCACCGGCACCCAGGTCCCGATCGTGACGGCCGGGTCGGACTACAAGTACGTCGGGCGGCTCGTCGTCAACTTCGACAGCAACGGCAAGGTCACGTCGGTCGCCGACCGCTCGGCCCCGGTACGTGTCTCCGGCGTCGGCGACGACGCCGTCGAGCCTGACCCCGACGTGTACAGCGAGGTCCACGAGCCGGTCGCGGCCTACGTTGCGGGGCTGGCGGAGAGCACGGCCGCGACCACCGACGTCGGCCTGGACGGGCGGCGCGACCCGGGGGTGCGGACGGGGGAGACCAACCTCGGCAACCTGTTGGCCGACGCCCTGCTCGCCACCGGCCGGGCGAACGCCGCCGCGTACGGCGTGCCGGAGCCGCGGATCGCACTGCAGAACGGCGGCGGGATCAGGAACAACTCGGTGATCGGCCCCGGACGGGTCTCCGAGCTCGACACCTACACGATCGCCCCCTTCCCCAACCAGGTGGTGGTCGTTCCCGAACTCCCGCGCGCCCAGATCAAGGAGCTGCTGGAGAACGGCGTCTCCTCGATGCCCGCCGCGGACGGCCGGTTCGCGCAGGTGGCCGGGATGGACTTCAGCTATGACGTCTCACGGACCGCCCAGCAGGTGGACGACGACGGCAACGTCCTGCGGGAGGGCGAGCGGGTACGCGACCTCGTCCTGCACGATGGCACCGTCATCGTCTCCGACGGCGAGGTGGTGGACGGGCCGCCGATCACCGTGGCCACCATCGACTTCTCCGCGCGCGGCGGCGACCAGTGGCCGTTCCGCGGCGCGGACTACACCGTGGTGGGCGCCAATTACCAGACCGCGCTTTTCGACTACCTCACCAAGGACCTCGGCGGCCGGGTAACCGCCGCCGACTACCCGGAGGACGGCTCGGGCCGGATCACCCCCCTCGGGTAGGGCGGATCGGCAGCGCCACCACCGCCGCTGGCCGGTGGGTTTCTGGTCGAGCTGGGGTGCGGCGCGGCGCCGCACCCCCGCTCGACCCGGTGCGGGGCGTTGAGGAACCGGGTGGCTTCGGCCGCGCTGATCAACTCCCCGCGCCGCGCGGCTTCGACCATGGGGACGAACTGCGCGCGCGGCGCCGCGGTGGAGAGATCGGCGA
This sequence comes from Nocardiopsis rhodophaea, assembly GCF_039530945.1. NCBI lineage: Bacteria > Bacillati > Actinomycetota > Actinomycetes > Streptosporangiales > Nocardiopsidaceae > Nocardiopsis > Nocardiopsis rhodophaea. The sequence goes on from NZ_BAAAPC010000019.1 coordinate 56,977, forward strand.
GTGTGCGTGCCACCGTGGTCAGGCGGAGTGGCCCCATGCGGGTGGTGTCCCGCGCGCCGACCCAGCGTGCGTGGACGCGCAGCGGCGGCACCGGACGCCGGGCCCGGCCCGTGGGCCGAATGGCCATGTCCACCGAACCGCACCACCGCGGGGATCCCCGCAGGCCGTGCAGCCGGGCCGCGGTGTCGAGGCAGGCGCAGGAGTCCCGCCCGAGTGCGAGCTGCGCCGCCATGGCCTCCCGCTCCAGCCCGGGGGAGGCCAGGCGCGGGTCGCCGGCCACCTGCGCGAGCGACATCGCCACCACGTACACCCCCACATAGCGGCGGATCAGGTGACCCTCCTCGATCATGGCGACGAGCCGCCGCCTGCCGAGGCCGGACTGGTACACCTGCTCGGTGGTCACGCACCCGCACTGCTGAACGGCGGTCTGGGCGAGCCTGGACTGGGCGGCGACCAGGCCCGCGAGTGGGGAGCCATTGGCGAGGGAGTGGTTCGTCGTGTGGACTGAGGGGCCGGACGTGCGCTGTGTTTGGGTACGAGCGTTGCGAGGGGTCATGGACTCCAGCGTGCGTGGACGCCCTCCCGATCTCCATGGCGGTTCCACGGCCTGTGGATAACCACGGACGGAGGACATCTCCACGGCGCGCGTCGGGCCTCTGGTTCCGTTGGCCTTCCTGGCCACCGCCCGCGCGTGGGCATCGGCCGCGCCACGGGCCCGCGTGACCAGTGTCGAAGGCAGCGTGATCAGCGGCGCGGGCGGCCGCAGCAGCAGGCGTAGGACTGGCCCGAACTGCACCAGCACGGAGCGGGGTCATTGGGCGGCCAGGCCTGCGCACCCTCGCGTTCGGCCTGGTCGCGCAGGTAGTACTCGCGCGTACCGGGCTGGTCCTCCCTCCCCGACGGAAGTCTCTTCACCACCTCGGCGTCCTCGACTGTCACGGGGATCAGCAAGCGGCGCCACACCCCGCTCGTTTCGGCGGCGATCTGCCAGATGATCTCGTTGCGCTGGTAGTACATCCCGGACTCGACGCCGGGCGGCAGCGCGTCCACGGCCTCCGCGCGCTCGACCTCGCTCCGGGGGAAGAAGGGGGTCAGCACGGGTTCCCCTGTGTCGGGATGCTCCCGCAGGCAGCGGGCTTCTGCTTCGAGGTCCTCCTGGAACATGCGGAAGTCGAGGTCGTCCGGGGGCAGCCCGAGCGACGTCCGCAGCGCCGTGCGGTTCCTCCCCGCCTGCCGGCGGTCGCGCCGCTCCGCGCCGTCGGAAGGGCATTCGAGGGTGAGGGCGCAGGTGTACCAGTGCAGCGCGCGTTCGAGGTCGCCGTCGGCGGCCCACAGTGAGCCGAGCTGCTCGGCGGTGTGCACTGTGGGGGCGCAGCGCTCAAGCAGTTCGAGCTCGGCCATGGCCCGCTCGGGCTCGCCCTGCTCACGCAGGAGCATCACCTTGAAGTACCGGGCACTCAGTGAGACTTGGCGGTCGCCCTCCCGAATGAGGTGGTCGCAGAACTCCAGCGTGCTTGCCTCGGGGTCCGCCACGCCCGCGCTGCGCGAGGCGGACCGGAACTGCAGCAGCCCTGGGATGGTCGACCTGCCGTCACGCCACGCCATACGCCGCGCCACGGCGATCCGATCCTCATCCCGCTGCCAGCGGCCGAAATCGGAACCCTTGTACATGCGGCGAATATAGTGCGGACATCACCGCCGCATCCGGCTTTTCCGCGCATTCGTCGCCTCTGCACCACCTGGCATCGGCTTCCGCGTCGTTCCCCGGCTTCCCCCACACGGCCGCTGAGTCGGAACGTCGCCATGTGCGGACCGAGCCGCAGCGGGTCCACGCCCCCTCACTTCTTTGGGGTGCCGTCCGTGATACCCAAGCCTGACCGAAACCCGGGGGGACGCGCGGGCGCTTCGCAGCGAACTCCGGGCGGTTACCCGCCGAGCCACTTCTCCCGATGAGTGCAAACCAGAAGGTCGAACTCGTCCGACGCGTAGCCGAGGGCACCGCGCACCCGGGCACGTCCGACCAGTTCCGGCACATACGCGAGGTCCACATCCTCCAGCTGCTCGACACTGCTGTTCAGGTGACCGCGGCAGGCGAAGTCGAACCAGCTCAGCGCGTCCTCCATCCGTCCGTTGCCTTCGAGTAGCTCCCCCAGCAGGACCGCGGGGCCCTCCATCGGCCCTCGGGACCACAGCTCCCGCAGCTCCGCGTCAGCGGCGGTCCCGTCTCCCCGCTCCAAAAGCACGTCGATCTTGCCGACCGTGGCGTACTGGGCGTCCTCCCGGTCCACCGCCTCCTCGATGAGGTACTGGTACACGCCGAGGGCCCGGGTCAACTCGCCGTCGCCCCGCAGGACGGCCGCGGCGTCGAGCAGGATCTCACCGCGTTCCTCCGGGTGGTCGCGCAGTTCCTGCTCGGTTTTCCCGCCCAGTTCCAATTCGGCGATACGCGCGGGAAGTCCCTCGGGTCCTATTATGCTCGCTTTTACTTCGGCGGAGGGGTTGATCGAAGTCATGAACACCACGGTAGAGGACGCGCGCGCGTCGATGTCGACATTCCAAGCCATAAATCATTGGCGCGTGGGGAGGTGCAGGGCGTGTTTCCTGTTGACCGCGGGCCGACCCGGTTAGCATGCTGCCGATTGGCACTGTCGATTCAGCTCCGATTCGATATCGGAGCGTGTGGGGAATCCCGACCGAGTTCCCTTGCCACAGCGCCCATTAGGCAATCATCGGTCGCGGGCATTTGGACACAGAGATTTTCTTCGATCACGGGGGTTCCACCATGCCGCTACCGCGGACCCGACTCCTGACTCTGCTCGTGGTCGGCGCGGTTGGCGGTGCTGGGCTGCTCGCCACTGTGCGCACGGCCGACGCTCTGGGGTGGGCGGTGGCGCTCGGGCTCGCCGCCCTGGGCGCGGTCGGGCTCGTACTCGGCATTCTCGCGCTGCTGGTGCGCCGCGTGTTGCTCCAGATACGAGGACTGAGCCGCACCCTCGACAAGAACACGCGGAGTATGTCGGAGGCGATCGGCGAACACCGCGTGGAGTTCACCGAGATTATCGAGGGCACGCGCGCCGAACTCGCCGGATCGTTCGACCGTGTGCGCGCGGCCGTGCGGGAAATTCATGGAAATCTGGACCATATACGCTCGGGAGCCGCGGACTCCCCGCAATCACAGCAGTTCGGGCATTTCCCAGGAATCTCCGGCCAACCACTCCGCGAGGACGGCTCCGACCCCGGCGACACGCTGCGGGAACAGGCCCCGGAAACGGATGACCTGGTGCGGTTCGGCCCGTACATGCCGACTCCTCGCGGCTGGGCGACCTCGCCGGACGTCCAGCGGTTCGTCGCCCTCGCGATCCTGGAGCGCCAGCCTGAACTGATCGTCGAGTGCGGGAGCGGGACCAGCAGCATCTGGCTCGGCGAGACGCTGCGCCGGACGGGCACCGGACGACTCGTGACGCTCGAACACGACGAGCGCTACGCGCACCTGGCCCGGGACATGGTGGCCGCGCACGGCTTGGACGGCATCATCGAGGTGCGCTGCGCGCCGCTGACGGAGTGGCAGCGAGAGCAGGGCGAGGACGGCGCCACTCCGGCCAGCGCCGACGCCCCCACCTGGCGCTGGTATGACCGTGAGGCCGTGCACGACCTCTCCGGAATCGACATGCTGTTCGTGGACGGGCCGCCGACCGACGCGGGAGCCCGGGCGCGCTACCCTGCCGGCCCCGTCCTCTTCCCTCGGTGCTCGCCAACCGCGCTCATCGTCCTAGCCGACACCACCGACGCCACTGGCGCCGACGCGACCGCGGGCGACCACTGGATGGCCGAGGACCCCGTCCTCCAGCGCGAAAGCCTGCCGGGGGAAACCGGCGGAGTCCATGTCTTCACCTGGAAACAGGAAACGCCGTGATCCGCGATGAGCTGCGCACGGCGCTGGACCTGTCGTCCCGGCACGAGCCCGCGCTCCTGTGCCACATCGGCGGTGCGGCGGCCCTGGACCAGCTCCCGGACGGAGCACCCTACGCCGACTGCCGCGTGATCGACCTGGACGGCGGACTCCCCGAGCCCCCCGAGACCCCGTCCGGCCCGCCCTCGCCCATCGGCGTGGCCGCGCTCGTCGCGGCGACGCCCACCGACCTGCGCCGCGCTGTCGTCCTCACCGAGGCGCTGCCGCCCTCAGCACACGTCGTCCTCGGGATCGCCGCCCTCCCGCAGGGCGGCACACCGCCCCTCCCGGCCGCGCCGGGTCTCGACCAATGGGCCGACCTCCTCCACGACCTGCGCGCTCACCGACACGCGGACGACGCCTGGAGCTGCGAGTTCCGATTCCTCGAACCGGTGGCCGTCCGAGAGGCGGTCCTGGCCGTCGCGCGATCGATCGGCGGGGGCCGACGGCAGTCGAACGCCGCACCCCTGGTGGCGCTCAGCGGGCCGGACGCGTCGCTGTGGCGTCCGGGAGACCCCACGGCGGTGCGCGTCGGCGCGCGCGGCCCCGTGCCCCTGGCCCGAGTCGCACCCATCGCGGACATCGCGCTGCGCACCCACACCAGCCATCCGCCCCCGTGGACCGACGACCACGTCGACTGCGTCGACCGTCCGACGATCGCCTCGCTGTCGTGGGCGCGATTCGGCCATGCGGGGGACGAAACGCGTGTCTGCGATCTGCGGCCGGGCGCGCTGGAGGTCGACGACGTTCCGCCCATCGACGAGCGCGTCGTCAACCCGAAGGGCTTCCGGCCGACGGACAGCTCGCGCGTCGCCGGTCTGGTCCCGCGGCCGGACCGCTGGTCCGTCGTCGTCGGCAAGACCGAACTTCTCCGTGTACCCGATTCCGGGACCATCACCGACGTCGACCTCGACCGCCTCCGCTACCTGCGCGGGGTGCGCGTCGACTGGGGGCGGCACAGCGGTCCGCTGGCCGCGGTTCGGGCGGTCGCCGGTCTGGCCGCCGGGGGCGTGCCCGTGTTCAGCGCGTCGGTGCCCCGGTGGGGCCGGTGCCTCGGTGCGGAGCTGCGGTCCCTTCTCACCTCGGTCACCGCGGACGATCTCGCCGACCCGCTCACCCGCGAGGAGCACAGCGTGCGTCTGCGCCGCGCCGCACTGCGCACACACGGCACCATGGCGCGGTGGCGGCGCATCGGTGCCCGCGCCGGGTTCCCCCCTCCCCCTGCGCCCACCGTCTCGGTCATCCTGTGCACCCGGCGGCCCGACATGCTCGACTTCGCCCTGCACCAGGTCGCCCGCCAGCGCGGCGTCGACCTCGAAGTGGTCCTCGGCCTGCACGGGTGCGACCCCGACCTCCCCGAGGTGCGTGCGGCGGTCTCCGCCTTCCGCGCCACCGGTCGCGAGCTGACCGTCCATATCGCCGACAGCGGCACCCGCTTCGGCGCTGTGCTCAACCGGCTGGCGGCGCGTGCGGGGGGAAGCGTCATCGCCAAGATGGACGATGACGACTGGTATTCGCCGGACCACCTCGCCGACCTGCTCCTGGCGCGCGACTACTCCGGAGCCGACGTTTTCGGCTGCTCCGACGAATACGTCTACCTGGTCGACTTCCATCAGACCCTGCGCCGCGCGAACTGGGCGGAGCGCCCCGTGACCTTCGTATCGGGCGGGACGATCGGCATGGACCGCGCCGTCGTGGAGGACCTCGTCGCGTTCCGGCCGATCACCGTCTCCGAAGACTCCCAGTTCCTCCTCAACGTCGCGCGCTCCGGCGGCCGGATCTACCGGACACACGGACTCGGCTACGTGACGCGCCGCTCTGGATCATCCGGCCACCTGTGGGATGAGGGCACCGCGTACTACCTGCGCCGCGGCGGCCAGCAGTGGTACGGGTGGCGGCCCAGCGCTCTGCTGGAGTGCGAGCAGCCGTTCGCCACGCCGCGGGAAGCGCGCATGAGCCACGCGCAGGAGATCGGGGGAGAACGTGACGGTCGTCGACACGACATCGCCTGAGCCCGGGGGCGGGGCGGGGAGCGGTGGCGCGGCGGACCCCGCCGACCACCAGCCCCGGATTCGCCGCAACGACTACTCCGTGCTGCGGCCACCGCCGATCGGCGGTTGGACACCGACGCTGGGCGTCTCCGTGATCATTCCGGCCTACGGCAACGCGGAGAAGCTGCGCCTGGTGCTCGCGTCCCTCGCCGCGCAGACCTACCCGGCGCACCTGATGGAGACCGTGGTCGTCGACGACGGCACCGATCCCCCGCTGTCCCTCCCCGAGATCCGGCCGGACGATACCCGGATCATCCGCCCGAACACCCGGGTCTGGGGTCCGAGCCACGCGGTCAACGCGGGCGTGGCCGCATCGGACGGGGAGGTCGTCCTCCGCCTCGACTCCGACATGGTGGTCTACCGCGATCACGTGGAGTCGCAGCTGCGCTGGCACCACCTCGCCGACTACCTCGGGGTCCTGGGCGACAAGCGGTTCGTGGACTACGCGCCGGAGAGCCGCACGCCACACCAGGTCTACGAGGCGGTGCGCGAAGGGCGCGCCGCCGAGCTCTTCGACCACGACAGCGGCGGGGAACTGTGGATCGAGAAGATCCTCGCCCGCACCAACAGGCTGCGGTCCGAGGGGGCCCAGGCCTACCGGATCTTCACGGGGGCCAGCTGTTCGGTGCGCCGCGACCTCTTCGACACCGTAGGCGGCATGGACCCCACGCTGGTTCTCGGCGAAGACGCCGAACTGGGATACCGGCTCGCGCAGGCCGGCGCGGTCTTCGTCCCCGACCTCGACTCCAGCGGCTGGCACCTCGGCCTGCCGAGCATGCGGGTGCGCCGCGAGGAGGGCACCCGCTACCGGGTCCCCTACATCGGCCACCGCATCGCTGACTCCCCTCTGCGGCGCGACATCCGGGGCCGACAGTGGCAGGTGCCCTACGCCGAGGTCATCGTCCATGTCTACAACCGCCCCTGGGAGCAGGTCTGCGACACGGTGGACCGGCTGCTCACCGGGGAGACAGACGACATCCGCGTCGTCCTCGTCGGACCATGGACGGCCCTGGACACGGACCCCTCCCGCGCACCGCTCGACGACCCCAAGATCGAACTGCGCCTGCTCCGGGAAACCTACCGGGTGGACAGCAGGGTCCACCTGAGCGACGCGGTGCCGGTCCGGGACGGCTCCGTTCCCTTCCGGCTCACCCTGCCCGCGGGCAGCCGACCCACGCACCACGCGTTGAGCACCCTGATCGACATCGCCGAGAAGGAAAAGGCCGGGCTGGTCGGCGTTGTGCTGCCCACTCCCCCGGACGGCGGGGCGCACCCTCGCCTGGAACGCACAGCGGCCTTCGCCCGCGCGTACCGGCTCGGCGCCACAACGAACGACGTGGACGAGATCGTGGACGAGATCTACGGGGTCCGGTGGGTGGACGGGACCGGCGTGTTCGTCGATGTCCCACCCAGGGGCAAGAACGGAAAAGAGCCACCCGCGTGCCGCGAATGCGGCGAGAAGCTGGCGGCCGCCCAGCGCCGAGCCGCGCACGAGCGCGCCCGTGCCAATCGCTTCCAGCGCCAGCTGCGCTGGCTGCGCCGCTCCCCGAGCTCCCGATTCTGGCGCCGTGTGCTTTCCGGAGCGTGGTCGAAATGGTGAAGGACTCCCCGCCCGCCGACGGCCTGGCGGCACGCGCCCGCTCCCGCGCCGCCGACACCTACGACGTGCTGGTGCGGCGCTCGTATCACATCGCCCGGTGGTTGCCGCACCGCGTCACGAACGCGCTCCTGCGCCTCGCCTGGGGCCCGCGGGACCGTTCCCGACCACGGCTGCCCGCCGTCGCCCTCCTGCTGCTGGCGGCCCAGGAACGGGCGACGGACGCGCGAGACCTGGCGCCGTACCTGGCCGAGCAAGCCAGTGAGCCAACGCCACGGGGACGGCGCTTCCTCCACCGGCTGGCCGCGGTCCTGACCGCGGTGAAAGAGCCGCGGCTGAGCGAGGCGGTGCTGCGTCGGCTCCCGCGCGTGCCCGCCCGCTACGAGGCACCGCTGCGCGGCGCGAGCGCGTACCGCGGCGGTCAGACCCTGTTCGAGGAAGGGCGGATCGGCGACGCGCTGGCCGAGGTCGCGCCCTACGCCGACGCGCACGCGCTCTGCGAGCGGCTCTACCGCCACCTGCTCGGCGAGCGCGCGGCGCTGGGCCCCTTGCCGGTTCGGCCCAAGCTGGAGGCCCCCGCCATGGACTGGATACCGGGGCGGGTGCTGCACCTCGTCTCCACCGCGCTTCCGCAGGCCGATGCCGAGTGCACGGCGCGCACCCACCGCCTGGCCGCAGCGCAGCGCGACGCCGGGCTGGACCCGCACGTGGTGACATTCGCGGGCTGGCCGCGCGGCGGCGCCGACACGGCCGAACGGGTGCTGGTGGACGGTATCCCCTACCACCGGCTGGGCCCGGGTCCGGGGCCGCACGAGGGATTCGGCCCCCGGGTCGAGGAGTCGGCGCGTGAAGCGGCCGACGTCGCCCGCAGGCTGCGCCCGACCGCCCTGCACGCCGCCAGCGACCACCGCAACGGGTCGGTGGCGCTGGACGTCGGCGCGCGGCTGGGGATTCCGGTCGTCTACGAGGTGCGCGGGCTCGCGGAGGAGGCGTCACCGTCCACGGCGGGGGCGGGAGCCGAAGGCGGCGAGCGGCACCGGCTGGCCGTCCAGCGCGCGGCGGAGGTGATGCGCGCCGCGGACGCGGTGGTGACGCCGTCGCGGACCATGCGGGAGGAGATCGTCGCGCGGGGTGTGGCCCCGGACCGCATCGTGCTGGCCCCGCACTCGGTGGATCCCGCGCTGCTGGACACCGCTCCCGACGGCGCGGGCTTCCGACGCGAACACGGCATCGCGCCGGAGGAGTTCGTCGTAGGGTCGGTCTCCCGCCTCGTGCCCGACGAGGGCTTTGACGTGCTGGTCGAGGCGGCGGCTCTCCTGCGCGACATGGGCGTCGCGGTGCGGGTGCTGCTGGTCGGGGACGGTACGGCGCGGCCGCGCCTGCTCTCGCTTGTCGAGGAGTTGGGGCTCCAGGACGCGTGCGTGCTGCCCGGGCGGGTGGGTCCGGGGGACGCCCAACGCGCGTACGCCGCGCTCGACGTCTTCGTGGTTCCGAGGGAGGACACGCAGGCGTGCCGCCTGGCGACGCCGCTCGAACCCGTGGAGGCGATGGCCCTGGGGCGCCCCGTGGTGGCCAGCGACCTTCCGGCCCTCCGGGAACTGCTCGGCGGAGGCGACGCGGGCGTGATGGTGCCGCCGGGCGACGCCGAAACGCTGGCCAAGGCGCTGGACCGCGTGCAAGGAGACGCGGAGCTGCGCCGCACCCTGGCGGAGGCGGGCCGCGCGGAGGTCGCGGCACAGCGGACCTGGCCCAGGATCGCCGCGACCTACCGCGAGCTGTACCGCGTCCTGAGGGAAAACTGAAGGGAAAACTGATCGGTCAGCACGGGGCGGGTCCACGCCCTGGCCGCGTGCCTTTTTTGCAAACGGCACCGCGCTCGGGATGGCGCCCCCGCGTCGGCGGCCCCACCGCGTCGGCGACGACAGTAGGCCCCGGCGGTGCGACAGCGGCCTCGTGGGCCCGGCCCGCCGTCCGCCGGAGCCCGTGCACGATGTGCGGCTCCGGCAGCCGGTGCGTCGGACTATCCGACCCCGCAGGAGCCGTCCCGGCCCGAGGCGGAGGCACCCGCGCCGGGCCGGGTGCCCTCGGCCGGACCATCGGGGCGAGCCAGGGGAGCTGTGGTTGCGGTCGTCGCGTCCGCGGTGTGCCAGGTCGGGCGCTCAAGGTTGGTCACGGCCCGCAGGACCCACTCAACGGGGCCGTAGGTGTGCGCGGCCATCCACCGGGCGCTCGCCCACAGCTGGAGCAGGTAGATCGCGACCGCGATGAGCAGCACGTAGCGGGGCGCGACCTGGCCGACCAGGCCGAAGCCGAGCCCCGTGAAGATGATCCCGCAGACCAGGGACTGGCCGAGGTAGTTGGACAGCGCCATGCGGCCGGCCGGGGCGAGCGCCGCGGCGAGTCGCTGGCCGCGCTCACGCTGGAAGAACCGAAGGAGGGTGGCGGCGTAGGCGGCCGACAGGAACGGCCCGGTGAGGATGACCATGGACAGTGCGTAGAGGTCGCTGGTCCCGCCCATGTCGGCGAGCATCAGGGAGCCGGTGAGGCCGACAGGGAATCCGATCCACTGGATGAGGCGCAGCGCCCGGTCGTGCACGCTCACGTCGGCCAGCGCCCGGTGTCGGCCGGCGGCCAGGCCGACGAGGAAGGCGGCCAGCGCGACCGGCCCCTGCATACCGACCAGCGCGACGGCCATGTGCGGGAGGGCCTGCACGTGCTCCGCGATCACGGTCAGGGGGCTTCCGGCCAGTGCGGCGGTGGTCTGGCTGCCGGCGGCGCGTGCGGCATCGGCGTCGAAGGGCGCCATTCCGCTCAGCGCCAGCCAGCGGAACTGGATGACCACGAGTCCGACCAGGACCGCGGCCGTGATGAGCGCGGTGCGCGCCTTCACGCGGCGCATGGCCAGAAGGACGAGGCCGAGGAGGGCGTAGGTGGTCAGGATGTCGCCCTGGAAGAGCAGCACGGCGTGCAGCGCGCCGATGACGAACAGCCCGGCGAGGCGGCGCAGGAAGCGCCACGTGAAGTCGGCGCCCTTTCGCTCGGCGGAGTCGAGCTGCAGCGTGAAGCTGTAGCCGAACAGGAACGAGAAGAGGAGGTAGAACTTGGTCTCGAAGAACATCGTGACGAACCAGTGCGCTCCCTTGTCGATCAGGGAGGGGAACGCCGGGTCCTGCACCTCGTGGAAGGCGTAGCCCGAGGCGAAGTAGCCGATGTTGACGATCAAGATGCCGAAGAGCGCGAAGCTACGCAACGCATCGAGGTCGAGGATCCGTCGCTGCGGGGTCGTTGGTGGGGAGGGAGTGCTCACCGCGCTTGTGCTCATGCCGCCGAATCTATTGATCATGCGGCTCACCAGGCCATATTCCAGGCATGCCAGTGCGGGGTAGGGGGTTTGCCCTCCCTGAGTGGTGATGCGGGAACGTGACGAGTGGTGCCTGCACCCCTCGCACATGGCGCTACCCCCGGTGACCGAGGAAGTCGCTGCCGGCTCGGAGAGCAGCCGGGTTCCACGGCGGGGAGCGTCTGTCCCACGTCCGGCTCGGCCCAGTGCGTGTCGCGGTCACCTCATCTCCCGGTCCGTGCCCCGTACGTCCCGGGCCGGATCGGGGTCGTCAACTCCGCCGAACCACGTGGATCCCGCGGCACGCGGTGGCCGGGAGATGCCACAACCGTCATCACGTCGTTACCGAAACGAGGGGAGGGTGAAGGCCGCCCGCGACCCGACGCGGCGACGTCTCGGGCGGCCTTCACCCCCTCCTGCGGTGGACCCGCGGGCCCGGGATCAGCATGGCTTGCCGAGAATCCGCAGTACGGCGACCAGCAGCAGCTCGCGCAGCTCCGAGCGGTCCGCGTCCGTGTGCGGGGCGGCCAGCACCTCGTGGCACCTCTTGAAGACCATGCCCAGGATCATCTGGACCAGCGGTCGGACCGGACCCGCGTCCTTCGGCAGCAGCTCGGCGAACCTGGCCTCCTCGACCGCTTCGCACAGAGCGTCCTCCCAGGGGGCCATGTGTCCGGCCCACCACTCCGGCTCCGAGTCCTTCGCCTCGCAGGAAGCCGCCATCGCCGCCCCGAGCAGCCCGCCGGACTCCTCCGAGAAGCCGATGATGTCGTCGAGCAGTCGCCCGATGTACTCCTCGAAGTTCTCCATCCTCCCGAACCGCAGGTCGACGCGGGCCATGAGGGCGGCGAACCGCGCGTCCATGGCGTCGCGGAGGATCTCGGTCTTGGCATCGCGGTCGCCGTAGTAGGTGTAGACGCTGGAGTGGCTGATGCCGGCGCCAGCGGCGACCTCGGTGACCGAGATGTCGCGGAACGACTTGTGCCGAAGAAGGTCGGCCAGGCTCTGCTGGAGCTGAAGCTGGCGACGTACACGCCGAGCGGCACTGTCCTCGGCGCTCTGACTGCGCCGGAGGCGCGAAGATTCAGGCGGGGTCATAGTGCAGAGCGTAGATGCTGCGATCACGGCCCACGCCCCCTCTCCCACCTGCAACCACGAATCGCACTTGTTCGACAAAGTGTTTACTACAGACGATTCAGTGTTGACTATGCGGGGTGGGCTGCGCAAGACTCACCCCGGGCCGGACGCGCACAGCACGCGTCCGACCCCACGACGCGCTGGAGGGGGAGCGGCATCCGGACCGGCTCTCCGTGGACGGCTTAGGTGGAGTGCCCGGCGCCATCCCCCTCCTTCGCAACGGACGGCCCAGGCGGCGGGGCTCTTTCCCGAACTCCAGCCATCAGGCGCGTCGCGTGAACAGGCGCCGCCATCCGCGTCGGCCGGGAGCCGCGAGAGGGCGGGTGAATGGGGCCCGTGCGACGGCGGCCCCGGGAGTACCCGCCGGCGTGGACGTGGCCGACGTCGAAAGCCCGCCACATCGCGGAGCAGAGCGGCAGGCTGTCCGCGCGCATCGCATCCGACCGGTTTCGGGCCACGCTTTTCGGCCGAGTCGTTACCCCCCGCTGGGACAGGGGTGAGCACCATCGCCGACGGGACTTACGCTTCCAAGAGCTAACCCGACAGCAATCAGGTGACGGAACCCGCATGGCAGGCAGAGGGAACAGACCTCCACTCGTTCTTGGCGTGGATGTCGGTGGCGTGATCATCGATCGCGTCGCCGACGGCCAGGACACCTCGTTCTTCGGCGATCGGCCCATGGAGACCCCGGCCGTGGACGGCGCGTTCGACGCCCTGGCGGAACTGGCAACAGCGCCCTTCGCGGGGCGGGTCCACATCGTGTCCAAGGCCAAGCCCGCGACCGCCCAGCGCACCCGGGAGTGGCTGGACCAGCACGGCTTCGCCGAACGCACCGGCATCCCCGCGAGTCACCTGCACTTCGTGCCGGAACGCGCCGACAAGGCACCCGTGTGCGCACAGCTGGGGGTGACCCACTTCGTCGACGACCGCCTCGACGTACTGGAGCACCTCACGACCGTCCCCCACCGCTACCTCTTCACCGGGGGACTGGGTCACCACCGCCCGCCAACCGAGGTCCCTCCCTGGGCCACCCGCGCCGACACCTGGCCCGAACTGGTCGACCTGATCCGATCCAGTGCCCCGTCCTGATCGGCGGCACGACACCCACCTACCGCACCCCATCGCCGCCCAACGAGGACCCCACCCATGTCCGGCCCGCGCCTCTCCTCCCCGGCCCTCGACCGCATGCGCACCCTGGCCCTGCTCGAATGGCTCAACGCCCTCGTGATCTTCCCCGTCGCTGCCTGGGTGTGGCACATGCCCGTCACCGGGGCCAACCTCACGGGGTTCGCCCTTCTCGCGCTGATCCTCGTCGAAGGTGGCGCCTACTGGTGGCTGAAGTACCGGCACCTGCGCATGGGCCGACAGCTTCCCGCAGGCCTCACGGTCTTCCGGTACCTGCGCACCGCCAACGTCGCCCTGCTCGCCGCCGGGGCCGCGGTCATCGGCGCCGGATTCGCCATCGGGGGGCCATGGACGCATGTGTGGCCCGGCGCCGGACTGTGGGCGTTCGCGCTCCTGGAGCACATCAACTACTTCCACATCCAGCTGTCACACGACACCCGCGCGGACATCACCCGCCTCCTCCGCACCCGCCGCCTCCACCGGTCCCACCTGGCCCGCGATCTGGAACGGCTGAGCACCACCAGAGCGCCAGATGCTGCTTCTCTCCCAGGGCGTTAGTGTCCCCGGGCCGTCAGAGACCGCCCGGAAACTGCCATAGGCCACACTGTGCGCCCGCTGCTCCCAACGCCTGCGCATGTGCTTCCTACCCCTCGTCTGGCCAACGGGGTACCGCGCCGCCGGCGCCATCTTCCCCACGATGAACGACGATGCCCCTCTGGTCGCGCACCGGAGCGCCCGGTCTGTTCCTGCCGTGGGAGCGGGCGACGCCGTCGCCCGGGGACCGGCACCCCGTGGAGGTGCGCGGTGGCCCCGCAAGCGTGGTCGCGTCTGACCGGATCGTTCCGGTTCCGGTCCCGAACGTGCCTGTTCCCCAATGCGTCGGCGGCGAGAGGATCACCGACATGAACAGAGCCGTTATCGCCATCGACGTCCAGGAGTCCTTCCGCCAGCTAGAGATCTGGCAGGCAGCATCGGATCCGGACATCTCCCGTCCCGTCCAGCGGCTCGTCGGCGATGCGCGCGCCAAGGGTGACCTGGTCGTGTGGGTCCTGCACACCGAGCCCGGCAGCGGCACCGTCTTCGACCCCGACCTCGGGCACGTCCGCCTGATGGAGGGACTGGAGCCCCGCGGGGGCGAGCCGGTCCTCACCAAGACGTCGCACAACGCGTTCACCACCACCGACCTGCAGCGCCGCCTCACCGCCCGGGGGATCGGCGAACTGGTGGTCTGCGGCGTTCGCACCGAGCAGTGCTGCGAGACCACCGCCCGCCTGGCTTCGGACCTGGGGTACAGCGTCACCTTCGCCATCGACGCGACGGCCACGACGCCACGCGAGCACCGCGACGCTCCCTCGGGGCGCACGTTGGCGGAGGTCCTGGCCGACCCGCGTACGCTGTCCACCGATGACATCCGTGCCCGAACCGAATACGCGCTCGCCGGGCGCTTCGCCGCCATCCGCACCGTCGACGACATCACTGGGGCCGCTCCGACCGCGGGGAACCGCGCGTGACCGGATCGTGCGGCGCGTCGTCTTCCTGCTGATGCCGGGCGTCCATCTGCTCGATCTCGCCGGGCCGGCGCAGGTGTTCTCAACCGCCGACGAGGTCGGCCACGCCTATGCCATGGACTACGTCGCTGAGCGGGCCGACGTCCCCACCGCCCAGGGCGTGACGCTGCGCGCGTCGACCACCTGGCCCGGCCTCGGCCCCGCCGACCTGGTGCTGGTCCCGGGGTGGAAGTGGCACGGTCCCGCCGAACCGCCGGCATGGGTCAGTGCGGACCAGGCCCGACGTTTGGCAGCACACCACGCGGCCGGAGGGGCGGTGGCCAGCGTCTGCGCGGGAGCGTTCGCGCTCGGCACCGCCGGCCTCCTGGACGGGCGCCGCTGCACCACCCACCACGAGCTGCAAGATCGACTGGACGCCCGCTTTCCCAACGCTTCCGTTGTCCGAGATGTCCTCTACGTCACCGACGGCCGGGTCGCCACCTCGGCCGGTATCGCGAGCGGCATCGACCTCGCCCTGCACCTGGTGGCGACAGACCACGGCCCGGCCGCGGCCGCCCAGGTGGCCCGGAACATGGTCGTCTACGCGCGGCGCAACGGACACGACCAGCAGGTCAGCGCCATGCTTCGGTATCGCTCCCACATGAGCGACACCGCACACCGCGCCCAGGACATCATCGATGCCCGCTACACCGCGACGCTGCGCCTAGGAGACCTGGCCTCCGCCTGCGGGGTCAGCGAACGGACCCTCACCCGGCGATTCACCGACGCGACCGGCACAACGCCGCTGCGCTACCAACACATGCTGCGCGTCGAACGTGCCGAGCACCTGATCGCCCACGGAGCGACCGTCGACAGCGCTGCCCGAGCGGTCGGCTTCCAGGACCCTCGCATGCTGCGCCGCCTGCGCGCTCGCCGAGCCGCCCCGGCTTCCTAGCGCCGAGCTGGGCCGGTTCCGGTCCCCCGTGCGGCAATGATGTGCGGTCAAGCGCACACCGGAATGAGCCCGCGCTGCCGAGCCACCCCATCCGCGGCCGCTGTCCGCCGCCCGCCGTGGGTAACGGTCACTTTGGCAACGCTCGGTGACCGCTACCCGGGCTCTCCGCGGGCTACCGGGCGGCTTTTTTCTGGTAGGCCTCGCGGATCTCGGCCGGAATGCGGCCTCGTTCACTGATGTCGTAGCCCTTCTCCTTGGCCCATGCGCGAATCTTGGCGGTGTCGGCACCGCTGGCCGGAGCGGCCTTGCGGGCCTTGCCGCGTCCGCCGGCTCGGCCGCCCGCTTTGCGGCCGGCTCCGACGAACTTCGCAAGTGCGTCCCGCAGTTTCTTCGCATTGCGTTCGGACAGGTCGATCTCGTAGTTCTTGCCGTCGAGCGCGAACTTCACCGTCTCGTCGGCGTCGCCCCCGTCGAGATCGTCGACGAGTAGGACCTCGACCTTTTGTGCCATGGAACACCCCTCCCCTTCAGGTCGCGACTCCACTCGTGCGGAGTCGCGGACGAATCAACCCGGCACGCCGGACAGTGTGGTGTCCGCGGGCAGCCCCGTGGGAGCGCCCCTCCCGTTCGCACCGGCACTTCACGAACGTGGAGAAGCTCGACGGGGAACAGCTTGACGTCGAACTCGTCGTCAAACACCCCCGATTGCGACGGTCTATCCCGGAGACGGGTCTTACTCGTCTATTGCTTCCAGCGTGAGCCGATACTCTGCGACGCCCCCTCGCAGAATCAGGTTAATGGTTCTCCTGGTCTTATAACCATTCGCGCCCACAGGCTAACTATATGTTTCCGCATCCGGTCGTTGCCCGCCTATTACTCCATCCAAAGCACGTGGCCTCCGTGTGCGTGCGACTGATGGGGCGAGCCGTGTCCCGCGCGGCCATTGGCGGCGGCCCGGCCCAGCCGCCGCACGAAGACGCTGGCTTGGGCCAGGCGGTCTGTGCTGGATCAGACTCCGGGATAAGCACCCCCTCAGGAACGGTGATAGGGGATCAGGCGGAAGGAAATGGCGTGCCGGACGCACTCCTGATCCGCGGTGGCGGGCGGAAAGCCGCGCGGGAGCCTCTCCGAGGCGTATCTCGGGTTGATCGGACGTTTCGGGCTACGAGATGGTAGACGCATGCTCCGGCCGGGGCGTCGGGTCCGACCACGGTGCGGGCTCACCCAAGTTGGCTCCGTGCTTCGACGGCTGCAAACAGAAAGCCGCCAAAGACGGCAGCCAATCAGCAGCAGGAATTCGGCACGATCCTCTCCGAAGCCGCCGCACACCGGGAATAGGGACGGAGGGTTCTCAGCGGATCCGACTTCGCCTCGATTGCCTTCTTCCGAACCCGTCAACGGCCATGTCGCCGTAAGGCATCTGGGTGGAGCCGTCGGCCTGGTCCGGCTTCCCCTCGTCGATCGCTACGCTGCCGCGGACCTCGCGGGGAAGGCCGTCTCACCCCTCCCGTGACCGCGTCAGGCCGACAGCTCACCACTGACCGGCGCCGGATGGGCCCACAAAGAGACGAATACGCATATGACACGCAGGGCGCGTTCGCTCGCCGGGCGGGGCCAGAGCAATCACGCCGCAGGGGACAGCGGGTCCGCGCAGCCAACGTACGGGTGGCTGATGGGCGTGTCCCCACCCGACGACCGGCAGGAGCACGACCACATCACCGACGCGTCTGGGCTCCAGAACCGCTCCGGGGCCATCACGGTTCGGTGCGGTGGATGCGCATCGGGCCGAAAGCCTGGGAGACCGGCATCAACTCGATGCTGTTCACGTTGACGTGCGGCGGCTGCGACGCGACCCAGTGCACCGTCTCGGCGATGTCCTCCGGCGTGAGCGGTTCGGTGTTCGCGTAGGGCGCCTGCGCGCGCTCGCTGTCGCCGCCGAAACGGACGCTGGAGAACTCGGTCCCGCCGACCAGGCCGGGCTCCACACAGGTGACCCGCACGCCGGTGCCGAGGAGATCGGCCCGCAGGTTCCGGCTGAACTGCTGCACGAACGCCTTGGTCGCGCCGTAGACGTTGCCGCCGGGATAGGGGTAGCTCCCCGCGATCGACCCCATGTTGACGATGTGCCCACGGCCGCGCTCCACCATCCCCGGCAGCAGGGCACGCGTGCAGTGCATCAGCCCCGCGCAGTTGGTCTCCAGCATCTGCTGCCAGTCGTCGGGATCGGCCTCTTGGGCGGGCTCCAGGCCCAGCGCCAGTCCGGCGTTGTTGACCAGTACGTCCACATCGGCGAAGGCGGGCGGCAGGTCACCGACGACCCGCTCGATGGCGGCGCGGTCGCGCACGTCCAGCGCGACCGGCAGGACGACGTCGTCGCCCAGCTCCTTGCGTAGGCCGTCCAGGCGGTCGGCCCGCCGGGCGGTGGCCACGATCCGCGCGCCCTCGGCGGCGAAACGGCGGGCGATCGCCGCGCCGAAGCCCGCGCTCGCACCGGTGATGAAAATGGTTCGCTGCTGCATGATCACGAGCTTAGGATCCGAGCCCCGGATGCGCTGGCGCGGGGTGCTGCCAATACGCCGGTCCGGCCCCGCACTCCGCGTCCATGATCGGATCGACCGCCACTGCCGCTGGCCCGTCACCCCTGATTCAGACCTGGCCACCGGTGGCGACACGGGCTGCCTCGCCAGGTTCGACCCCACTGGGAAAGGGGCTCTGTACGGCACGAGCGGCTCCACTGGCCTTCCATCACGCGGACGCTGGCACGGGGGTCGCGGTCGGCGAGGTGGCGGTCATGTCGGGACAGTGGAACGCAGCCCGTCACACCACCCTCGAAAACGCCCGTACACTGACCGTTTTGCTTTTTGTGTGTTGGAAAAGGACATGATGCTCCCTCCTCCCGTTCGCGCCCTAAGGTCAGCGTCCTACGGAGTCCTCGCTCTCGGAACCGCCCTCGCTCTGAGCGCATGCTCGGGGCCGGACCCCGATGAGCTGCGCGCAGGGCCCGTTCCGGAGACCTCGCCCGAACTCGACAAGAGCGAGCTACCTCCCAAGCCGAAGGAGGACGCCCCCATCACCGAGCGCGTCGAGTGGTCCCTCATCGAGACGACCAGCGTCTATGCGCGGTGGTACGGCGACGGAATCGAGGCCGACTGCCCCGGCATCAAGGGGACCGGCGGATTCGGCTCGCAGGACGTCACCTGCACGGTCGCCGTGGACGGGGTCAGCGCCGAGTGGGACGTCTCCGTCGGGTCGATCATGTCCGAGTTCGAGCCGCTCGACGGGCGCCACGTCGTCCGCGACGCGGTCGAGGACGTCGCCCGGTTCGAGACCGGGAGCGAACACGTCCGCTGCGAGATGGACAAGGTGCAGCTCGCGTCACCGGATGACGAGGAGCCGATCACCTGTGTATGGGCGACCGAGGACGACCACGGCCGACTCGCGCTCATGCTCGACGACATGCAGTTTTCCGACAAGAGCTTCTGGCTGACCTCGGCCGAGTGAGCGCTGTCGGCACCCCAGCGCCCGACGCCGACCGCCGACCCGCCGCCGGG
This sequence comes from Nocardiopsis rhodophaea, assembly GCF_039530945.1. NCBI lineage: Bacteria > Bacillati > Actinomycetota > Actinomycetes > Streptosporangiales > Nocardiopsidaceae > Nocardiopsis > Nocardiopsis rhodophaea. The sequence goes on from NZ_BAAAPC010000019.1 coordinate 76,169, forward strand.
TCAGCCCATCCGCTCCAGCGCCCACCGCGCCCAATCGCGTCGGGCGCTGTGTATACGCAACCCGAACTCGGCGGCCATCCGTCCGAACGGCGGGCGCTCGCCGGCGGGCGTCTCGGCGTCGAGGTGGGCGGCGACCGCGGCGAGTTTGTCCGCCTCGTGCTCGCTGTCGTCCGCGTACGAACGCAGCAGCCGCCGTGTGTCCTCAGGTTCCAGCGCCGAGAGCAGGAACAGGCGCAGCACATGCACGTTGCGCGCCCGGCCCTCCTCCAACGGCGTGAACAGCCAGCGGTGCAGCTCGGCCCGACCGGCGTCGGTGGCCGCGTAGGTGCGCCTCCCCCGGGCCCCTTCCTCGGCCACCTCGATCAGCCCTTCGCCGGCCAACCGCGCCAGCTCCGGGTAGATGCGGGTGTGCGGAGCGTGCCAGGCGTACTCCCCCAGCTCGCCGTCGAACATCTTCTTCAGCTCGTAACCGCTCGACGGTTCGTAGGCCAGCATCCCGAGCAGCGCGTACCGCAGTGACATGTCTCTAAGGTACATGTAAGAGATTGACATGTACAAACTAGACATGTCATGTTGGCGTTCATGTTCGCTGCCTTCTCGGACTCGACGTCCACCCGCGCGCTCGACGCGACGGACCTCCTCGCCCCGGCCACCCCTTCGACGCGGCAAGGCGACCGGTGAAACCGCGCGCCCTCGTCACCGGGCTGATGTGGGATGTCGGGCTGCCTGTCGCCACCTTCTACGCCGCCCGCCTGCTCGGCTTCGACGCGTTCATCGCGCTGGCGGCCGGTGCGGTCGCGGCCGTGCTCCGCCTGTTGACCATCGCCGTCCGGCAACGCCGCCTCGACGGTTTCTCCGTGCTCATGGCGGCGGTCTTCGTCGTCGCGCTCGTGCTCGGCCTGATCACCGCGGACGCCCGGATGATGCTGGTGCGCGACTCGCTGGTCACCGCCACCGTCGGGGCCGGGTTTCTCGGCTCGTGCGCGGTCGGGCGGCCGCTTGTCTACACGTTCGCCCGCCGGATGAACGCCGACGACCCACGGCGGCTGGCCGCGTGGGACGCGCGGTGGCCCAGCGACCCGGGATTCCGTTCCGCCTTCGTGCGGCTGACCCTGGTGTGGGGGTCGGGGCTGATCGCCGAGGCGGTGCTACGGCTGCCTCTGGTCTTCGCCCTACCGGTCGACGTCATGGCCGGGCTGTCGACGGCCATCACGGTTATCACGATTGCGCTGCTGTCGGTGTGGACCGTCCACTATGTACGACGCCGCAAGGCGGCGACCGCTGCCGAAGCCGCCCCGGTGAGCAGCGAGACCGGGCGGCAGCCCGCCGGGGGACGCCCGTAGGAGAAAAACCGACGGCACCTACCGACTTCCCCCAGGGCGCTCCCTGGACACCGGAGGATGGCGGGTAGCCGGAGCGTTTCGGCGGCAAAATCCCCATCACCATGCTGCGGCCGCCGATCCCTCGGTCACGGCGACCGGTCGGTCCCAGTCGGCCCGGCCGCCCGGGGCAGGAATCGGTCCCGGGCGGCCGGGGCAGGATGGCGCGAGACCCGCTACAGCGCGGCGAGCCGCTCCAGTGGGAACGGCGGTGCCGCCAGCGGGCGGGTGGCTAGGCGTACCAGTATCAGGGGGTTGTCATCGCCCGCGGTGCGGTTCGCGCCGAGTTCACCGCAGGCGGTGCAGCGGTGGATGATCACCCACTCGCCGTCACCGCGCACCGAGATCGCGATCGGCTCCATGCGCGCGCCGCACTCGGCGGCACGGTCGCCTGGAACGTCTCGATCGACATGCCGGCTGTACAGGCAGTTCGGACAGTGGTTGCGATGCCGTGTACCCGGCGCGCTCATCGGCACGTCGAGGCGGCAGTGCAGGCAGCGGAACGCGTCGGCGTTCCGTCCGGGGCGCGGTCGTGCGCGCTTGTCGCGTCGTTTGGACACGGAGTGGTGGCTCCTTGCGAGAGAGATCCGGCGGTGGTCGGAACCGAGCGCCGTATCCCGCCCTCGCGAAGGGCCCGTACCGGGGTGCCCTTCCCCGGTCTCACCACCGGCTCAGGCGTTCGGACCCTCCGGGAGGACGACGGCGCTCGGAGCCGGCCGGGGTGTACACCACCGCTTACCGCACATAGGACAACGCTCTCTTCCGTGTCGACGAACGAGGATCCGGGCCGAGCCCTGCGGACCGGCCCGCTGATTCAATCCGTTGGCGCGGTAGGGCGCAACGAGTTTTTCGCGGCTGCGGCCGAGTGCCTACGTGAGGTTGAGGCTTCCCCTCGGACCTGCGGTCGACCGCGGCGCGCCGCGGTCGACCGCCCGGGGCGCGCGAGGCCGCGAAGTGATCACCGACCAACACCCAGGCGCCACCAGTGCCATCGAGTTCCGCGGCCGGTGGGAGCTTCTTCTCCTCCCGCGCCGATACGGGCCCGGCGCGACGGTCCAATTTCGTCCTACGCGGCGCCAGGGCCGTCGAGGAACCGATGCAGCACGGCGGCCTCCGCCCGGAGCCGCGCGGCTCGGTCCGCGTGCGTGGGCGCGGTCAACTGCGTTGCGGCCTCCAGCCGCTCGGCGGCCTCGGCTCGCACAATGTCCGCGACGGTGCGCTCACTCAGCTCCCGCCGGTCGGCCTCGGCAACGCCGACACCGACCGGCGAATGCTCGATGGCCGATCCGCGCATCTCGGCTTCGTCAACATCCACCGCCTCGGCGTTGTCCAGCGCGGCGAGCGTCGAGCGCAGGACGCTCACGGCGACCCGGTCGCGGGCGCGCATCGCTTCTGGCAGGGCTTCACGGAGACGAACTCTCAAGGACATGCCGGTGACCTTACGGCCGTACCGCCTGGACGCACAACGGAATATCCCCGTCACCGGGCGTCCCGCCAAGGCGTCCCCGCCAGCGCTATCAACGCTGTCGCGCCCCGAAGCGGCCGTCGTCCCCTCACCTGGCGCCCCTGAAGGTAGGAAGCCGTGGGGAACCCCGGTATTCGCCCCGACCGACTGACGGCGGGCTTCCCCTCGCTCCCGACCAGCACTCCCCACTCCATGTGATGTACGAAATAGGCGCCATCGGACCTATATGTCGGAACCGTGGGCGATGCTTCGGCGTCACAATGTCAGCCCTACGGCCAACGACGAGGCCGACCATCGATAGAAAAGGTCCCCCGTGCCCCCTCTTTCCCGTCGGATCGGCGTCTCCGCACTGCTCGCTCCGCTGGTACTCGCGGCCGCGGGCTGCGGTGGCCCCAGCATCGAGCTGAAAAGCAGCGACCGACTGGACGCCCTGCTCATCCCCGAAACCGCCTACCCCGACGGCTACGACGTGGAGACCCGCGACGTCACGGAAGCGTCGGACACGCCGTCCAGTCAGTCCTACGACCGCATCGAGCCGACCCAGTGCGCCGACGCGATGGCCGATAACCAGCCCGACCAGGTGCCCGACGGCTCCGCCGCAGGAGCGATTCAGACGGCGAAGCCCGGCGATTCTTCCGACGCCGACACCTTCTACACGTTCATCCTGGCAGAGGGCGAATTCTCCGGGGACGACGGGGAGGCCCCCGACACCGACTCCATGGACCGCTTCGCCTACGCCTGTTCGGACTTCACCGGGTATGTAGATGATGTGGAAGTCGAGGGCTCGGTCGAACGGATGGCCTCAGACGACCTCCCCGAAGGCAGCGACGGCTTCCTCATGACGATCGAGGCCGACCGGATGCGGATGAGCACGCGTGCGGCATGGGGCGAGGTCTCCGGTGTCTATTACGTCTTGATGGGGATCAACGTCAATAACGGTTCGGGGCCTTCGCCCGACGAGGTGGCGCGGGAGTGCTACGACGTGGCCAAAGACTCCGACCACGCAATGGGCTCCGAGGCGACCCAATGCTTTGACGACTACAGACAGAAGGTCGCCGACGACGAAGCCGCTCAACAGCAGGAGGAGTTCGACGGGATCCTGTCGAAGGGCGTAGAGCAGCTGGGGTAGAGCGAAAAAATCCTTCGTCTTCCTTTTCCCACGCCGTTTCTAAGCTGAGGTGCTTCGGCAGCAGGGGATCAAGTTTGCACCCACAGGCGCGCAGGCGGCGCAACCATTCCACGAGGCCTGCTCCGCCCTCGCCGCATCCGTGCCCACAGCACCTCAGGTGCCGCACCGATTACTCCTGCTTGGCAGGACAACGCCATTGAGGTGATCCCAGAGTTTTTCGATCGCCACGAACGCGGCGAAGCACGCAGAAGCGGCAGGAGGATAGGAGTGCCCGTTCCCCAGACATAGGCGTGGATGCCCCAGGCAGAAGGCGAGGTATCGACTCTGCGCCGGGCTAACGTGAACGGCTCCACGTGGTCACCTACCGTGCCACCTCGACATTCCCAGGGAAACCGTTCTCTTCGTCTCGAAGCTTTTTGCGGCCGAGCGCCGCCGACGCCGCACCCCCAAGAACAGCCGGGCCCTGACCTGCTTCCACCAGGAAGTCGTGGTGCTGCGCCACTACCGCGACGGCAGGGCGGCCGGCCCTGCGTGTGGTGCTGCACGGAGCATCGTAGGTCCACACTTCCCCTGTCTCCTGGCCCGTCCCACCCTGCGGTTGACGGGAACTTTGCCGCTGCTTCCTGGGAGCGGCGGCAACCCCCTTCTAGCATCAACAACAGGGCTTTCATCGCGCGTCGCCCGGACGCTGAGCCGACGGGTGCGGGGGTGGATCGTGGAGTGAGCGCGGGGGCGCTACGTGGTTGACAGTGGAGTTCAGAGCTCAGCGCGGGTCGGTGTCGACGCGTGGTCGCCGATGGCGCTGGGGGGCATCGGGGCCGGTCTGACGAGCACGGTGTTCCTGGTCTTCCTGGCGCTGCTGGCCGTCGCCGCCATCGTGCTGACCGTGTGGTTGTGGCCCCGCTTGGCTGGCCGAAGCGTACGTGCTGTGCTGGGCCGAATCGGACTGGTGCTGCTGGTTCATGTGAGCGTGCTCGCCGCGCTCGCCGGTGCGGTCAACAAGGAAGTGCAGGCCTACCCGACCTGGGCGGACCTCCTCGGTGGCGGCGCCCAACAGCGCATCGTGGGCGACAGCACCGTCCCCGGCGCCGCGAAAGTCGCTAAGCTCCAGGTCACCGGCCGCAGCGCCCCGAAGGTGCCCGGCGGGGCTGACCCCGCCGCCGTCGGACAACTTGAGCAGGTGACCTTTACCGGCCCCGTCTCCGGACTGCGCGGCACCGGCACCGTCTACCTGCCGCCCGAGTACTTCGCCAAAGAATCGGCCAAGCGCAACTTCCCCGTCGTGGTGGTGGTCGCCGGTAAAGAGCACGTCCCCCAACGCCTTATGAGCGATCTCGCCCCGGCCGCGGCCCAGCTGGCTGCCAGTCGCGCGAACCGGGTCAACCCCGCCATCTGGGCCGTCCTCGCCGATTCCGACGACACCGCACGCGCCTGCGTCGACGCACCCAAAGGTCCCCTCGGCCTGACGTTCGTCGGGCAAGACCTCCCCTGGGTGCTGCGCGACACGTACCGTACCGCCACCGACCGAAACGAGTGGGCGATCGCCGGGGTGGCGGACGGCGCGAACTGCGCGCTGCGCGCCGCGATGACCGACTCCGACGTCTACGGGGCGGCGATCATGCTCGGTGGGACCGCAGGCGCCCCCGATGGAGAGAACCTCTATGGGGGCAGCGCCAAGGTGCGCTCCCTCAACAACCCGCTGTCGCGGCTGAAGCACATCCCTCCCCCACCCATCCGCGTCCTGGTGGGCAGCACACGTCAGGACGGCACCGCCGACGAGCTCAATAAAGCTGCCGCACCACCGATGACCGTCGCGACCCTCCCCGGCACCGCGGGGACCACCGCCGCTTCGTGGAAACCGCGCATGGGGGACATCGCCCGGTGGCTCTTCCCAACCGACAAACAGGCGTCTGCCGACCGGGAGGGCTCCTGATGCCCGGCCGCCGTACGGAAGGGAGCGCCGCGCTGTGGAACTGACCAGCACCGCTCTGCTCGCCATACTCGGCGCCGTGGCGGCGCTGACGACCATCGGCGTCGTCGTTTTCTGGCGCCGCGCGGCCCGCCCGGGACTGTGGGGTGCGGTAGCCAGGCTCGGCATGCTCGGCGTCTCCCTGGTGTGCGTGATCGCAGCGGTGGCGGCACTCACCAACACGTACTTCTCTTTCTTCGGCACCTGGGACGCCCTCCTGGGCAGAAACCCCCCGTCGGCCGAACAGGAGGGCGACGGTGGCGCGAAGGTCCCCGACGCCTCCACGGCCGAGGTACTGCCGGGCGACGACATCACCGCGGAGACCCCCAAGCGTGTCGGGACCATGGAGAAGGTCAAGTTGCACGGCGTGCGCAGCGGGCTCGACGTCGAGGGCTACGTGTTCCTGCCCACGGAGTACTCCCAGCCCGAGCATCGAGGCGACCGGTTTCCCGTTGGCGTCGTCCTCAGCGGATTCCCCGGGGAGGCGCGCAACCTCGTCGAGCTGTTGAATCTCCCCAGCATCGTGGGGGAAATGCGCGCCAGGGACGAGATCGAACCCACCATCTGGGTACTCACCCGGCCCACGGTCGCCCCACCCCGCGACACCCTGTGCGTGAACGTCCCCGACGGCCCCCAGGCCCAGATGTTCTTCGCCCAAGACCTGCCCGAAGCCATCGCCGACCGGTACCGAACCGCCCAGACGCGGGACGGCTGGGCCATCATGGGCGTCAGCTCGGGCGGCTCCTGCGCGCTTCGTACCGCGATGATGCACCCGGGAACCTACCGGACCGCTGTGGGCTTGGGGGCGGACCTGCGCGCGGTCAAGGACAGCACCACCGGCGACCTCTACGGAGGCAGCGCGGCCTACCGCAAGCAAAACGACCTCCGCTGGCGGGTAGAGAACGCCCCGCCTCCCCCGATCGAGGCGCTGATCTCGGTCATCACCGACGGAAGCGACGGCAACCCGGAGGCCCCCCGACGCTTCGCCCGGCAGGCGAAGCCACCGATGCAGGTCGATCTGCTGGAGCGCAAGACGGGCGGACACAACTTCGACACCTGGCGGGGCATGATGAGCGAGGTTCTGCCATGGGTAGACCGTCGACTCCAGATCAAGAAAGCGGACTAGACTTGGCTCCCGCCTCCGGTCGTGATTAGGCGTCGGGGTCGGCCATCGCGCGCTTCGAGGAAGCCGCTCTGGCACTCACGTGCCCTGAGAAAATTCGGTCATGCCCTATCACCTGCGTTTCTTCTTCGTCGAGCCGACGGAGGGCTCGTCGAGGATCATCAGGCTGCAATGCTCACGCATTCTGGCACGGGCCAGGGCGAGCCGCCGCCACTGGCCGCCGGAGAACTCCACGCCCGTTCGTGGGTCGTCCTGATCTGCCCACAAAGCGTTCCAGCCGGGGCATAACGGCCGACGCCGCAAAGGTGTGCCGGTCGGGTGGGGCGATGGGTGGGGTGTCGCCGCATAGCACCGATGGCGAATCTAACCCCTCCGCCGGGACGCGTGAGTCATTCCAGTTTCACTTAAGGAAAGCACCTAGATGAGGGTGGCATGGAGTTAAAGGTGGAGCTCGAATGCAATCGAAACCAGTCGAAATCCAGCATCGACTCTTTCTAATTTCGCTCTTTGCCGCCGTTATTCGTGGTTAGCAACCGCACCTCTGCCGCGCCTGTTCGCAATGGCGGTTGCCACCACAAGGATGACAACGGCTGCCGCAAATCCGGCAGCTGGAAGGGCCAGGAGAGCCGGGCCGACGGAACCCGTTGGCACTGCAATGATTGCAGCCCCCACCGTCAGAAGACCGATGAAGTAACCCGTGAAGGCGCAGGACATCAACCAGGGAGCCGCAGCCCTGTGGCCCTCCACCCAGGCGGCATCTGAGGACTTCGTGATCCGTGTTCTCAGCCCGATCGCAGAATTCCTGTCCAGGCTGCCACGTGCCGCCGCGTTCCTTATATAATGAGCCAGTCCAGCTATGGCTACGAGCCCCAACGCAGAACAGAGAAGCGCTCCGAATTCTTCCATTTCCAGTCCTGATCCTTCTCTGAGTATTCCTTCAAAGACGACTCGAAGAACCGAAAACGGCGTCATAGGATGACGTGTCGACACAGCCTGCCAGCTCGACTTCGTGCCACACTGACGCCAAACCGGTTCTATTCACAGGTCATGCCGCCGTGGTTATGGGCGGTTGTCATGGTGATATGCATCCTGCAGAGGTGGTGAGCGGAGCCGATCATAAAACACCCTAGGCGTAAACGCGCTCAAATGAATGTGGGATCGGTGGGTTTCGGCAACCGCAGGCATCACTCGGGGAGCGTGACCGCGACGCCGCGTTTCACCAGGGATGTGTCGCCCTCGTAGCAGTTCTTGCCCGACCACACGACGATTGTGGCGCCCCGCATCACCACGGGCGCGCCAGCACCGCAGTAGTGATCGTCGGTGATGTCGTAGAGCGCCGTGGCGGCCATGTCGCCACTCTCGGGGTCGATCGTGGTCACGTGCCCCACCGCTTCCGACACGAGCCGCCCCGCGTGCCACCACATGCGTCCCCGGTTCAGCGGCGATTGACGGACGTCTACCGGCACCATGAAACCGACATCGGGAAAGGTCCGTACCCGCGCCGTGTCGGAGTCGGGTTCCACGCGCATGAGAAGGGTCGCCAGCGAGGAGGTGGCGGTGATGTAGACGGTTCCATCCGGCGCGGCTGCCGCCCCCAACCCGTCGGGTGCGTCGCCCCTATCGCCATCGACGGGGATCGCTTCGAGTTGTTCGCTTGCGAGGCGCACCCGGTAGACAGCGACGGCTCCGTCGTCCCCTACCCCAGTGACGATGACGGTCCCTTCGTCCGCGGCCGACATCGCCTCGATCCTCAGCGGGACCCGGATGCGCGACCATTGGTCGGCATCGACGGAATAGAGCAAGAGGGTCCGTCTACCGCCGCCGTCGGTGTCACCGCCCCCGATGACGACCCAGGAACCGCTGGTCACGGCCATCGCAGAACGCATTCCTACGGGGGCGTCCGAAACCCTGCGCCACGCGTCGGCCTCAGGATCGTAGATCGCTCCGTCGGACGCCGGACTCAGACTTCCCTCTGTGGCAGCACCGCCCCACACCAGCATGCCCTCGTGCGTCCACACAGCGACGTGCCGCGTCCTGGGGGCCAGAGGAGAGGGGGAAAGCGGCTCCCATCGCGACGTGTCGATGTCGAACACCGCTCCATCCGCCCTGCGGCCGGTACCCACTACCGACTCACCACCCCACGTGATCACGTTCCCGGCGTCACTGAGCACGGCGGTGTGTTCAGAGCGCATGGGCAGAGGAGCGCCGTCGATCCTTTCGACCGACACATCCAACTCCTCGCCAACTGGGCCGGGCGGCGCACAGGAGGTCCCGGCCAGAGCGCTCAGGAGGAGGGCGGCCACACAGCGGTTCAGTTTTCGGTGGTATCGATCGGCTTCAGGCATTCGTCGGTTCCATCGCCATCTGAGTGCGAGAAATCCTCGACTCACACCCGATATGTCGGTGGATCTTCGGAGATGCATATGTCGACAAGATCTGGTCTCAGCTCTTCGGCGGAAGTGCGTTCTCTGACGCCCTAACAGCACGAAAGGCGCCCCCGACCTGCACGGATACGAGTGTCGAATTCGTGTCCGCCGCAGGATCAGGAGCACCTCTCCGGTGGGCGAGCCTACACCGGTGGACACGCAGCGCCTGCACCGCGTGCGGAAAGGCGATTCCCGCTGCGGATGGTGGCGGGACCGGGGGCCTGGCGCAAGCCCAGGGCGGGGTGGGTGATGCGGACCCCCCAGCGCGTCAGGGTGTGCTGGGGGGGTTGGCGGCCCACTGGCCGATCGTGGCCAGGTTGCGGGCTGCTGTCGGGACGGTGCACAGGGCGATGAGGATGATGCAGCTCAGCGGGTGGCGGCGTCCCAAGCCGAACAGCACGCTGCAACGATCGCCCACACGATCGTTCGCGCCATGCCCACGCGAACCAGCCGGTACTTCTTGCGCCGTGTGGCCGCCATGGCGCGCGCCCAGTTCCTGGCGGACGGCATTCTGCCGATGCCGACCGTGGACCTTGACGCATACCTGGAATTCCGCTCGGCCAACCTCGCGATCCCGCTATACGTCGCCGCCTTGCGGCCGCTCCTCTCACATCGTGGCCGCTCTACGATCCCGAGTCGACGTGGCAGGGCTGATCACCTGGCAGGTCAAGTCAACGCGTCTATCATGCGTGCCCCACCCGCAACCGCCAAAAAAGGGGGAGGGACAAGATCGCGGAATGGCCGAGCCCGGCGACCACGCCTTGAGGCGTTGCCGCTGTGGGTTGACCACGAAAATCTATCTGGCCCGCGAGCAGCGCCAAAAGCCTACGTACGAGGTGGGCGCGGCCGGACAGAGAGGGGACGCGCCGCCGTTCCAACCGGTCATGGAACGCAGCCGGGTGGTCGGGTACGGGCGAGGCAAACCGACCGCACCCGACCTGTACGGATGTGCGCGCATAAGGCCTAAAGCTCGAAGAGGGCCGCTCCTACCTGCGTCGACGCAAGATCCCCGAGTCTGCCAATCGGATGCGCAACCACAAGCGGAAGGGGCGACGCGGGTCGTTTGCCCGGCTTCGACGGAGCCGACTGCCGGACGCGTCACGCGGTGGAGTGCGGGATCAACCAGATCAAACACCACCGGGCAGTGGCCCCGCGCTACGACAAGCCCGCCCCGCAACGAGGCCACCGCCCAGATCGCCGCCATCAGCGAATAGCTCTGACTCCCCGAACACACCCCAAGGCGCTCCGGATGCGTCCCTGCCACCTTACGGCTGCCTCACTCCTGGTGGTGCGGCGAGCCCGGTGTGCCCGGCTCGCCGGTGTCGTCGGCCTTGCCGAGGGCGCTGTTGTCCAGCCACTCGTTCCAGGGGCGCTGCCAGTAGCCCCAGCCGTTGTCGACCTCCAGCTCGCGGTCAGTGCCGGTGATGACCACCGGGTCGCCGACGAGGCTGTTGTCGTAGTACCACTTGGAGTCGGCGACGGTCATGTTGATGCAGCCGTGGCTGGTGTTGGCCTCGCCCACCCGGGGGTTCCACGGGGCGGAGTGCAGGTACTCGCCGGACCAGCTGATCCGCATGGCGTAGTCCGCGATCTCGCTGTAGTAGTTGGGGTCGTCCTTGGACACCCCCAAGGTCCCGTTGGTCAGCTCGACGTTCTGCTCCCGCGACATGACGAGGTGGGTTCCGGCGGTGGTCGTGTACTTCCGGGTGGTGGCCATGCCCAGGCTGACCGGGAAGTCCTTGACCTTCTCGCCGTCGCGCTCGACGGTCATCGAGTGCGCGTCCTCGTCGACCTTGGTGATCTGTTCGCGGCCGACCTCGAACTCGATGCGGTGGTCCTTCACCCCGTAGACACCGGGGGCGGCCTGCACTCCTGCCAGGTGCAGGTCGACAGTCACCTTCTGGTTCGGCTCCCAGTACTCCTCCGGGCGGAACACGGCCTTCTTGTCACCGAACCAGTTCCACGCGCCCGTGACCGGCTTCTCCGAGGTGACCTCCATGGCCGCCTCGACGCGCCCCTTGTTCTGCACCGGCATGTCGAAGTCGATCATGACGGGCATGCCGACGCCAACGGTATCGCCGCTGCTGGGCTGGTTCTGCTTCAGCTCCAGCCGCTTGCCGACGACGGCCTCCTGGGTGGAGAACTCACTGGTGAACTCGCTGCTCTCGCCGCCCTTGTCCACGACCGCGGTGACCGTGACGTCGCTGCCCGGGGCCAACGTCCAGTCGCTCACCCACTCGGTCTTGTCACCGTTGAGCGTGCCCGAGGCGGGGATGTCGTCACCGGAGTCCTCCGCGCCGCCCGCGGGCACCGGGGTGCTCTCCTCGATCTTCACGTCGGTGATCTCGCCGCCGGAAGCGGTAACGGTGACCGGCAGGTCCGGCCGCACCTCGGTCGCGCCGTCCTCGGGGGAGATGGACACCTCCAGGGGGCCGGAGTCCGTTGCGTTTTCCGAGGCGAGCTCGCTCGCGCCGCCGGAGCAGGCGGTGGCGGCGAACATGACGGCGGCGGTGCACACGGCCGCCGACCACCGCGCACGCGAAGACCAGGGGGGAACAGGGGATGCCACAGGGGCCTCCAGAACTTCTGTCGTCGTAGGGGAAAGGGATGGGGACGCCGACGGACGTGCTCCGGGGAAGTGAGCGCGGGAACGTCCACGGAGTGGTGATCCGCGGAGAGACGACGCCCGTGGAGAGAGGATGCGGACAAGGGTGGTTCGGTTCACCGAAAACCGGGACGAATTACCGACACGTCTCCGAAATCCGCCGCAATCGCGTGGGATCGAGAGTATCCGGAGCCGATCGCACCCACCCGGTCACTTCGCGTCACCGGCGCCTCCGTTGAGGCGGGTTGGTGCAGGGGGTGGAGATGGCGTCTCTTTCGGAGAATGCCACCCTCGTCGGTGGGCACAAGGGAGGGGCGAGCACCGGCACGGGCGGCTAGGACGGCCAGGACGCCGGGCCACCACCAACGGCCGGGCCCTGACCTGCTTCCATCAGGCGGTTCTCGTGCCGCGCCACTTCCGCGACGCCACCTGCCCGGCCGCCTTGGCCCGCGATCACGGCATCGGCCCCTTCACCGCTACACCAACGAGGCCACCGCCAACCTCGCCGAGCAGGCACCCGACCTGCACAAGGCCCTGGACGACGAGCGCAGGGCACAAACCGGCCACCCCGTCCTGGACGGCGTCGCCATCCCCACCGGCCGCTGCGCGGAGAAGCCCACCAGCGGCAAAGGCGAACGAATCGATCTCTGGTACTTGGGAGAAGGCCAACGTCCACGGCGGCAACCTGCGATGGCGGAGGAGCCGCGAAGGCTCCCGCTGATTTGCTCCGATGTCGAGCCCCGTATCGGTGCACCATCTCACAGCCGCTCGCGTCCACGTCCTGCCCGCCCTCGACGTCGCGGCCGCCAACGGGCTACCGCCCCTGGCGGACCTGGGCTACGAAGGCGCGGGGATCGGCATCGCCTCCACGCCAGCCCTAGCAAAATCGGAGCCATCGTCAAAGCCGCTCTTGTCCCTACACACTTCGAACATGGACGGCCCACATAGAAATCTCTCGGATTACCTCAATCGTGCTCGGTTCCGGATTCTCCATCTTCGGAGGGGCTCTTCATCGTGTTCGCGTGAGCGTGGGCAGGCGGCGGGAAGTAGGTCTGGCGCGGTTTGCGTCATCCGATCAGGGGCGGCGGCCAGCAAGGACGCAAAACTCGTTCCCCTCTGGGTCGGCAAGTACGACCCAGCTCTCATCTCCTTGGCCGACGTCGGCGCGTCGAGCACCTAGGTCGAGCAGCCGTTGGACCTCGTCGTCTTGCTCTTTGTCAGTTGGGTTGACATCGATGTGGAGCCTGTTCTTGACGGTCTTGCCTTCGGCTACGTGCGCGAATGTCAACGTCGGTGGCACTGGGCCTCGGCGGTTCTTGCCTTCAGGCACCATGGGGGAGCCAATGGTGACAATTCCGTCGCCTTCGTCTTGCACCTCGTAGTCAAGGACCGAGCACCAGAACCGGGCGAGACTGCTGGGATCGGCACAGTCGATCGCAAGCTCCGTGAACTTACTGCTCATGTCGGGACCTCCCAGTCACGCGGCGGGTCCGCCAAGGGCCACACGCTAACCGCGGTGTTCGACGGCGAGGTAAACCGTACGTGGTGTGCGTTCGCCGAGGGCCGGGTGGGGCGCAGAGTCTCGTAGGCGTGGCGGAACAGGTTGACGTCGGCGGCGTCGCGGACTCGTGCTGAGGTGGGGTCTTCGAGTTCGTCCACGCCATGCGGGAAGTGGAGTATTCGCGCTGCCCGGGCTGTCAATGCCATGTCTCTTCCAGGCGTTGTGGAATCGGTGATAGCGCATCGCCCAGCGTGGAGCTCGCCTCTATACGGATCTGACCGTGCGACCTCACCCGTGCAGAAGCACTGCCTAGGGCACCAGCACCAACCGGGCGCCCTTGGTATCACGGTCCCAAGCGTCGGTGACCTGGCTGAGCGGGACTGCCTCCGTGTCAATCACCAGGTCACCCCGTGCAGCACCGGCCATGACCTGGGTGAAGGCCGCACGGAGGAGCTCAGGGTCGGGCATGCGCCCGGTTCCGTTACCGATGATCTCCAGGCCCGACGAACGCAGGGCGGCGGCGGACAGCGAGATGGCGGGGCTGGCCATCTCGCCCACCTGGACCAGCCGCGTCCGTGAGCTGGCGGGGGTCAGGTCGCCCCGGCTGACCGAGCGGATCAAGGCCTCGGTCGGCGCTCCCCACAGGTAGTCGATGACGACGTCGAAGCCGCCCTGCGCCGCGTTGGCGAACTCGGCGGCAAGGTCGATATCAGGGGCGTCGATCTTGATCGTGGCGTCGGCGCCGAGCTCGGTCAGCCGAGCGAGTAACGTCGTGTCGCGCCCGGCGGCGACGAGCCGTCCTCCTCGGAAACGCACGAACAGCACGGGATGGACATCCAGGTCGTCGCCGCCCCGGACGAAATACCGCTGTGGACCTCAGTGAGCCTTCCCGATTCGGTGTCGGGAGGGGAGGAGGGTAAGGGGCAGCGCCGGGCGCGGCCAGCACTGCCCTGCTCACGGACGCTGCGTAAGGGACTTTCGAATCAGCAGGCTGGCCGCCGTGCAGCCGACGCTGACCCCGGCGATGAGCAGGACGATTTCGATGCCCGGATCCCCATGAGCGAAATGGCCGACCAGCGCGACGGCCACGGTTATGCCCGCGATAACCCCAACAAAGAAAAGGGCCACTCCGAGCAGTTCGAATGACGTGCGTTTCCAATTCCGCATTGTTTCCACCAAGCCGCCCCGTCCCGGGGCCCGGGACGGGGCGCCGTGCTCGCTACGCTAGCAGGTTGCGGTCCAGCCAGCCGGAAGCCGGTAGCGGATGAGCAGATTGGACTGGTCATTGGCTTTGAAAAAGAGTCCCGGCGCCAGGGAGGGCGCGTCGAGTCCCGCCGAGCCGAAATCGGTCTGGGCCTGGGCGCTCGCTCCGAACACCGGCTCTGACGTTGCGCTAGTCTTCGTCTGCACCGTGAAGTCGTAGGTGTGGCCAGGGGTCGCGTCCATCGTCGCCGCGTAGGCGGTACCGTCATCCAACCCGGTCCAGTTCCAGTACTTGGTGTACCCGATTCCGTCCTGGCGCTGGTACTTCAGGTCCCACAAGTTCTTCCATTCGTAGGTGCCGCTCCTGGCGATGCCGATGTCGATCTTCTTCCCACCGGAGGCCTTCGACTGGGAGAACGTGATCGGAGACGTCTTCGACTCCGCATAGACACCCCCCTTGAACGACGGGTTCGCAAACCCGGTGATATGCGAGGGCTGCGGCCAATCCATCCCGATCGAGATCGCCAGGTTGTACTTGAGTGTCGCCGTTGATGTGTGCGGCTGCTGCCCGAATCCGTTCTGGGCGTCGAACGCCTGGGCCCACCCGTAGAGAGAAGGGGAGGCCGCGCGCGCCATGGCGTACTGGCGACCCTTCGCGGGCGGGGACGGGTCGGCATGCACGCTCGGGTTGTAGCGGCACCAGACGTCGTTCCAGTCGTCCTGGCTCACCTCGACCTCGGTGCGCCGCACCTGCGGACTGGCGGCTTCTCCCGGAGCCAGCTCGACAACATTGTGCCGAGCGCCCGGGACCTCCTCCGCACTGAAGACGGCGTCTCCGGCAGTCTCCTCCCCATGAAGGGACGGCTCTACAGTCTCCACGGAGCCCGAGGAGACGTCCGAGTCCCGGGGCTGCAGCTCCACGGGAGCGTCCACGGGGGACCAGTCCTTCCAGGATTCCTGGTCCGCGTACACAGCCGTGGGCATCGCGAGTGTCAAGGCGAACGAGGCTCCCACCGCTCCCACCATCCACTTATTTCTCATTCTCATTGGCACACCTCAGCTTTTCCTGATCGCGCTTCAACCCCGTTGGGATGCGAACACGAAGCATTGCAACATTTGATCAGGAGATAACACAATACTCCCACAATCTACGCTTCTGAATATGCCCGTCATCAACTAAAACATTTCACATCGGACACCCAAGCCATGACCTGCTGACACGGAGATCAGATTGATAGAGGTGGGATATTAGAGTCATCGGAACTCAATTTCTTAACGCGCACCTCCGATCCCCTGTGCACCGTATTTGAAAATGGCAGTGGTGAGTGACCGCATCCGGCAATCACGTCTCAGTTGACATGGAAAGACGCATCGTTTACGGGGATAGGCATACCTGCCGATCCGGCCATCGATTTGGTGATGCCAGGGCCAGGGCCAGGGACAACGTCGCATGAGGCTTCTTGGTCCCGGCCACTGGTCTATGAACCCCCGAGGATCCGGCGACACAAGGCGCGGCCGCATGGGAGAGAGGTGGCTCACCAAGCCAGCACCCGGCGCGCATGTCAACACAGCGCAACTAGGACTTCAGTGGCCAAAACACCGAAAAGGCGACCAGGAATTAAGTATCTACGCCGACGTCAACCCTAATCCATGCCATACTGAGGAAAAGTCGAGAGGCATACAGGCCAGGAGGATTGCGAATTTCGAGTTACAAAAATTCGACGTCAGCATGGTGAGCCATGTCGCCATACAATCCGCCATTCACAGTTACTTACAGTCCTTCTCCACTCCCAAAGTGATGCCCAACCCGGAGAATCTTTGACTTGAAGCAGACGGTTGTCACGGTGGTATATAGTCTGCAGCGATACTGCACCCAGTCAAGCATAAAGGAACCTGACTGTTAAACATTATTGAAGTGATCCCAGCGATTTCTATGTCAGGCGCCCCTGCTCGAAATCCGTGACGACAGGAGTCGCCTTGGCGACATAGGTAATCTCCCTCGCCTTACGGAAGACGTTTGACCTCGCCGGGAAACGGGTCCCATCCACGGACACCCCAGCAGCCGGGCACGACTGAGCCGGGCCGACCGGCCGTCCCAATCACTGCTCGTACCACGCCGTCAGGTAGGTGCGCAGGGTGTCGCGACCGAATCGTCGCGGGTCCCAGTTGTCGTCACACACCACTGACGGGTCGAGCCAGAGGTAGGCCCAAGCGGTACCGCCGCCCGCCAGGTCCAAGAGGCGGCAGAGGTACTCGGGACCCTCGAAACGGTCGATAGTCTTCCAGTCGAGTCCGGAGAGGCCAAGGATCACGACACCCTCGGTCGTGGCGTCAGCAGCCGCGACCAGACCCGGGTACGGCCGTCCCTTGAGCGCGGCCGCCCGCCAACCGCACACGGCCGCCGGGCGGCACCGGACCGTCCTACCCAGCAGCGCGATCCGGATCTCGGGAAACATCAGCGTGCCATAGGAGAACAGCGCGTCCCCGGCCTTGGGGCCTCGTGCGACGTCGATGGAGGCACCTCCCCCACGCGGCGGCGGAAGAACCACTCGGGCGAGAGGGGCGACGGCCCCTCCCCCGACCTTTCTATCCCGATCTGGTCATGCGACGCGACGGCGGGGGCGATCACAACGCTCTGCCAACGGCGGCCTGCTGCACCCGCACCCGCATGCTCGTGCCCGCTTCCCTCCTTCGTCGAGCCCGCGAACACGCCTTGGACGAACTACCGCGGGAAGACGAAGAACACCAGGAGCGGGACCATCATCGAGAGGAAACGGCGTACCGCGCCACCCCCTCTCGAATGACCAGTCAATCGACTCGTTCTCAGCCATGACGACGACCATGTTCCACGATTCGGTTCCCGCGTACTCGTGAGCGAGCTCGACGACGTGCTGATTGCGTGCCTGCTTCTGCGCGGGGGCGTCCGGATCGCATGGTGATCACGACGTAGACGATGTCGTCATCGCGGTCCACACCCAGGGAGTTGTTGTAGCGCGGCAGGCCGCTGGTGCCGTCGTAGCTCACCAGCACCTGGAACCGGTCGTTGAACGGGAAGCCGATCGTCTGGACCAGGGCGTCGTGCATGGCACGGCCGAGCGCGCTGAGCCTATCGCTACCGGCCCGCGGTGCGTCGATGCGAACGAATAGAAGCGGTTTTCCTTTTTCTCCAGTGATGGGGTCGAAGGCTCGTCACTGGCGACCGGCACGGCGGATGGGGAACCCGAGGGCACCGTCGACAACCTGGGTGTAAGCCCCGGCCGAGCCCACAGCGCGGGCCAGCACATAGCCGCCCTGCAGCACCGCGACCAACACGGCAGCCGTGGCGGCAGGATCGAGCCCGTCGTCAAGCTCGCCACTGGCACGCCCCTCCTCCAACAGCCCCGCCAGCCGCTCAGTAAGCCAGGCGAAGGTCTCCTCGACCGGCTTGCGCAAGTGCGGATCGGCCGTCACGGCAGGGGCCTGAGTAAGCTGCCCGATCGGACAACCCTTAAAACACAGGTGGTATGCAGACGGTGTGCGGGCAAGACCCTTCGGGCCTGGGCGTTGGTGCCCGGTCGGACAACCGGGCACCAACGGTGTCATCGCTGCGCGACGGATCCGGCGCGCGGCACGCGCTCCCACTCTTCGGCCCGCGGGCCGATTCCAGAGAAGAGGCGGTCCAGAAGACGGTCCGGCATGATCCGCGCGAACATGCTCATATTCCGGGAATCAGCACCCACGCGGTAACGGGTGCTGGGAGCGGGATCCGTCAGTGCTCGGGCCACGGCACGGGCAAACTGCTCGGGAGTGGTCCTGCTCGCCATTGCCTGCCCAGCGTTGGCCTCCACGAACGCGGCGAACGACGCCTGGTAGATCTCGGCCACCCCGGGCGGCGCCGCCCGCAATGCGTCGGCCGCAGTGTCGGAGAGCTTTCCCCAGATCGGCGTCAAGATGGCGCCCGGCTGCACCACCGACACCCGAACACCGCTAGTGGCCAGTTCCCTGCGCAAGGCGTCGCTCATCGCCTCCTTGGCGAACTGCGCGGCGGCGTAGGCCCCCAGGTATGGGATCGCGACCTTACCCAGTCCGGAGGTGATGTTGACAATTCGGCCGCGTGTCCGGCGCAGGAGCGGGAGGTGGGCGCGGATCATCGCGAGCTGTCCAACGACGTTGGTGTCGAGCTGGCGCCGCATCGTCTCGCTGTCGACGCATTCGAGCGGGGCGGAGACAGCGATTCCCGCGTTGTTGACGAGCCCACGCAGCCCTCCGTAGTCGGCCTCGACAAGTCGGGCGCAGGCCTCGACGGACGCGTCATCGGTGACATCGACGATGGCGTAGCGGAGCCGACCGTGGAGGGACTCCGCGACCAGTTTCTCCCCGTCTTCCGCGCGCCGGACCCCGGCGAGCACCTCGAACCCGCGGTCTTCGAGCTCCAGCGCGCATTCGCGTCCCAGTCCGGACGAGGCGCCGGTGACAACGACGGCGTCCCCGGCCGTGGAAGCGGCGCTCCTGTCTCGAAAACGTGTGCTCATCGCCTCTCCTCTCCATGGATCATCGGCACAGGATCGTCAATCCCGGCTCCGGGGAAGGTCAGTGCGGGCTCCAGCCGGCCGACGAGAGACCGGTGCGACATGTACCGGAAGTAGGCGTCGCGGACCCGCCGGCGCACCGGCCCCTGCGCCTGCTCGAAATCGCTGACGGTCCGCGTGGCCTCCACGATCTCCCGAGTCCTCTCGCGCCTGGCGTCCTCGTAGGAGCGCAGCGCCCGCGCGCTGTCCGGCTGCCGCTCGACGTGCCGTGCCAGCACGACGGCATCTTCGATCGCCATGGCCGACCCTTGGCCGAGGCTGGTCAGCATCGGGTGGGCGGCGTCGCCCAGGAGGGTGACGGGACCGTTCCCCCAGCGCTCCAGGAACGGCCGGTCCCGTGAGGAAACGGACAGGACGTCGCTGTCGGGCGTGACGCGAATCGCCTCGCGCACCTCGTCGGGCCAGCCCGCGTAGGCGCGCAGGATCTCGGCCCTTCCGCCGCGCCACCCGGCTGAGCGCTCCGGGGGCATGTTCTTGGTGCCCCACCAGTAGAGGCGGCCGTGGCCGATGTCGACCAGCCCGAAGCGCATCCCGTCGCCCCAGAAATGCATCACTGACCCCGAGGGGAAGCGGGGGTGGTGGTACTCAGTGATGCCGAGCCACACGATGTAGCCGCTGTCGTGGGCGGGTTCGTCGGGACCTGCGATCTGCTGCCGGATCGCCGAGTTGAACCCGTCGGCACCGATGAGCAGGTCGGCCTCTGCGCTCCCACCGTCCTCCAGGTACAGCCGCGCCCGGCCGTCGGTGATCTCGAACCCAGCGGCACCACGCCCCAGGTGGACGGGGATCCCCGACGCCTCCTCCTGGAGGGCCGCAAACAGGTCGGCTCGGGAGATGCACACGCTGGGCTTCCCCAGTCGCTCGATGATCTCGGGGAAGGGGAACTCCCGGATCAGCCGCCCGCGCCAGTCCTTGACCAGGTAGGTGTCCAGAGTCCGGCCCCGCTTCTCCAGGCCCAGGTCGATGTCGAGCGACTCGAGTGCGGCGACCGCGTTGCTCATCACCGACAGTCCGAACCCGGCGGCGCGGATCTTTGGCGCGCGCTCGAAGACCTCCAGATCGACGCCGACACGGCGCAGCGCGATGGCTGCGGCGAGACCACCGATTCCAGCGCCCACGACGATCGCCGTTCTGCTTCCGTTCATGTCAGTCCTCCTCGCCGACCGAACCGTTGTGGCCGACGGCGCCGAGCGCTGCCGAGACGACCGCGGGCACGTAAGGCTCCTCCATGATCGTGAGATGGTCACCGTCCACCTCGACCACCGACAGGCGGCCCGAGGTGCGTTCACGCCAGCCGTTGGCCGGGTCGGCGTGCATGCTGCCGATGGCGCTGTGCATCGACTTCAGCACATCAGGCAGGGGCTGCTTCGCGTGGACGAGGACCATGTCCTGGTCGACGACCTCAGGCCAGTAGTCGAAGGCCGACCGCCAGTTCGCCTCGTACAGCCGGAACAGGCGCCGCACGATCGCGTCGGTGCTGCCAGGGGGCAGGACACCCTCGTCGATGGCCAGCTGCGTGATGAACTCGAACTTCTCGTCCAGCGTGGCCAGTTCGGCGGGGATGACGGCCTCGGGCGACTCCCCACCGCGTTCGAGCCAGAGGAGCTCCCAGAAGAACCAGGCGATGAGCGCCTCGTCATCGGTCCACTCGCGGCGTTCGGGGTTGAGAGCGGTGGTGTCCAGCACAACCAGCGAGCCGACCTCCTGACCGGCGGCCCGCAACTGGCGGGCCATCTCGAAGGCGACGAACCCGCCGAAGGACCAGCCACCGATGTGGTACGGCCCCTCCGGCTGGACCCGGCGCATCGCCTCGATGTAGCGGCGCGCGATCTCCTCCATGCCGCGCACGGGCTCCGTTCCGGCGTCCGCCCCGTAGGCCTGGAGCGCGTAGAACGGCTGGTCGTTCGGGAGGTGTTTGGCGAAGGGGACGTAGCAGAGCACGTTTCCGCCCATGGGGTGGACGTAGAACATCGGGGGACAAGACCCGCCCCGGCGGATCGGCACCAGCGGGTCGAAGTCGACGCCGGTCCGCACCGCCTCCCCACCAACCTCGGGAAGGCGCTCAGCCAGTTCGGCGATGGTGGGTGCGGCGATGAGCGAGGACAGGGGGACGGCCGCGCCGAACCGCTGCTCTATGAGCACCACGAGCCGCATCGCGGTGATCGAGGTGGCGCCCAGCTCGAACAGGTCGTCGTGGACACCTATCTCGGGGAGGTCGAGCAGGTCACCGATCATCTCCGCAAGCGCCCGCTCACGCGCGTCCCGCGGTGCGGCCGACGCGGCTGTGCGGGCGGGGGCGGTGAGCGGTCGACGGCGCAGCGCGTCGTCGTCGCGCTTCCCGCTGGCGGTCAGCGGCATCGCGGGAAGCCACTCGATGTGCGAGGGGACCATATAGTCAGGCAGCACCGACCGCAGCCGTCGGCGCACTGCGTCGATGTCTCCGCCCGCAGCGTCCCCCGAGAGGAAGGCGGCGAGGACGGCGTCGCCGCCGTCACGTCGACGCTCCACCACCGCGACCTCCGCCACCTGGGCCCCGGTAAACGCGGCGGCTTCGGCCAGGGCCAGCTCCACCTCGGCCGGCTCGACACGGAATCCGCGGATCTTGACCTGGCGGTCGGTCCGGCCCAGGCAGACGACGTCGCCGCTGGGGAGCACCATGCCGACGTCACCGGTTCGGTAGAGGCGTCCGCCGTCACCGCGCGTCGGATCGGGGATGAACCGTTCCTCGGTCATGCCGGGCTCTCCGACGTAGCCGGAAGCCAGGCACACCCCGCCGAGGTGGATTTCCCCTTTACCCCCAGCGGGGACGGGGCGGCCGTCGGGATTGAGGACGAGGACGCGGGCGCCGTCGATCGGACGGCCGATCGGCGGCAGCGCCGGGAACTCCGCAGGGTCCCCCGACATGCTGTAGGTGGTGACGACATGGCTCTCGGTGGGACCGTACTGGTTCTCCAGGACCACGCCGTCCAGCGCGGCGCAGAACCGGCGGATCTCGTCGGTCACCCGGAGCTGCTCGCCGGAGGACCCGAGGACCTTCAGATTCCGGGGGACGATGCCGAGTGCGGTCGAGGCCTCGGCCAGTCGCTGGAGGGCGACGTAGGGCATGAATACGCGTTCGACCCTCTCGCGGTCGATCGTCCGCAGCAGCTCAGGGATGTCGCGTCGCAGCTCCTCCGAGACCACGACCAGGGTGCCTCCGCCGCAGAGGGTGGAGTACAGCTCCTGGAAGGAGACGTCGAAGCTGAGTGGCGCGTACTGCAGCGTCCTGCGCCCCACGGCGCCGCTGGGGACCCGGTTCTGCCAGGCGACCAGATTGGCCAGCGAACGGTGCGGCATTGACACGCCCTTCGGGGTGCCTGTCGAGCCAGAGGTGAAGAGCAGGTAGGCCTCGTCGTCGAGGGAGACCTTCGGCAGAGGCGCGGAGTCTCCCACCTCTAATGCGGCGGTAGCCCCGTCGAGCAGGGACTCGGCGGAAAGCACGCGGCTGCCGTCGTCGATCAGGTGCTCGTGGTGCGTCTGGACGATAACGCGCTCCGGGTCGCTCAGCCCGAGCATGGCGCGCAGGCGCTCTGGGGGGTAGGAGGTGTCGAGTGGGACCGCCGAGCAGCCGGCGCGCGCCACGCCCAGCATGACGGCGACGGTGTCCGGGGACCGGTCCATCGCGATACCGACGCGGTCTCCCGCGCGCACCCCGACGGACAGAAGCATGCGCGCGATACGTGCGGAACGGTCGTCGAGCTCGGCGTAGGTCCAGGACTCGTGGCCGAACACCACCGCAGGAGCGTCCGAGGCTGTGCGGGCACGCTCGACGAACGTGCGAACCACGTCGGTCGGGCCGGTTCCCCGACGAAAGGTGCCGGTTGGCTCCTCCACCGCGAGGAAGGATGTGTCGATGGCGTCGTGCGGCCGCTCCACCATCCGGCGCAGGATGCTCGTGTAGAGGTCGGCGAAGAGCGTGCTCTGCTCATCGGTGAAGATCCGGCCGGAGAAGTCCATGCGCAGGCGGACGCGTCCGTCCACGGGGTCTGCCATGGCGTTCACCAACAGGGCGAAGTTGGTCTCCTCCCACGCTGTGAAGCCGCGGTCTTCAACACCGGGAAGTCCGAGCACAGGACCGAGCTGGCGGAAGTGGATGTAGTTGAACGCGGTGTCCACCAGTGCGGCTGCACCGATGTCCTCCTGGATGACGCTGAGGGGTACACGCCGGTGCGGGTGGCTCTCGCGTTCCTTGCCGATGACGTGCCGCACGGCGTCGAGCCAGGTGCCGCCCGTGAAGGAGACGCGCACGGGGAGCGTGTTGAGGAACAGGCCGCAGACACGCTCGCCGCCTTCGACCTCCGGTCGGCCGTGGGTGACCAGTCCGGTGGTCAGGTCGTCCTGTCCCGACAGCGCCCGGAGCACCAAGGCGTGGGCCGCGAACAGCACGGACTTGACCGGTGTTGCCTGCTCCTCGGCGAACGCGCGGACAGCACGTTCCAGGTCCTCGGGGATCGGGACGTCGCGGACGATCATCCCCGTGTCGCCGCCGCCCTCGTGGGAACGGAACCCCTCGACCTGCGGGGGGTGGGCACCGTCGAGCTCCCGACGCCAGTAGCTTCGGCTCTCCTCAGAGGTGATCGCGGCCCGCTCGTCCGCGGCGTGCAGGGCCGGGCTCGGGGGCGGGGTGTCAGTAACCGGACTGATGTCCAGGCCCGAGGCGTGCAGGTAGTCCCGCAGCAGTTCGCTCACCAGGTTGGCGACGCTTCCGCCGTCGAGTAGGGCGTGGTGGAAGGAGAGCACCAGCTCGACCGTCTCGGGCAGCACGAAGGCCTGAAAGCGGTAGAGCGGTGCTGTGTCAAAGCGGTAGTCGTGCAGCCGCCGCTCCCCCATGTACCGGGTGATCGCCTCCTCGGCGGCGGCGGGCGGTACATCGCGCAAGTCGGTGGCGCCCAGACCGCTGGGGGCATCGCGGTCGATGATCTGCAACGGCTCGGAGTAGCCGGCGAGTGCGAAGGACGAGCGCAACACGGGGTGGCGGGCGACGAGGCGGCCGAAGGCGCTCGTGAAGAGGTCTTCGTCCCACGGCAGGGCGATACTGTACCGGAAAACGTCCTTGTAGACGGCCGAGTCTTGGCGCTCGCGGCTGTGGTAGAGGAGTCCGAGTTGGAGCCGGGTGAGGGGGAACGCGTCCTCATGCCCTTCGAGACGGGCCCGGTCGACGTGCGACACGAGCGCGAACGGCTCAATGTCGGCACGTTCGGCGGTCCCTGCGGCGCGACCGTCGGCCTCACTCCGGTCGATGAGCGCGGCCAGGGCCGCCACTGTCGGATTCTGTACGAGGTCGGAGAGGTCGAAGCGGACTCCGGCCTTCTCGGCCAGGGCGCGCACGCGCAGCATCGTGATGGAGTCCCCACCGAGGGCGTAGTAGTCGTCGTGGACGCCGACCCGCTCAAGGCCCAGAACCTCGGCCACCACATCGGCCAGGGCAGCTTCGGTCGGTGTGGTCGGCGGGCCTCCTCCAGGATCGACGGAACGGACCGGGTCGGGAAGGGCCTTCCGGTCGACCTTGCCGTTCGGGGTGAGCGGCAGGCGGTCGAGCCGGACGAAGTGGGCGGGGATCATGTAGTCGGGCAACGACGTGCGCAACCGCGCCGCCAACTCGGCGGCGTCGAGGTCCTTATCGGCGGTGTAGTAGCCGACGAGCACCGGCCCGCGACCGTCCTCAGGACGGTCGACCACGGCCGCGTCACGCACCCCTGCCAAGCCGACCAGGGCGTTCTGAACCTCGCCCAGCTCGACGCGGTTCCCGCGGATCTTCACCTGCCCGTCGATGCGGCCGAGGTACTCGATGGTGCCGTCGGACAGCAGGCGGGCCAGGTCTCCCGTTCGATAGAGGCGCCCACCCGGGGTGAAGGGGTCCTTGACGAACTTCTCGGCGGTCAGCTCGGGGCGGTCCAGGTAGCCGCGAGCGACCTGGACCCCGCCGACGCACAGTTCGCCGGGCGCACCGACCGGCTGCGGTCCGCCGTGGGCGCCGAGGACGTAGAGGCTGGTGTTCTGGACCGGCCGCCCTATCGGCACGCGGCTTACCGGACCTTCGGCGGCGGGCGGGCAGTCGTAGCGCGTGACGTCGACGGCGGCCTCTGTGGGCCCGTACAGGTTGACCAGCAGCGGCGCGGTTCCGATGTCCTGAAGCTCGGTGAACAGCCGATTGAATTGGTTGACCCGCTCGGCCGGGAGCGCCTCTCCACTGCAGAAGACGTAGCGAAGGGTCGACGCCGCAGCGCGAGCTTCAGTGTCCTCCTCCAGCAGTTCAAGGAAAGGGCCGAGCATCGAGGGAACGAAGTGGAGCGCGGTCACGCCGTGCTCACGCGCGGCGCGAGCGATCTCCCGCGGGTCCTTCTCGGCCCCCGGTGGCAGGAGCACGAGCTGGGCGCCCTCAACGCACCACCAGAACAGTTCCCAGACCGACACGTCGAAGGAGATCGGGGTTTTCTGCAGGAGGGTGTCACCGGCACCGATCGGGTAATGCCGCTGCATCCAGGCGAGGCGGTTGACCACTGAATGGTGCTCAACCATGACACCCTTGGGCCGCCCGGTGGAGCCTGAGGTGTAGATGATGTAGGCGAGGTCGCTGGAGTCGGCCGCGGGCGGCGGCGGCCCGTCAGGTCCCCGGTAGAGGTCAGCGACGCGGTGAACCGGGATGTCTGCAGGGACGCGGTCCGCGTCGACACCCGCGCTGGTCAGGACGGCGGCCGGACGGCAGTCCTCAAGGAGGAGGGCGATCCGTTCCTCCGGATAGCCGGGGTCGATGGGGACGTAGGCGCCGCCGGCCTTGAGGATGCCCAGGAGGCCGGGGAGGAGCTCGCTACCGCGCTCGGCCATGACCGCGACCCGGGCCTCCGGACCGACACCCTGTGCCCGCAGCGATCGGGCAACCTGGTTGGAGAGGCGGTCGAGCTGCCCGTATGTGGTCACCGTTCCGTCGGCCGAGTCGACCACCGCTGGGCGGTGGGGGTTCCGCGTGGCCTGCTCGGTGAAGAGACCGTGCAGCGTCTTCTCGCTGGGGTAGAGCATGCGCTCGCCCTGCCTGCCGCGCACGACCTCCTCGTACTCCTCGTCGGTGAGCATGGAGAGCGCCGACACCGGGAGCTCGGACATATCCAGCCCCTTGCGGACGAGCTCCGCCACATGACCGGCGAACGCCTCCGCGGTGAGGTCCCCATCGAAAACGTCACGCGCGTAGTCGAGGTCGATGCGCAGGTCGTCCTCGTCCTCGAACGCGTGGACCATGATCGACAGCGCGTTCGCCTCATGTACGGGCGCCATGATCGTGGTGGTGCGTTCGACGCCGGAAATCTCCGGGGGGCGCGGGTAGCGCATGTAGGAGAGGGTGACGTCGAAGAGACCGCGAACTCCACCTGCATCCGTCCGGAGCTCGCTGAGGATCGCGCCGAACGGGAATCGCTCGTGCTCGCGCATCCGACGGAGGCGATCCTGAGTCACGCGCGCCAGGTCGAGCATCGGGATGCCCTCGTCGACCGCCACGCGCAAGGGAAGGTTGTTCGCGAACTGACCGACCAGTTCGCGTTCCGCCCTGGTACGGCGGTTCAAGAAGGGGACACCCAGCACCACCTCGGGGGATCTCAGGACACGGGAGGTCCAGATACCGACGGCCGTAGCAAGGTACGGCAGTGGCGACGCTCCAGACTCCAGGATCCGTCGGACCGTCTTGCCGTCGATCGTGAAGGAGTGGCGGCCCCGCTCGACACGCTCGGTCACGACGCGCGGGAAGAGTGCGGGAGTGACCCTGGCCAGGTTCTCCCGGTGGAATCGGCGGTCGCGATCGTACTGGTCGGAGCCGCGGTAGGAGTGGGCACGCTCGATCTCCGCCAGGAAAGAGCGCGATGTAGGTACCTCGTAGGACTCCCCGACGGAAAGCGCCCGGTACTCGGAGAGAATCTCGTAGGACAGCAGGTTGAGGGCCCAGGCGTCGGCGATGATGTGGTGCGCCTTCAAGAAGAGGTACGCCGACGTGCCACTTCCCGCGACCAGTGTCGCCTCGACCAAGGGGCCGCTTCGTACGTCGATCGGTCGGCGCAGCTCGCGCTCCCGCCAGTCACGAACGGCCACCACCGGGTCGTTCGCTTCGGACAGGTCGACGACCGGAACCTCCGGCGCCCAGCCTTCCCCCGATACGAAGTCCGGTTGAACCCGCGGGCGGCCGTTCTCATCCTCGCCTATGCGCATCCGTAATGCGTCGTGTCTCCGCAGCGCGCGAACCACACAGTCGGTCAAGAGGTCAGCATCGATGCCGCCGTCGAGGTGTTCTTCGAGGACGACGTTGAACTGGGGGCTCCCAGGCGTCTGGTAGTCGGCTACCCAGATGTCGTCTTGGTACGCGTTGGTTCGAGCTCCGTCGGAGACGGAGGCCGGGAGTACGCGATTCACTTCGCCGTTGTTCACCGAGTTCCTCTTCCCACGTTCGCAGATACGAGAAGCCCCAATAGGGGATCCGCCGCCCTGCAAAAGAAACCGATATTCCACTGGCAAGGTAAGGCATCGCTTCTCCTCCCCACCACTACTCGATCACGTAGCCATCAACAAAGTAGCGATCCGATCACCCAAAGCGACTCTTCGCTAATCAGGGGCATGACCCTTCTTTCTCGAAGGATGGCCGCCGACGATCACAGACCTCACCCGAGGACAACAAGTCGACTCCGGACCACACCCAAACCGACAACCGCGCCCGCGAACTTGCCCACCCCACCATGTGGCGCATATCACTTCTCGCACACCTTGCATACATTCCGCAACTCACAAACAATCAGAACAACCGTACAGCTTTCTAGGATTGCCCTTTCCACTGAACAACGTGAGCCATGCAGGCCATTTTCTCCGTTCAGCATTTCGAGGCAATCCATCGTACTTTCCATGCACAGGCCAGGGTCGGTTCAGACGACCATGTCAACGAGGGGCGGATTTATGAACCTCGCGTGCGCCGAAGTATCGAATATCGACCACGGGCGCCAGCCCGAGCGCTTGCAGTCCTACCAAACTTTTCTGCGAGATACCGATGCCCTTGCTCTGCGCGGACGAACGAAGCAGCGGCGCGAGGTCCAGCAGATCCTCTACGAGGCGCGTGCAAGCGGCAAGGGGGCCGTCATCCTGATCGAGGGTCCGCCAGGGTTCGGCAGAACCTGCTTCACCCGTGACTGCCTGGAGACGGCCTGCGTGACGGGCTTCACCCTCGGCGACGCACTGATGTGCGGCGCGTTCCCCGAGGGGCACCGAAGCCAGGCACTGCTGCATGCGCCCCGACCGCGCCTTACCCGATCCGAGTCGCTCCACTCCGAGGTCACGGATGGCCCGTACGCACTGACGGCGGACGCGACAGCCGCCCCGCCAGGACAGCTCCGGACACGGCCCGGGGTGGTCTGGGTGGTCGCCACTGGTGTGGAGGGACGGCTCCCTCCAGGCATCCTGATGTCGGACGCTCCATCCAGTGCCGTACACCGGATCCGGCTCGACCCGCTCCCCCCGCAGGCCATCTCCCAGGTAGCCGAAGACCTGCTCGGTTCTCCACCAACCGCGCGGCTCATCTCCCTTCTGAGAAGGGCTCAGGGACATCCCACCCTCACCGTCAAGCTCCTCGAGGGAATGACCGAAGAAGGAAGGGTCTTCCTTCGAGACAGCAAGGCTGACCTGGAGAACAAGCGGATCCCCAACCGCGTCCACATATGGCTGGAGGATGTCCTTCGGCGAGGCCCGGAACCCATGCTGAGATTCATGACAGCCTGCGCGTTCACAGGGCAGAAAGTGACGTCCCTGGAACGCATTGGAGCCATACTCGGGACAAGCAGAGACGAGCTCCACAGAATCGTTGAATCCGCCTATCGAATGGGCTTCATCGAGGGAAGAGAAGAGCTGAAGTTCCAAAGTCCAATCATGCATGAACTATTCTGGGGATACATTCCAAGTTTCTTTCCTGAGCTCCTCCAAGGAAGCACCAATCCCGCACCCTACCCCGGCACATCTCACCATCGCCAACCCTTTTCTCCAAGGTTGACACTCCAGGAGATGCGCCTCATCCTCCTCACTTCCGAGGGGTACACGAATCAGCAGATCGCGCGCCGTCTGGCCATCTCTCAGCACACAGTCAACTACCATCTAAAAAAGCTCTTCCGGAAATATGAGGTCAACTCCCGTGTCCGGCTCGTAGCGGCTGCGCTCAAAGACACCTCGCCACTCGCGGACTACCAGTGGCCTCATTGACTGGCCATATCCGAACGGCAGCGGAGCACGATTTCCACGTCCACGCTCCATTCCCCGGCTCCGGTATCCCCGCTCGACCTGTCCCGGGTATCCGGCGCCAGAAAGGACCCGCCCGGTGTTAAGACCTCTGAGCCCCCTGGAACGCTGGTACTGGATCGCGGACCGTATCTCCCCGCTCAACGTCATAGGGAGAGTACGGGTCGAGGGTCACCTGTCCGTGGATGCCGCGCGACGGTCCCTGGACCTCCTCCAACAGCGCCATCCGCTGCTGTGCACCGCGATCCGGGCCGACAGGGGAGAGGAACCGATGTACGTCCCGTCCAATCGGCCCATCCCGCTCCGGTGGAAGTGTGCCGACGCGTCGCACGACAACACCGAAACTCTCTGGGTACAGGAGGTGGAGACCGAACATTTAGCACGGAGTGTCAACTGGAAAACGGGCCCGCTGGGCCGAGCCATGGTGTTCAGCACCGCTGGTGACCACGGCGGCGACGGGCGGCACGACCTCATCCTCGTCCTTCACCACGCGATCGCTGACGGGACCACCGCGGTGTCCCTGTCGCGGCAATGGGCCGAGATCGCCGCCCGGATCACCGGACCACACACAGGGCAACGGGAGGACGCGGGCTGCCGCTGCCGCGAGCTCCCCGCGACCGAAGACCTGTTCCCGGCGGCCCACCGGTCCCATCGGGGCCAGGCGGCCGCGTCCAGCAAGAGGTGCAGGGACGCCGACAACGCCGCCCGCCTCTCCCCTGAGCGTGTGCGCCGAGAGCGCACTGTGAAATTCGAGCAGCGCAGGACTCGGCTCATCCACCGCTCCCTGGATCCAGACACGACGCGCGCGTTGGTAGCGGCCTGCCGCAGCCACGGGGTAACGGTTCACGGAATACTTGCCGCAGCACTGGTAGCGGCCGTCCACCGGGATGCCGAAACCCCTCAGGGCACCTACTTCGCGATCGGCTCGCCCGTGGATTTCCGAGCGGAGCTTGAACCGGCGGTGGGCCCCAATGAGGCAGGCACCTATGTCGCCACGCTTCCGTCGCTGGTCCGGTGCGACCCCAATCTGGACATCTGGATATCCGCCAAAGCGGTGAACGACGACTTGAGAGCGCGCCGCGCCGCAGGTGAGCACTTCGCCATGATCACGGACTTGGGCTCACGTGTGGCCATGGACATCGACGGCAGCCGCGAGCTCCTCCGCTACCTGGATGAGGAAGGACCTATCAACCTCTCCCTGTCCAACATCGGTGCCCAGGAACTCCCCGAAGCCATCGGCGGCCTGCGGATCACGGATGCCGACTTCGCCGCCGGGATATCGGTGACCGGCGTCCTCGTTGCCGCCGCGACGACCTCCCACGGCCGACTCAACTGGAACCTCACCTACGTCGACGGCTTCGTCTCCCGCGGCCGTGCCGCACGGATCGCCGATGACGCGCTCGGCACTCTCGTGGCCGCCCTGGGCCCGCGGTCAGGTACCACCGCGCACGCAGCGGAGTGAGCTCACCGTCCTGGGGGATCGGCTCGCCGATCAGACGTGAACCGTCCCCCACCCCACCGCCCCTGACAGACGACCCTGTGGAAGTTGGAGAGCGATGAGAGAG
The DNA here is from genome assembly GCF_039530945.1 of Nocardiopsis rhodophaea. Lineage (NCBI taxonomy): Bacteria > Bacillati > Actinomycetota > Actinomycetes > Streptosporangiales > Nocardiopsidaceae > Nocardiopsis > Nocardiopsis rhodophaea. The sequence goes on from NZ_BAAAPC010000019.1 coordinate 107,392, forward strand.
ACACCCGTGCACCGCACGGCACTGGAGATCCGGGAGAGCGTGGCGCGGGGCACCAGCTCCGCTCAGCAGATGGTTGCCGAACGGCTCAAGTTGATCGGTGTGGTCGAGTCGGAGATCAACGCCATCGCGGCGTTGCGTGAGGACGGGGCCGAGGCCGACGCGCTCCGCGTCGACGGTGATCCACGCCTTCAAAAGGGACCCTTGGCCGGGGTTCCCGTCGTGGTCAAGGACGTGCACGAAGTCGCCGGACTACCGTTCGCCAACGGATCGCGCGCGATGCAGGGGTACACCCCCGAATTCGACACCGAGGTGGTGAGCCGACTGAAGGAGGCCGGTGCCATCATCCTCGGCAGCACAGTGATGCCGGAGTTCGGGCTGCAGGCGCGAACCGAGAACGCCCTGCATGGATCGACGCGCAACCCCCGGAACCTCGAATTCGGCCCTGCGGGATCCAGTGGTGGGGCCGCCGCCGCAGTCGCTGCCGAGATGGCCCCCCTGGCTCTGGCCGGCGACGGCGCTGGCTCCGGGCGTGCCCCAGCGGCCGCCTGCGGAATCGTCGGCCTCAAACCTACACGCGGCCGGATTCCTTGGGGCCCAAGTGCCTACGAGCACTGGGCAGGACTCGTTACCAGCAGCCCGATGGCCCGCACCGTGCGCGACGCCGCGCTCATGCTCGACGTCATCGCGGGCCCGATGTCCGGCGAACCCTACGGCCTGCCGAGGCAGCCAGAGGGGTCTTTCCTGGCCGCCTGCGACCGTCCGCCAGAGAAGCTGAGGATCGCCTACACGTTCACTCCCCCGCACGGGTCCCTCGACCCGAGCATCAGAGAAACCGTCAGGTCGGCGCTCTCGGTCTTCGAGGACCTCCCCCACACCCTCACCGAGGCGGCTCCCGATCTGGGCGGCATGCTGGACCCGTTCCTCTCGATTATGGCGGGCAACGTCGCCGCGCTTGTGCGGGGCATTCCGCCGTCGCGGCTGGACCGTGTCGAGCCAACGTCCCTGGACATCGCGATGCACGGGGAGCGGATGACATCCGCCGACTACTGCTCGGCCGTGACCGCCTGTCGGACACTCGCAGCCCGAGTCCTGCGGTTTTGGGACGAGGAGAAGTACGATGTCCTGATCACGCCCACGATCGCCCGACCCCCGTACCGAGTGGACGAGGGGCCGTCTGGTGAGGGATTCCTCGAGCGGTGGCGTGAGTTCGCGGACATGCTGGCGTTTGGCTACCCGTTCAACATGACCGGGCAGCCTGCCATGAGCATCCCCTGTGGTGTCGACGACAACGGTGTCCCGGTCGGCCTGCAGCTGGTCGGTCGGCCAGGTGACGAGGGGGTTCTCTTCGGCCTAGCCGCCCAGCTCGAGGGCCTGTGCCCTGAGCAGGCCGCTCCCTCTTGGCCCTACGCCTCGGGGAACTGAAGCGACATGTTGTCCCGATAGCACCTGCGCGCCAGGGGCTGGGCTGCTCGGTCCCTGCCGCGGAAGCGAACGAGGGCCGTCCCCAATCGAACACCCGGGGACGGCCCCATAGGATCATCGCTGCAGCCACCGGGCGTGCTGGTCGAAGATCTCGCGCATGCGACCACGCGCGTCACGCAGGGACAGCGGCTCGGCCCCGACCGCCACCCGGAACCGGATCCCTTCGATCTCGTCGACCGCATGGCGGGCGATCCGTTCCTCTCCGGTGAGGTCCTCCAGGATCGCGAGCAGCAATCGACGTCGGACAGAGGCCACCGTGCGCAGTTCGGGACAGCGGGCCGCGAGGAGCTCAAGCTCGTATTCCACCAGGACACGCCCCCGTCCCTCGGACGCCGAATCCGCAAGCAGCTCCGCGAGCATGTGCGCCCTACACGGTGAATCCGCCGCCATCGCGGTCATCCGGGCCTCTGCCTGGTCGACCGCGTGATGGAAGAGCGCCTGCAGCAACCGGATGCGGTCCGGGAAGTGGTAGCCGACCGAGCCAAGCGAAGTACCGGATTCACGGGCGACCGAACGGTGGCCTACCTCGGCGACACCGGCTCGCTCGGCGACCCGAACAGCGGCATCGAGGAGCTCCGCCCGCCGTCGGCTACCCCGCGACACGCGCCCGTCGCGCCCGCCCGGCAGGTCGACGGACATCAGGCCCTCCTCAACGCTGATACCTTCGCCGCCCCGCTTATGCCAGGGCCGCCCCTCTCCCGGACGCGGCCGAACGCAGGGCCCGACGGGCGGACCAAAGCTACTGCCACCGCCATGGACATGGGCGTCAACCTCCTCATTTCGCGAGTCCACCGATTGGTTCCTCGTAGTGCCCTTCTTCAACGTTGGCGGACTCATGGGCACCGATGGTCCCGATGTGTCGGAGGTTCACGGCGGTCAGCACCGCCAGCACCAGGATCCCCGCCGCACCCACGGCACCGACGACATTCACCCCCGCTGTGAAGGACTCCCTCGCTTGCTCCAGGAGGGCGTCGGGGAGCTGGGACGCAACCGAGGCGGCCCCGGAGAGGCTGTCACCGAACGCCTCGGCGACATCGGGAGGCAGGCTCGCGGCCTGCCCGTCGACGCGCAGTCGGTAGACGGCGGTGGCGAGGCTGCCCAGGAACGCGATTCCCGCCGCCAGGCCAAGCTCCTGAACGGTCTCCGACATGGCCGAGGCCGACCCGGCCTTCTCGGGCGGTGCCGCACCGACCACGAGGTCGGTGCCGAGCGCCGCGATGGCCCCGAGACCCAGGTAGACCAGCGAGAAGCCGGCGACGACCAGTGCGACGCCACCGGTGCTGCCGACCAGCGCGAGCAGGGCGTAGCCTCCGACCGAAATCACCAGTACTCCCGCCACGACATATCCCGGACGGATATGCCGTGCGACCAGCGGAGCCACAATTGAGGACAGCATCATCATCAGGGCGGGCGGGCCGTACAGCAGGCCCGCTGTCATCGGCGAGAGGTCCGCAACCAGCTGCAAGTACTGAGTGACCAAGAACATCGTGCCGCCGACGCCGACCAGACCTACAAGCATCATGCCCAGCGCGACACTGAAGGCGCGGTTCCTGAACAACGTGACATCCAGCAGGGGGCTGGCGAGGATGCGCTGCCGCCGGACGAACGCCACGACGAAAACCAACCCGGCCACGAGGGCGGCGACCACCCCCGGTTGCAGGCCGTCCTTGGCGAACTGCTTGATGCCGTAAATGACCGGAAGTATCGCGGTGAGCGACAGCGCGACGCTGAGGAAGTCGAACCGGCCGCTCTGCGGAGCGCGATACTCCGGAAGCAGGACCGGAGCGGCCACCAGCATGATCCCGACCATCGGAACGGCTGGAAGGAACGCCGCTCCCCACCAGAAGTACTCCAGCAGGACCCCGCCCACCAGCGGGCCGGCAGCCATGCCAAGCGCGAAGAATGTCGCCCACAGGCCGATCGCCAGCGCCCTCTGGCGTGCGTTGGCGAACATGTTGCTGATCAGCGCGAGCGTCGAGGGCATCAGGGTCGCACCGGCGATTCCCAACGCGGCCCGCGCGGCGATGAGCATCTCCGCACTGGTGGAGTAGGCGGCCATGAGGGAGGCAAGGACGAATGCGATGCCGCCGATCATCAGCAGTCGCCGGCGGCCGATGCGGTCACCCAGGGTTCCCATGGTGATGAGGAATCCCGCGATCAAGAATCCGTAGGCATCGACAATCCACAGTTCCTGGGTACTGCTCGGGCGCAGATCCACCGCCAGTGACGGCAGCGCCAGGTGCAGGACGGTGACGTCCAGCCCCAGCAGCACGGTAGGCAGCGCTAAGACGGCGAGTCCTGCCCATTCCTTAATGCCTGCCCGACCGCGGGTCGTGCGTCTCATGAAGGCTCCTTCCCATCACGCCTGAAGATCTCCTCCAGAGTGGTGATCCGCGCGCACGGTTCACGCACGACCTACTCAGGGGGCCGCCGGTAAGCTGCCCCCATGCGTTACGGAGTGCTCGGCCCGCTGGCTGTTTGGGATTCCCACGGCCGGCGTGTGGAGATCCCCGAGGTGAAGGTACGGGCCCTCCTGGCGATCCTCCTGGTGCATCGGGAAAGCCCCGTTTCGGCTGACCGGCTCATCGAGGACCTTTGGGATGGTCGTCCACCGGGCGGGCCCTTGAACACCTTGCACACGAAGATTTCCCAGTTGCGGCGGTCGCTCGGGCGTGAACAGGTGGTCAGGCACCCTGCCGGTTACCACCTGCAGGTCGAGGAGGGGGACCTCGACGCTTCCGTCTTCGCCAACCTGGTCGAGCGGGCGCGGACCGCCGGAACACCTCGCGCACAGGCGGTGCTGCTTACCGAGGCTCTGGAACTTTGGCGGGGACCGGCCTATGCCGATGTCGCCGACCGCGTATTCGCCCGGGCCGAAGCCACGCGCCTTGAAGAACTCCGTCTGGCTGCGGTCGAGCACCTCGCTGAGGCACGCCTCGAATTCGGCGAGCACGACGCTCTCACTACGGAACTCAACGGGCTGGTCGAACGACACCCGCTACGCGAACGGCTGCGGGCCACGTACATGCGCGCCCTCTACCTGGCAGGGCGCCGAAGCGAGGCCCTTGACAGCTACGAGGACCTCCGCGCCCACCTCGCCGAGGAGCTCGGCGCCGACCCAGGACCGGACCTGCGCGCGCTGCACGAGGCCATACTCCGGCACGAGCCACAGTTGGCGCCTGCGGAGGCGGCCCGCACACGGCACCGCACGAACCTGCCTACCCCGGCGACCACCTTGATCGGCCGAGAGGGGGACGTGACAGACGTGCGCCGACTGCTGTCGACGAAGCCGGACGTCCGGTTGCTGACGCTCACCGGCCCGGGTGGCGTCGGTAAGACGCGGCTCGCGCTGTCAGCCGCACGTGAGATGCTTGATGACTTTCCGGACGGCGTGTGGATGGTCGAGCTCGCGGGTCTGGATCGCCGCTCGGAGGCAGGAGACGTCGCCGAGCGGATCATCACCACGCTCGGTCTGTGCGACACGGCCGCCGACTCCGATCCTGTCGACCTCGTGGCCTGGCTCTGCACCGCGCTAGCCGACAAGTGTGTCTTGCTCCTTCTGGACAACTGCGAGCACGTGGTGGAACCTGTCGCAGCAGTGGCCGCCGCCCTTCTCGAGTCCGCTCCACAGACGCACATACAGGTGACCAGCCAGGAGGCGCTCAACATACCTGGCGAGACAGTGCGACCCGTTCTTCCACTGGCTCTGCCAAGCGCCGAGTCCCAGCTGGGCCGCAGGCACAATGCCTCCGTACGTTCCAGCGCGATGGACCTGTTCGTGGAACGGGCGGCCGCCGCGGTGCCTGGGTTCACCCTCACCGCGGACAACGCGCCGGCCGTGGCGGCGATCTGCCGACGGCTGGATGGGGTGCCCTTGGCGCTCGAGCTGGTGGCTCCCCGGCTCCGTGTCCTCAGCCCTGAGCAGATCGCGGCCCGCTTGGAGGACCGCTTCGCGCTACCGACAGGTCCGGCGCGCGGCCGCCCCGCGCGGCAGCAGACCCTGCGGGCGATGATCGACTGGAGCTGGGAACTGCTCAGTGAAACCGAACGAGCTGTTCTGCGGCGCTTGGCGGTGCACGCGGACGGCTGTACCCTTCGGGCCGCCGAGGCCGTCTGCTCCGACACGGATATCCCTGAAAAGCGGATCCTGGGCGTCCTGACCCGTCTCGTGGATCGGTCTCTGGTCGTCCGCGACGGAGAGCGCTTCCGCCTGTTGGAGTCAGTCGCCGTCTACTGCACCGAACGTCTGGAGGAGGCGGGCGAGCTGGCGCGATTCCGCAGCAGGTTCGTCGTCTACCACATCGGGCAAGCCGAAACGGCTGACCGGGAGCTGCGGGGGCCGGGACAGGCGAGGTACCTGGCACGCCTGGATGCCGAGACCGTCAACATGCGCCGCGCTCTGGACATTGCCCTGACGACCGGGAACGGCGAGAACGCGTTGCGGCTGGTGAACGCTCTAGCCTGGTACTGGGTACTGCGCGGCCGCCTCAGCGAGGCGCGCCGTTCGCTGCGCGCGGCGCTCGCCCACGGGGGTGCTCCGGCGCCCGGACGGGCTGCGGCAGAGGCATGGCTGGCCGGGATGGAGACGCGGGACGCGCCGATCGACATCGACGATGGCGCCCTTCGGTCGCGACTCCGCTGGTTCTTGGGGACCGCCCTCTACCGTGCGGGACGCCGTCGGGAGGGGCGCGGCCTCGTGGAAGGGGGCTTGGCCGACGCCCGCGCTGCCGGAGACCGATGGGGGCAGGCCATCGCGCTCGCCGAACGCGCCGACCACTACCTTGATAAACATGACACTAGGTCCGCCTTGCGTGACGCACAGGCCAGCGCCGACCTATTCCGCGACCTCGGGGACCGCTGGGGCCTCCTGCGGGCGACCCGCTCCCTCGCGCGCCTCGCCGAGATCGACGGCAATCACGCGAGCGCGGCCGCTCTCCTCGACGGATGCCTCGATGTGGCCAAGGAGCTGGAGTTGTGGGTCGAGGTAGTCGAGACCCTCACCCGCCTCGGTCGGGTCGCCCTCGCCGACGGCGACACCGACAGGGCCAAGCTGCTGCACGAACAGGCGCTCCAGATCGCCTCTGAGCGCTCCTACACCCGCGGAGAGGTCCAGGCCGCGACATGGCTGGGGCATAACGCTTTGCGTACCGGAGACCGGAACAGCGCCGAAATCCACCTACGGCGCGCCGCCGAGCGCGGATACCCGCTCGGCCTGTCCCCCGGGGTCGCGGCGGCTCTCGCCCAGCTTGACTCCAGCGCCTGAGTCACGGCTCTACCGGAGACAGAACGAGAACGACAAACCTCATCATTGTGGCAAATCGTCCTCAACTTCCCCTTGGACACCTCACGCAACTGCGGTAAAACGGTCCTGGCAGTCAGGGGCGCGGTGGGAAGCACGAGCGGATTCCCGCCGGACCGAGGAGGAGAAACACTGAACGATTCCACCACCGACGGTCGAAGACTGAAGGGCCTTCGGCGTCGGCACGAGCTCATCGAGGCGACCCTGCGTGTCATCGAACGCGACGGGGTGGCGGGTGTCAGCCATCGGACGGTGTCCCGCGAGGCTGGGCTGCCAACGTCGGCGACGACGTACCACTTCAAGAGCCTGGGCGACCTCCTCACCGCGGCCCTGACCAGCGTCATGGAAGAGGACTCCGAGCGGATGCGCCGCCTGTCATCTGGCGACGACCGGCGGCGGGATCTGGCCTTCCTCCTAGCAGAGGTCGCCTCCGAACCGGGGCGTCTGCTCGCGGAGTACGAGCTGTTCCTTCTCGCCGCTCGTCGCCCGCACCTACGCTCGGCGACCGACGGGTGGCTCCTTGCCGTGCAGGCGTTCGCACGGTGCTACACCAGCGACCCGGTCCGGGAGCGCGTCGTCGCCGGGACGATCGACGGCCTGCTGCTGCACTCGCTTCTCACGGACGACAAACCGACCGCCGAATCCTTCGAAGCCGTCCTCACCGATCTGCTTCCCGACCCGTGATCACCGCGGCCGTTCCACGACGCGGTGCCGATCTCGGCCAGGCTCAGACATCCTGGCACGCTCGGACTACATAAGCCCCCTAGTTCGCGTCCTCCTCCGTCGTTGACCCGTCGCACGAGGACAGTGGCCTCTCCTACCTGCCATGTGCTCCGGCCCTCCTGCCCAAGAACCACTCGACGGTCACATCTAGTCGTACCGAGCCAATACGCACCGCCTCAGTCGCGCCCGCTGATTCAAGTAGTCCATGTGTGCCGCCCGCTGCGTATTCGGGTAGTCGTGCCCCCATCCTCTGGTTAATACCGCTGCGGCCCGCTACGATTCAAGGACCACGATCAATCCAATAAATGGAATCTCTGATCCCGGCCGTACGGAGAAACCGCTTCGCCGCAACGTTTTCGCTTTCTCGGAATCCGCAACGACCGTTGATATGGATTTTCCATTCTTCCAATTCCGCGACGGCCCGTGGGAGCGAGAATGTTATCAGAAAAAGCATTCCGAGATCTGATGGCCAACGTCTGCGCTCCTGTCACGGTCGTGACGGCGATGCACGACGAAATCCCACACGGTGCGACCGTCAGCTCATTCACGTCAGTCTCCCTGCGCCCTCCGATCGTCAGCATCGCCCTAGACCGTCGATCGAATCTGCTCGACAAAATCCAGAGGACCCACTGGTTCGGCGTCAACGTCCTCAGCTCTGGGCAGGAGGACATCGCGCGGGCCTTCTCCACATCACGGGCGGACAGGTTCCACCGCGCCCCGTGGCGCCAAGACCAAGGGCTGCCCCGGCTGGCATGTGCGGTGAGCTGGGCCGTGTGCCGGGTCCACCGGGTTGTTCCCGGCGGAGACCATCTGCTGCTCCTCGGGCTAGCGCTCCATGCAGAAAGCACCACAGCCGCACCGCTGATCTACGGCAATCGAACCTTTGGTACGCATTCCGCATTTGTCCGTGGGACGCGTGCGATCACCGACCAGATCGCGGCGTTCACCCACTGAGAGGGAAATCCATGACCGTCCCTTACCCGACCGTCAGCCCCACTTCCTCGGAGGGGGCAGAGCTTGTGGCGAGAGCTCGCGAGATCGTCCCCATGCTCGCACGCCACGCGGCGGAGAGCGAACAGCACCGTTGCCTGGCTGAAGAATCCCTCAAGGCTCTTACCGACTCGGGGATGTTCAGACTCCTCACCCCCCACCGGTACGGCGGATACGAAGTTTCGCTACGCACCTTTCTCGACGTGACCTCGACACTCGCCGAAGGCGACGGAGCGAGTTCGTGGCTCGTGTCGGTGTGCAATTCCTGCGCGTGGATGGCCAGTCTTTTCCCGCAGAAGGCCCAGGACGATGTGTTCGGCGCGACCCGCGACACGATCGTTTCGGGAGTCGTAGCGCCCACCGCTGAGACGCGTCGGGTCGACGGCGGGCTCAGGGTGTCGGGCCGCTGGTACTACAACTCCGGATCCTGGCACGCCGACTGGGCGGTGGTGGGTGTCCCCATCACCGCTTCCTCCGGTGAGGTGATCGACCAGGGGCTAGCACTGGTCCCGGCCTCCGACTACACCGTCGAGGAAACTTGGTTCGTGGCGGGCATGAGCGCGACCGGCAGCAACTGCCTGGTGGCGAAGGACATTTTCATCCCCGATCACCGCATAATCTCGGTCCCACCCCTGATCGACGGCACGCACCCGACCGAACACGACGAGCATTCCCTGTACCGCTCCGCCTTCGCGCCTTTCGTCTCGACCGTGGTGATCGGACCGCAGCTCGGTCTGGGCAGGGCCGCTCTAGAATTCGTTACCAGTAAGGCATCGGACAAGGCGATCGCCTTTACCTTTTACGAAAGGCAGAGCGACTCGACGGCCTTCCAGGTTGATGTCGCCGAAGCCGCGCTGAAGATCGACACAGCACATCTGCACGCCTACCGCGTCGCCGACACAATCGACCAGGGAGCGGCCCACGGGCAGCTCCCTGACCACCTCACCCGCGCCCGACTCCGCGCGGACCTCGGCCACGTCGTGGAGAACATCGGCGCGGCGATCAATCTCCTGCTCCACGTCCACGGATCGGCCGCGTTCGCCGAATCCAATCCCCTGCAGCGGATCTGGCGTGACGCCAGCGTGGCCGCTCGACATGCGGTAATCCAACCGTCCATCGGCAAGGAAGTCTACGGCAAGGCGCTGCTCGGAGTGGACGAGAAGATCACCCCGATGCTCTGAATCGACGCCACCCGATCCCACATCAACGCCGCATCCCACACATGGACTGAGAGCGCGATGACCATCAGCAAATACACCAGTGACAACGCGCACTGGATCCAGTTCGGCGACGCCGAGGTCTTCATCGGCGATGTCCTGACCGAAGAGAACTCGAAATCTATGGGCGGCGGCTTCGCCTGCTTCCTCCCCGAAGCCTCGATGACGTGGAGCCCGAGCTACGACGAGGCAATCATCGTGCTGGCCGGAAAGTTCACGGTCGACTCTAAGGACAGCTCCGCCACAGCGGGACCCGGTGAAATGATCTGGGTCGAGGCGGGCACCTCTGTCACCTTCCGCGCAGGCCGCGAAAAGGTCTGGCTGGCTTTCGCAACCTACCCGCTGTGGGGAACCACTACCGAAACGCAGGCGAATTCTTCGGCGCTTCGCCCTGTCACCAGTCCGCCCTCTGACTGAGGCTCAAGATTTTACAAGGAATACACGAAGCCCCAGGAAGAGACTGGAAACAGTCGCTGCCTGGGGCTTTGTTGAGCTCAACCGAAGACCCTACGACTCTCTCGAACAAGCGCAACGTAAAGTCGCAAATAATCACTGACAGCGGCCAGGACATACTGGCTCAGTCGCAGTTTTCGCGAAACCTCTGCGGCGCAGCGGGTGTGACCGTAATGATGCGGTGTGTCGTTCTCCTCCCTCATCGCACTGCTCTTCCCCCACCTCGCCGAGCTCGAGGTCGCCGAGGTGGCATGCGCGGGAAACACGCTGCGGCTCCGGGCCGCGACCCGTACCCGCGAAGCCGACTGCCCCGCCTGTGGGAACTCCTCCCGGCACGTGCACAGCCGCTACACACGCCAGCTGGCCGACACCCCCGTCTCCGGGAGACAGACGCTGATCCACCTGGAGGTGCGCCGCTTCTTCTGCGACCACACCGAATGCGCCAAGCGCACCTTCGCCGAACAGATACCTGGCCTGACCAGCCCATACGCGCGCACCACCCCGCTGCTGCGCCAGACCCGGTAAACCCTCGCCCTGGCCCTGGGCGGTCGGCCCGGCGCCCGCCTGACCCACCACCAGGCCGCCGACACCGGGAAAGACACCCTGCTGCGCCTCATCCGCGCGCTGCCCGACTCGAAGCACTGCCCCGTCCGCGTCCTCGGGGTCGACGACTTCGCCCTGCGCAAAGTTATCTGGAGCCGCCCGGAGGGCGTCCTTCATGTTGTTCAAGGGACTCCAGGGCTCGGTGATCTGCGTGGTGGAGGTGGTTATCTACTGCCGTCCATGACGCAGATTCACGGAGGTTCCATGTTCGTTCAGCGAGTCGTGTCGCCAGTGACACGACAGGAATCGTGGACGGTCCTCGGCGAGGACGATGTGCCGATCGGTCCGGTTGAGCGGTATTTGTCCTATCTCACCGACATCGAACGATCGCCCAACACCATCAAGGCCTACGCGCACGACCTTAAGGACTACTTCGGCTTCCTGGCGCAGCACGGCCTGGACTGGCGTGAGGTGAGGCTGGAAGACCTCGGCGACTTCGTGGCGTGGCTGCGTCGGCCGCCGCGACTGCGCAACGACGACGTCGTCGTCTTGGGCTCGGCCGAAGCGCACTGCACGGAACCGACGGTGAACCGGAAGCTCTCCGCGCTTTCGGCGTTCCACGAGCACGCTGCCCGAAACGGCGTCGACCTGGGCGAGCTGCTGATCACATGGCAGCCGACAGGGCGGCGCCCCAGCTCATGGAAGCCGTTCTTGCACCACGTCAGCGCGGGCCGACCTGTCGCACGTCGGACGATCAAGTTGAAGGCCCCCAAGAAGCTGCCCCGCGTCCTGACGGCAGCCGAGCCCCAGAGCGTCCTGGACGCCTGTGGTCGGCTGCGGGACCGGTTCCTGTTCGCGCTCCTGCACGAAAGCGGCGTGCGGGCTGGGCGCGATGGCGTCTGGCCAGCGGGATCAGTGTCGAGCAAATCAGCAATGGCATTCGCGCTCTCAACCGGTTCGCCGCGTTCCTCGCGCGGCCCGAACTCAGTATCGAGGGCTTGGCCGACGTCCACCGCAACGTGCTGGAGCGTTACCTCGCCGAGCTGCAGGCTCTGGGCCGCGGTGAACACCACCAACGCATGGTCGGCCAGCTGGGCATCTTCCTGACGGGCATCCGCCGGCACCACTGGGACGCCTCGCTGCACGCGGACGCTGTCCTGTTCACCGAGGATGTCCCGCGTCAGGCCAAGCGCCTCCCCAGGCCCTGGCCGAGCACGTCATGGCACAGGTCGAAGATCCCGCCAACCTCGACCGGTGGCAGGACCCTGTCTTCCGGCTGATCACCGTCATCCTGATGTGCTGCGGACTCCGCCTCAAAGACGCGTGCCGACTGCCGTTCGACTGCCTGGTCCATGACGCCGAGGGCGCCCCCTACCTGCGCTACCTCAACTACAAGATGAAACGCGAGGCCCTGGTCCCGATCGACGAAGAACTCGAACACGACATCCGGGACCAACAACGACGACTCCTCGAACGCTGGCCCGCAGGCGTCCGGGTCCTCTTCCCCAGGAAGCTGAAGAATCTCCACGGGCAGGTTCCGATGCGCGGTGACACCTACCGCCAAGTGCTCAGCCCCTGGCTGGAACGCTGCGATATCCGCGACGCCAACGGCCAGCCCGTCCACCTGACGCCACATCAATGGCGGCACACGCTGGGCACGAGACTGATCAACCGCGACGTTCCCCAGGAAGTCGTACGCAGGATCCTCGATCACGACTCACACGAGATGACCGCCCACTACGCACGTCTCCACGACACCACGGTCCGCCGGCACTGGGAGAAAGCGCGCAAGGTCAATATCTCGGCGAGAAGGTCACCCTCGACCCAGACGGCCCGCTCGCCGAAGCCGCCTGGGCCAAACAACGCGTCGGACGCGCCACACAGGCCCTGCCCAACGGCTACTGCAGCCTGCCGGTAGTCAAGACCTGTCCTCACGCAAATGCCTGCCTGACCTGCCCGATGTTCGTAACCACGACGGACTTCCTGCCCCAGCACCGCCAGCAGCGGAAGGAACTGCTGCAGATCATCTCTGCCGCCGAGGCCCGCGGGCAACAACGGCTCATCGAGATGAACCGCCAGGTCCTGGGCAATCTCGATCGCATCATCACCGCTCTTGGCCAGGACGACGATGTGGAGGCGGCCGATGCGGGCTGACAACAGCGCACACCTCGTGATCTCGGCCCACCGGCGCCACGAGCTGACCCGCGCTAAAACCCTCAAGTCCCTGCACGAACTCGACACCGCAGGAACACCGGTGACCTTCGAGAGCGTCGCCCGACACGCGAACGTCTCGCGTTCCTGGCTCTACACCCAGCCCGACATCCGGGCCGAGATCGAACGACTCCGGTCCCTCGACCGTCGGGCACAGCCGCCGAAAACACCCGCACGCCAGCGAGGCACCGAAGCCTCCCTCTCCCGACGCCTCGAAATCGCCCTCGCACAGAACAGCAACCTCACCAACGACAACCAGCGACTTCGCGGCCAACTCGCCCAGGCCCTCGGCCAACTCCGCGCAGCCGGGCTGACCACCACAGACGGAGCCGCTGCCGACCCACGACAATCTTCGATCACGATCGGACCCTGCTGACACGGCCCCACGACCGCCTCGTCGTCTCGTCGACGACACCGTCTCCGACGAGACGACGCAGGTCACAGCCCTATGTCAGCGATCAACTCAAGATAATTTTGCGCAGGGCGACGTCGTCCACTCCCAGCACGCGTGGTGCGGTGCGCCCCGGTAGGGGCAGGCGCATCAGCGCCCGCAGCGCGGTGTTCTTCGAGATCCGTGTGGCCAGAGCCGACAGCACCCTTGTGCTGGCTCTGCCGACCAGCTCCCGCACCACAGCACCGACCTGGGCCGCCAGCGTGGGTGTGCGCCGCTGGTAGCGGGCCAGGACACCGGGCACCTGTTCTCGGAAGGTCTGGCGTCGGCATCTGGGGGTCGGGCACACCCGGCGGCGCACCCGGACGACGAGTACGCCGCGGGCATGTCGGCCACAGTGCGCTCGTGAAAGGCGTGCACCTTCGTGGAGTGGGTGCCGCACATCGGGCAGGGGGCCGGTTCCTCGGGGGTGCGGGCGCGAAGCCGGATCACCGTTCTCTCGCTTTCGACGTTCTCGATGACCAGGGGAGAGTGGCCGGAGAAGACGATCTGCAAGAGCTCCTTGACGTCACGCATAGCCGAGCGTAACAGGACGATGCCTTAGGTCACCACCGAAATGGGGACAGAGCCGTTGTGTTTACCGTCCCTGTCCGCCAGTCTGCTCGCGGAGCGCGGTTCGACAATGCGCACGGCATCGGTTAGGTGCTGTGGTGGGGCTGTACGGTCACGTGCTCCAGGGGTGATCAACGCCGTCCGCAGCGACGGGATGGGGACGCACTCCGGTGCTGCACGGACTCGCAGTCAGTGGCCGTTGAAGAAACCGTACAGCCGGGTGATGCTGCCGCCTTCAATTAGGGCGACGTCGTAGCCACTTACGGCCGGCGGGCCACCGATCGGGCCGACCTGCCACGTGAAATGTACGAGATCATGGTGCGTTAAGACGGTGCCGTGGGTGAAGTGCATGTCGACGAAGTTCCATGACGCGTCGCCGATGTACTTGCCGATCTCGGTGGTGCCGGTCGCAGTGATGTTGGGATCGACGTACACGGCGTCCGGGCTGAAGGTGCAGTCGATGAGGGCTTGCCGGGACCGGTTTGCTGCGGTGTTCCAGATCGAGATGTACTTGCCGACAAGCTCGACGGCGGTCTGGGCGTCCATGTGGTCTTCCTGTTCTGGACGGTTGAAGATTGATCGATCGGTAGTGCGACGTGGTCGTTACTGAGGTGATTCCAGCGAATTTCTCTCGCGGGGAAGGCGGCGAAGTACACACAAGCGACAGGCGGGCAGGAGTACCCGTTCCCCGAACATAGACGTGGAGCCCGCGGTAGAAGGCGAGGTGACGAAACTGCGCGGCGGTACCGCGAAAGGCTCCACTTGGATACCTAGCGTGCCCTCCTCGACGTTCCCAGGGAAGCTGTCCTCTTCGTGTCCAAGCTCTTGGCTGCCGGGATCGCCCGCCCGGCACCCGCGCCCTGACCCGCTTCCACGAATCCATGCCGATGCTGCGCCATTACCCTGCATCGCGCAGGAATCACTCGTTTTCGGGAATGGTCGCTTCACCTGAAAATCACTGGGATCACCCCATCGGGTAGGCCGCGGCCCGACAATCAGCATGGATCCAAGATCGGGTGATCGGACGTTCATCGTGCGTGACTTCCCCAGAGTGGCGGCGGATTGCCCAGGGGAGCCAGCCCGACCAGGCATATTGACACCGCCAGGATTCTCAGTGGTCTATGTCACAACCAGTGACCTTGTATGGGCGTGCAGGATTCTACATACTATTGGGACAGTCGTCCCATTTTTTCTGATGGTCGACCGTCTTCCCCGCCACTGCGAGGAGTCAGCTATGCCCAACCCCTACGCACAGATATTCGCCGCCCCGGGGGCCAAAGGGTTCACCGTGGCCGGCCTCCTCGGGCGCATGCCCGTGGCCATGACCAACATCGGCATCATCACGATGCTGTCGATCACCGAAGGCAACTACGCTCTGGCCGGTGCTGTCGCAGCCACCTTCACCTTCTCAATGGCGCTGATCACGCCGCAGGTCTCTCGCCTTACCGACCGGTACGGACAGCGTCGTGTTCTCCCCCTGGCCGCGGGCGTCAGCGTCGCCAGCCTGTGCCTGCTCCTGCTCTGCGTCCAGTTCGGCCTCCCCCTGTGGACGTACTTCCTGTTCGCGATCCCCGCCGGGTGCATGCCGAGCATGTCGGCCATGGCCCGGGCGCGCTGGACCGAGCTGTACCGCGAATCCCCCCAGCTGCACACGGCCTACTCGTTCGAGTCAGTGGCGGACGAGCTCACCTTCATCAGCGGGCCGGCCCTGTCAGTGGTGCTGAGCACGATGGCCTTCGCTCAGGCCGGTCCGCTGGCCTCGGCAGCCTTCCTCACCGTCGGCGTCCTTCTGTTCGTCGCCCAGCGCTCGACCGAACCGCCGGTACGACCGCTGGATAGCGGCTCGCGCGGGACGATCCTGCTGCGTAGCGGGCCGTTGGTGGTCCTGGCCCTAACGCTGTTGGCTGGAGGGATCATCGTGGGTGCCGTCGACGTCGTCGCGGTCGCCTTTGCCGAGTCCCTCGGGGTCCCCAGCGCCACAGGGATCGTGCTTTCGTCCTACGCGCTGGGGTCGGCGATCTCCGGCCTGGTCTTCGGAGCACTAAACCTTCCGTGGAAACCCCACCGCGCCCTTCTCGCGGCGACGGTCGGGACGGGACTGACGACACTGCCGTTCCTCGTCGTCAGCAACATCTGGGCCTTGTCTGTGGCGGTCTTCTTCGCGGGAGTGTTCTTCGCCCCCACCATGATCCTGGTTATGACACTGATCGAGAAAACCGTTCCAGCGTCCTCCCTGACTGAGGGGATGACCTGGGCATTGACCGGCCTGACCATCGGCACCGCTGTCGGCACCTTCACCGCGGGCATCGCTGTCGAGCAAGCCGGAACGCTCGGCGGGTTCACCGTCACCGTCGCTGCTGGCGCCCTTACCGTCTCCATCGTCGCGGTGTCCATGCGGATGCTGGGGCGTGCGACGCGGAACGCTCAGGTGGAGCGGACCGAAGCCGGGTCCATCGCCGAGGAGCCTGCCGCGCGGGACGACAGCACCGTCGGGTAGAACTTCACTTACGCACAGGTACGCGGCGGCCCGTGGCAGTGACTCGGTCAGATCCGGAGGAGTAGTGAATCAACCCACCACCGACGGGCGGAGAGCTAAGGGCCTGCGTCGGCGGCGCGCTCTCATCGAAGCGACCCTCCGAGTGATCGAGCGGGAAGGGGTCGCGGGCGTCAGCCATCGGACGGTATCCCGGGAGGCGGGCTTGCCGACCTCGGCCACGACCTACTACTTCACCGGCCTGGGCGATCTCCTCACGGCTGCACTGACCACAGTCATGGAGGAGGACTCCGAGCGTATGCGTCAGCTCTCCTCCGAAGGAGACCGGCGGCGCGAGCTCGCCCTCCTCCTATCGGAGGTGGCCAAGGAGCCGGGACGGCTACTCGCCGAGTACGAGCTGTTCCTTCTCGCGGCCCGCCAGCCGCACCTGCGCTCGGCGACGGATGGCTGGCTTGGAGCCGTGTCGGCCTTCGCCCGCTGTTACACCGACGACCCGGTCCGAGCCCGAATCGTCGCCGGCGCGATTGACGGCCTGCTTTTGCACTCGCTGCTAACCGATAAGAAGCCGAACGCGGCAGAGTTCGAGGCCATCCTCTTCGATCTTCTTCCTCTCAGGGACGAGCACTCCTGAGACCACCCGCGCCCGGCGCATACGGATGTCCCCCGGGCGACATCCGTATGCGCCGGGCGCACGGGATGTGGATGCCACGCCGTGCCCCCGCGCTGGCCCCTCCCGTCCGTCCGGCCCCGCGTGTCCGACGCCGGGCCGGCACCAATCTAGCCACCGGCACAGGGGAGGGCGATCTCCACGAAAGACCCCCGCGGGTGCGGGGACGACACCGGAGACGCGACCTCCTACCCGGTGTGGCGGGGAAGACCCCCGCGGGTGCGGGGACGACATCGACATCTACCCCTTTTCGCAGGTCGTGAGGGGAAGACCCCCGCGGGTGCGGGGACGACCAGCGGTCGCAGGAGCCGACCCGCTGGATCTCCGGAAGACCCCCGCGGGTGCGGGGACGACGTCGTCGACTCCGCCGAGGACTACGCGGCGCCCGGAAGACCCCCGCGGGTGCGGGGACGACCGTGCCGCTCAGGGTCGTGCCGGGCGTCTCGAAGGAAGACCCCCGCGGGTGCGGGGACGACAGCGTGGCCTGGGAGTCCTTCCCGCCGGAGGAGGGAAGACCCCCGCGGGTGCGGGGACGACTCGGTACAAGCGCGGTGCGCCGTAAGGCGCAGCGGAAGACCCCCGCGGGTGCGGGGACGACTTCTGGGGTCTTCTCCGCCTCTTTTGTCTTTAGGGAAGACCCCCGCGGGTGCGGGGACGACGGACCATGACCGACGGCAACGCGGACCACGTCCGGAAGACCCCCGCGGGTGCGGGGACGACCGTGCCTGGGGCGGGCCTGCGGGCGCCACCGCGGGAAGACCCCCGCGGGTGCGGGGACGACGATACGGGCGTCGTGCAAGGCATCCAAGGCCAGGGAAGACCCCCGCGGGTGCGGGGACGACGGCCGGTGTCTGCCCGCGCTCTGCAGGGGCGAGGGAAGACCCCCGCGGGTGCGGGGACGACGGTCAGGCTCGCGCGTTGGGAGCGCTGCCGCAAGGAAGACCCCCGCGGGTGCGGGGACGACACCGATCGGGTGCATGGAACAGGGTAGGTGTGGCAGGAAGACCCCCGCGGGTGCGGGGACGACTCCTGACCAGTAGTTCGTCGTGTCTAGGTGGCAGGAAGACCCCCGCGGGTGCGGGGACGACCGTGGTGCGGGGTGTGCGACGAGCGCACCCGGTGGGAAGACCCCCGCGGGTGCGGGGACGACCGCAAGCGGGACATGTCGCCAACCACCAGGGCGGGAAGACCCCCGCGGGTGCGGGGACGACGTTTTCCGGGATCACGTCGGGAGACTCCAGCGAGGAAGACCCCCGCGGGTGCGGGGACGACTAGCGGACTGTGCCCGAGAGAAGCCCGCTGACCGGAAGACCCCCGCGGGTGCGGGGACGACCCGGAGGCGTGGGACCGATCCCGTACCACGGCAGGAAGACCCCCGCGGGTGCGGGGACGACTTATCGTGGTGGGGCTCAGGCGGCCCACGGGTCGGAAGACCCCCGCGGGTGCGGGGACGACGTTCAGGGTGCGATTGATGGCTCGTCCGGGACTGGAAGACCCCCGCGGGTGCGGGGACGACGATGCGGCGCACGATTCCGTCGTAGCGGTGGGCGGAAGACCCCCGCGGGTGCGGGGACGACATCGGCCACAGCTCCACCAGCACACCGGCACGGGGAAGACCCCCGCGGGTGCGGGGACGACCAGCCGCACCCGCTCGTACCCCTCTCGGGCCACGGAAGACCCCCGCGGGTGCGGGGACGACCCTGTCCGCCGCGGCGATGCTCGTACAGCGGCAGGAAGACCCCCGCGGGTGCGGGGACGACGACCAATGAGGCCTTGCGTGTGGTCGAGCTGGCGGAAGACCCCCGCGGGTGCGGGGACGACAAGTCCCGCGGGGGCCAGAAAGAGAGAACTCTCGGAAGACCCCCGCGGGTGCGGGGACGACGGCAGGTGCGGGCCGCGTTCGGGCGCGAAGGCCGGAAGACCCCCGCGGGTGCGGGGACGACTCAGCGTCGGGCCCCTCCATACGTTTGATCGCCGGAAGACCCCCGCGGGTGCGGGGACGACCGGTCCGCCAAGCCCTTGGCCGCCGCGGCCTGAGGAAGACCCCCGCGGGTGCGGGGACGACGAGCACCGGCGGCTCCCCCAGCTCCTGGAACGCGGAAGACCCCCGCGGGTGCGGGGACGACCCTATACGACCGCGTGTGCCCCACGACCACCGAGGAAGACCCCCGCGGGTGCGGGGACGACTCGCGCACGAGCCAGTTGTAGAACGCGCGGAGAGGAAGACCCCCGCGGGTGCGGGGACGACACTTGCTGAGCTGCGGTTTTGGTCGCCAGAAGTGGGGATTTCATTCGGTTGCGAAGCGCCCGGGAGGTTAGGCAGAGTAGCACGCCAACTACGGGTGTTTCGGCGTCCACGCTTGTCGTATGGCCGTGACAGGGTGCCGATTTCACCCGTTCAGCGCTCAATCTTTCTGGCCCTTTGTTGAGAGGAACGGCTTGATGCGTGTACGCGATCCGTTGGCGGACGAGTCGTTGACCAGCGTGTTTACCGAGCTGGGCTTGAGCCAGGAGATTTGTGCCCAGTTGGGCGCCTTGTGGGGTAAATCCAGAAAGGTCGGTGGAGGGCAGATCAATCTGCTCGTCAGTCATCTTCTCGATACTGCTGCCGTCGCCGGTCAGCTGTGGGATTTCTACCTCCCGCAGCAGACTAAGCGCCTGTTGAACCACATTTCCGATGGTCAGGGACGTCGATTTTTCATGTGGTTGTGCGCTGTGCATGACTGTGGCAAAGCGTGCCCGGCGTTCCAGTCGGTCGACGCAGAAGGCGCTGCCCTGGTACGAGCGGCTGGCCTGACGTGGGTCGATCGTCGACTGCGGCGCAAGCGGTGGCGGCACGACAAAGCCGGCGGGAAGCTCCTGCATGCCGTCCTCGGTGCCGAATGGGACGGCAAACATACAGAGTGGGTCTGGCCGTTGGTGGCCGGACACCACAGGGCGTTTCCATCCAAGGCGGTTCTTGGCAGCGTGGAAGCCACGGGCGAGCACCAAGGGCGCGGAGGGTGGCCGACGGTGCAGCGTGCGCTGCTCGACGTGGTCACCAGGGTCATGGGATACGAGCACCTGCGCCAGGTTCAGCCACATGTCGTGCCCTCCAGAGCCGAGCAGCTGACACTGTCCGCGCTGATTGTGATGGCGGACTGGATCGCCAGCGATAGTCGACCTGGGCGCTTTACCGGCATCGACGCGATTGCCGATGTCAGTCCGGCCGGCGCCAAGCGCCGGGCATCCGCTGCTGTCAAGTCACTACGGCTGCGCGGCGGGTGGGGCCCGCTTGAGGAACCGCCGGCTGAGGATTTGGTGCGTCACCGTTTCGGTGACCGGTCGCGGCCGTTCCAAAAGACGTTGGTCGACGTAGTCCGGCAGATGCCCGAGCCGGGGCTGGTCTTGGTGGAGGCCCCGATGGGGGAAGGCAAGACGAAGGGTGCGCTGGCGGGGGCGGAGGTGATGGCGGCCCGGTTTGGAAGCGACGGGGTGTTCATCGGTATGCCGACCCAGGCGACCAGCGACCCGATCTATTCCCAGGTATGCAGGTGGGTCGCCGGTTTCGACGAAGAGTTGGTGGCGCAGGTGGCGCTGCTGCATGGCAAGAAGATGTTCCACCCGGAGTGGAAAGAGCTGTGGTCAGCGCGCGATGGTTCACCGGATGCTCCCTTTGAGGGGGTGGACTGCGATGAGTTCGGGATGGAGGACACCTACGGGCTTGGGGGAGCCGTTGTTTCAGAACGGTCCGGCCCGGCGTTGTGGTTCTTGGGGCGCAATCGCGGGCTGCTCACCGCATTCGCCGTGGGCACTATCGACCAGTTACTGTTCGCTGCCACGCGCACGCGCCATGTGATGCTGCGCTTCGCTGGCTTAGCGGGCAAGGTGGTGATCCTCGACGAGGTTCACGCGGCAGATGTGTACATGAGCCAGTTCCTCACCGAGGCGCTTCGCTGGCTGGGACAGGCCCGGGTCCCGGTCATCCTGCTGTCAGCGACGTTGCCGCCTCCTCAGCGCCGCGCGCTCGTTGATGCCTATCTACATGGAGCACTGCCGCAGGAGGACGTCCCTCTCGATCACATTCCCACACCAGAGGGGTACCCCTCGATCACCGCTGCCTACGCGGTTGAAGGGCGTGCCGCCTACATCTGCCGCAGCACCGGGACGTGGCGCCGCTCCCAACAGGTCGAGGTCCAATGGCTCGAAGACGTCTCAGACGAGGGCGATGTGGTGGCCGATCGCGTCCGGCGGGAGGTAACCGATGGCGGTGTGGCCCTGGTGATTCTGAACAAGGTCGACCGGGCGCAGAGCGTCTACCAGCATCTGGAGGCGTCCTTTCCCAGCCAGGTGCATCTGCTGCACGGCCGTCTGTGCGCGGCGCATCGAGCCGAGCGCACCAGTGCATGTGTCGCGACGCTCGGGCCCGGAGCCCAGCGCCCGGAGCGAATGATCATCGTGGCCACTCAGGTCGCTGAGCAGTCCTTCGACGTTGACGCTGATCTGCTGGTTACTGATCTAGCTCCCATCGACTTGCTGCTACAGCGAATCGGCCGACTGCACCGCCATGAGGGGATTTGGCGCCCCGAGCATCTACGTCGTCCTCGTGTTCTGGTGACCGGGGCTGTTCCCAGCGCTTCGCCCCTGCGAGTGCATCCGGCCTCCGAGGCCATCTACGGGCGCTACCTGCTGCTGCGTACTGCTGCGCTGGTGGAAGAGGCCGTAGAGACGACAAGGAAGGCGACGAGCGAGCTGAAGGCGGGAGACGGCGGGTGGTTGATCCCCGCCCAGGTGCCTGAGCTAGTTGCGGCAGGGTACGGCGATGATGCGCTGTGCGTACCCGGCATACGCGACGAAGAGCACAAGGCGTACCAGGAGTGGCGGGAACAAGAGCAGAACCGCGCCGCCGCGGCAGAGCCCTTCCTGCTTGCGCGTCGCGATGAGTGGTCCAAGCCGACATTGGAAGGGTTGCATTTCACTGGCATCAGCGCCCGAGAGGAACAGGATCTGCAGGCGCTCGTGCGTGACGGGCAATCCTCGCTGGAGGCCGTGATCGTTCGCCGGGTATCGGGAGGCTACACCGCCTTGTCCGGAGAGCCGATCGGCGTGCATGCGGAGGCGACCGAGTATGCACGGGAAGCAGTGCTTGGCGGGCTGACCCGGCTCCCGGCCCAGTTGACCGAGGCCGCCCGTGAGTTGGCGCCCTTGGATGGGTGGCGTGATGATCCCTGGCTGCGGCACTTTCCCGCCATGGTTTTGGAGGAGGACGGCTGGGCTCATCTGGGGGATTACCGGGTGGGCTATGACTCGGAGCTCGGTCTGATCGTCCGAAAGACGAACTAATCGACGCACCTGTCAACTACCAGATATTTCGAGATTTATTGACATCCTGGCCTTGAACGCCGCTAGGGTTCTTCCGGGTCGAGAGCTCTTCTTGTTCGAATGAAGGACGTGCCGTGCACAACCTGGTTAAGGACAGATGGATCCCCTTAAAGCTTCGCTCAGGAGGAGTCGAAGAGGTTTCCCTTCGGAAGGCGCTACTGGAATCCGAACTTTTCGCTGATGCGGTTTTTCCCGCGCCGACGCTGCTGCCGGCGGTTCTGCGCCAAGTGCTGCTTCCGGTGATCATCGATGCGGTTGGTCGCCCACGCTCTTCTGAGGAGTGGAAGTGCTTGTTTGAAGCAGGATGCTTCACTGAAGAGCAGAAGGCAAAGATCAGCGCCTATCTCGATGGACACGTGCAACGCTTCGACTTGTTCTCTGAGCAGCGTCCCTTCGCGCAGGTCTCAGGGCTGGCGCCCGCGAACGGAGAAACGAGAACCGCCGCGCTGCTGATCCCCTCCATCGCCTCGGGCAACAATGTTCCGCTTTTCTCCAGTGTCACCGAGGGGGACCCCGTCGCGCTGCGTCCAGCAGAAGCGGCATGGTGGCTGCTGCACGCCCACTGCTGGGACACCGCGGCCATCAAGACCGGTGCCGATGGCGACGGGGCAGTCAGTAAGGGCAAGACCACCGGCAATCCCACCGGCCCTCTGGGTCAGCTGGGGGTCATCGTCCCGCTGGGCACCACGCTGTATGAGACGCTGCTGCTCAACCTTCCTCCGTGTGAGACCTCGAAGCAGCAAGGTGACCGCCCGCAGTGGCGAAGCGGTGAGGACGGAGGAGGAAAGACCGATGCGGCGTCGCCGCAGTGGGGCACCCGTCCCGAGTTGGGATTGCTCGATCTGCTGACCTGGCAGTCGCGCCGTATCCGATTGATCCCTGAGGACACCCCCGACGGGATCCGCGTCACCCGGGTTGTGCTGTGCGCGGGGGATCGGCTCAGCCGCATCCCGCAGATCGAGCCTCACACCGCGTGGAACTGGACGGCCAGACCCCGCAAGGGCCAGCATCAATGGCGTCCCCGTCGCCATCGGCAAGGACGCGCGATTTGGCAAGGGCTGGAAGCGCTGCTGGCCGTCAATTTGCCCACCGAGGGCGACCACGGTGCCGAGTACACCGAGGTGACCAGCGTCCTGCTGCGCGGCATCGGTGAACTCCAAGTTGACGGAGCACTGCCTGCGGGGTATCCGCTGCGCGTCGCCGCGGTGGGAATGGTCTATGGCAACCAGTCGGCGGTCGTGGAGAACGTCATCGCTGATTGCCTCCCACTGCCGCAAAGCGCGTTGGTGGCCGACGACGCCACCCGCGAAATGGTGCGCGATGTGGCGGAGCAGGCCGATGCCCTGGCTCGTGCGATCGACCGGCTGCACGCCGACCTGCGTCGGGCCAGCGGTGGTGACCCGCTGCCCTGGGACAAGGGGAACCATGCTGGCGAGACCCTGCTGCACGCCCTCGACCCGTTGGTGCGGCGGATGCTGGCCGGCATCCAACGGCACGCCGACGATGACGAGCAACTCGAAGCCGGCATGGCCGCGTGGGAGGCCGCCGTCTGGGAGATCGCCGAGCAGCACGCCCAACGGCTGCTCGCCGCTGCTTCCCCGACCACCTTCGCCGGGCGAGAGGTGGACAAGCGCATCTACAACGGCGCAACGGCCGCACAGTCCTTCCGCGCCGCCCTCTACACGATCCTGCCCGGCCAAGCCGAGGAGCGCCGCCGCGATGCGGCATGAACACGCACACAAGAAAGCGAAGCGAGATGTCCCCACCGACTCCACCGACGCAACGACGCTGGTTCTGGGAGAAGTTCACCCCTGATGACCGTCAGGCCGGCGCCGATTTGGCGGCGCTGCGACGAGGACTGGGACGCACCGCAGGTGCCGTTCCCGAGATGTGGCGCTACTACACCACCCTCAACCGCGAGGGGGAACTGCGTCCGGAACTTGTCGCCGAACACGTGGCTTTGAGCCTGTTCGGCCTGCATCAGCAGTCGCAGTCTGCTCGGATGCACCGGCCCGGCATAGGGGTCGGGGATGCCGGGCTGGCGCTGCGCAACTCCGAGAAGTACAGCAGTGAGGCCGTCGACCGGCGCATCACCATGGTTGCGACCGCTACCAGCCCCACCGAGCTCATCGGACATCTGCGCGGGCTGATCACGCTGCTGAGCAATGCGGGGCAGCCGCTGGACTACACGCGCCTCCACCAGGACGTCCGCGGCTGGCACTACCCCGAATCACGCGACCGGATCCGGCAGCGCTGGGGCGGCCAATACCACAACCGGCACAAACGCCAAGAGGGCGCTTCCTCGGACAGCGCTGCTTAGCCACCCCCAATCCGAAGCCAAGGAGTCACCCCCCATGAGCGAACGCCTGTACCTGGACGTCAGCATCTTGCAGACCGTCCCACCGTCCAACCTGAACCGGGACGACGCTGGAACCCCCAAGCACGCCGCCTTCGGCGGGGTGCGGCGGGCACGCGTCTCGTCTCAGGCATGGAAGCGGGCCACCCGCGTCCACTTTGCGGAGTCCGTGCCCTACGCCGATCGGGCCACACGAACCAAAAAGATCATCGAACTGCTCACAGGGCGACTCACAGAGCGGACCGGCCTGGACAAGGAGAAAAGCCAGCGCTTGGCCGCAGCTCTCGTGGAGCCCTTGGGGATCAAGAAGTCACAGAAGAACGAGGATAAGTCCGCCTACTTGCTCTTCTTCGGCAAGGCCCAGCTGGACGGGATCGTTGATCTCATGGACGGCCGGGCCGATGAGCTGGCCGAACTCGATGACCAGGCCCTCAAGGAGGCGGTCAAAGAGATAAACGTTGAGGCGGTCTTGACCACGGGGCACCCGGCCGAGGTCGCCCTGTTCGGCCGCATGGTCGCCGACATCCCTCGGCTGAACGTCGATGCCGCCACCCAGGTGGCGCATGCGCTGTCCACCCACCCTGTGGAGACCGAATTCGACTACTACACGGCCGTCGACGACGAGAACCCCGATGAAGAGACCGGCGCCGGAATGATCGGCACCGTCGAGTTCAATGCGGCGACGCTCTACCGCTACGCCACCGTGGGCATCCACCAGCTGCGTGACAACCTCTCCGACGACACGGAGACCGCTCATACGGCCAAGCGGTTCGTGGAATCGTTCGCCCTGTCCATGCCCACTGGCCACCAGAACTCCTTCGCCCACCGCACCGTCCCCCAGCTCGTCCTGCTGTGCTTGCGCACCGATCAACCGGTCAACCTCGCCTCAGCCTTCGAAAAGCCCGTTTTGAGCCGGTCCGGCATCGCCGAGCAGTCCATGGGGAAACTCGCCGAGGAGTTCCGTGCAGTGGCCACCACCTGGGGGATGGCGCCGGCGCTGACCCTGGCGACCTATGCCCCCTTGGAAGAAGGACCCGACAAGGCCAGTGACGCCTTCGGGGCTTCCCTCGCCTTCCCTGAACTCCTCCAACGGGTGGAGAGCGCCGTCTCGGGGTGGTTGGACACCAGGAGCATCCAGTGAGCGAAGAACAGTCCACTCTGCTCCTGCGCCTCGCCGGTCCCCTGCAGTCCTGGGGTGCGAGCTCTGAGTTCAACCGGCGCGACACCCAGCCCCGGCCGACCAAGTCCGGAGTCGTGGGCCTGCTCGCCGCAGCGCACGGACGGCCTCGCGACGCTGATATCTCCGACCTGGCCGGACTCAAACTGGCGGTGCGCGTCGACCATGCCGGAAGCCTGCTGCGCGACTACCACACCGCCAGCGACTACCGCGGAAACCCTCTGCTGTCAGCGCAGGTCAACGCCAAAGGCATCCAGAAGGCGACTTCCCCGGCCAAGCCCACATACGTGACCCAGCGCTACTACCTGCAGGACGCGGTGTTCGTCGCGGCGGTCCAAGGACCGGTCGGCCTCCTCGATACCCTCGCTCATGCGATCCGCAACCCCGCCTTCCCGTTGGCGTTGGGACGGCGCTCGTGCGTGCCCAGCAAACCGGTCTACCTGGCCTCACCTTCGGATCTGAACCCGCATCAGGGCTTGGAGGAGACGCTACGCGCGGTGCCGTGGCAAGCAGGCGAACACGCCCGCGACGCCTACCGCCACCGCGCCCGGCATCCCGAAGTCGTTGACCTGTCCGTGACGATCGACGACGAGACGGGGGAAGACACGGCCGATGACGTACCCACGTCCTTCGCCCCTGGGGCACGCGCCAGGACTGCACGCCAAATCCGGCACACCTGGATCAGTGTCCCCACCGGCCTAACGGCGCCCCACGATCGGCAAACCAGCGCGGTCGGCCACACCCAGGACGACAACCACGACCCGTTCGCTCTTCTTGGCTGGTGACACCATGCCCTATCTGTCACGTATCCGGATCAACCCGCGTCGCAGTGGAGCCCAGGCCCTGCTCACCAACCCCCACAAAATGAAGATAGAAGTTCTCAACGGACTTCCCGACCGCAGCACAGACGAAGCCGTGCTGTGGCGGCTGGACGCGCCTGACCCGCACCGACCCCACCTTCTGGTGCTGACGCACAGCAGACCTGACTGGAGTCACATCGTCGAGCGAGCCGGATGGCCCGACGCCGACGGTGAGCACTCCCTGGTCCGGGACTACTCGCCTCTGCTGGCCCAACTGGCAGTAGGCCGCGAATTCGCCTTCCGTCTCACCGCTAACCCTGTGCAGAACACCAAAGAACCGCTGCGTCCGTCACGGCAGCAGCACGCGGCCATCGAAACTGCCGTCTCCCCCAAGGAACGCCGCGGTTTCCGTGTCGGCCACCGTACCGCCCAACACCAGTTGGCATGGCTGCTCAAACGCGCGGAGAAATCGGGATTCACAATTCCCGAAGCCCGCATGACCCAGACGCCGGCTCCCGGCATGCTCTCCCAAGGCGCCCCGGCCCCGGATGTCCGTCTAGCCTCACGCGAGGTCCTGCGCTTCCATAAACGACGCGACGGCAGTGGCAAGCCCTCGATCACTATCAGCACGGCGACGTTTGAGGGGCGCTTGCGCATCACTGACACCTGTGCGCTGCACACGACCCTCCTGCACGGGCTTGGCCCCTCCAAACGCTACGGATGCGGACTGCTGACCCTGGCCCCTCTTTCAGAAGCGAGGCGGCATGGCTGAACCGTGGTGGAAGGCAGCGCCCCAAGACCTGTACCGGCTGGAAGACCGAATCTCCAGCATCTATGTGGAGCGCTGCCACATCGACCGCGACGACAACGCCGTCGTCCTGGTCAACAAAGAGCGTACGGTCAGGGTCCCGGCCGCGTTCGTCGCGGTCATGCTCGTCGGCCCGGGAACCCGCATGACGAACGCGGCGATCGCACTGCTGGCCGACTCGGGCACCAGCGTGTGCTGGGTCGGCGAACGCGGGGTACGGATGTATGCCGCCGGAATTGGGCCGAGCCGCGGCTCCCAACTGGTGCTGCGCCAGGCCTGGCTGGTCACCCGCCCCAAAGAACGCCTGAACGTGGCGCGCCGCATGTACGGCATGCGCTTCCCCGACGAAGATGTCAGCCGACTTACCATGCAGCAACTGCGCGGCCGTGAGGGCGCCAGGGTCCGCAAGCTCTATCGAGCGCACTCCCAACGCACCGGTGTCTCATGGGAGCGTAGGGAATATAAACCAGGTCAACCTCATGAGGCCGGAGACGACGTCAACCGGGTCCTGTCAGCCGCCAATTCGGCCCTATACGGGATCTGCCACGCGGTGATCACCGGTATCGGCGCCAACCCAGCGCTCGGCTTCGTCCACACCGGATCTGCGGTCTCCTTCGTGCTGGACATCGCTGACTTGTACAAGGCCGACTACACGATCCCCTTGGCGTTCGATCTCAGCGCCCAAGGACGCACTAGCGAGCGCGATGCCCGCCTGTCGCTCCGGGATCGGGTGGCAGAAGGAAAGCTTCTCCCACAGATCATCTCCGACATCAAAGAATTGCTGCTTCCCGAAGACGAAGAACTCATCGACCGCGACCTCAGCGAGCTATGGGATGAAAAGCAGGGAACGGTCGCAAGCGGCGTGAACTGGGGAGACGACATCTTCGACGAGAGCGGCTTCCTCTCTGTCATCGGACCTGAGCCCACTACCGCAGCACGGTCAACCGCCGTCAATGGGAGCGAGCAGTGACAGTGGTCGTTCTCATCGCCGCCCCCGAAGGACTACGGGGACACCTGACACGGTGGATGGTCGAGACCGCGCCAGGAGTGTTCGTAGGTACACCCGCACGACGCGTCAGGGACCGACTATGGAGGCTGCTGGCCGAACGAATTGGAGACGGACAAGCCGTCATGGCCGAACCCGCCAACAACGAACAAGGATGGGCAGTCCGTACCGCCGGTCGTGACCGATGGAAACCAGTGGACTTCGACGGAGTAATGCTCATGGCTCGCCCGCGCCGATAAAACACCTGGTCAACAAGTGTCGTCCCCGCACCCGCGGGGATCTTCCCCCAGCGCGGAGTCGTCGTTGGACTGGAAGCTCGTCGTCCCCGCACCCGCGGGGATCTTCCCGTGTATGTCGCCGTTGAACGTCGGCCCGCGCTGTCGTCCCCGCACCCGCGGGGATCTTCCTTCGTCGAGGTCGTCGAGCGCTTTGTGCGCGGCGTCGTCCCCGCACCCGCGGGGATCTTCCCTCACCTGCCGCGGCTACAAGGCCGCCCTGGGCGTCGTCCCCGCACCCGCGGGGATCTTCCACGACGCCGGTTCCAGAGTCGAATCCGGAAGAGGTCGTCCCCGCACCCGCGGGGATCTTCCGCTCGCCGACCAGCTCACCGCCGCTCAGAAGGAGTCGTCCCCGCACCCGCGGGGATCTTCCGGACTGGCAAGGGCTCACCAGGGAGTACCGCGAGTCGTCCCCGCACCCACGGGGATCTTCCGCCGGACCGGCCGCCGCTGCGGTTCTGGCGAGTGTCGTCCCCGCACCCGCGGGGATCTTCCTCCCCACACGCCCGCTGTCACCGATCCGAAGCAGTCGTCCCCGCACCCGCGGGGATCTTCCTCCGGTTGGCGCCCGTGAGCGTGCGCCGGGTGGGTCGTCCCCGCACCCGCGGGGATCTTCCCAAGAGTTCTCGTCCTGGCTCCGCCGAAGACCTGTCGTCCCCGCACCCGCGGGGCTCATCCCTTACTCGGCGGTCTCGGGCCAGGTCGTGCTGGTGCACCTGCGGGTGCGCCGGTTCTTCTGCGACGATCCCGGCTGCGCCAAGCGCACATTCGCCGAGCAGGTCCCCGGCCTCACCCAACCGCACGCCCAGCGCACCAACCTGTTGAGTCGCCTGCGCACCTGTGTCGGCATGGCCCTGGGTGGAAGGGGCGGGGCGCGGCTGGCCCGACACCTGGCGGTGGCCTTCAGCCGTATTACCCTGCTGCGCCTCATCCGCGCCGCTACTGATCCCACCATCACCGACGCCCAGGTCGAGGCAAGCGACACGCTCGTCCACGTTCTTGCAGCTGTCGGCCGGACATCATCCTGTCGTGTTCCTCGAACACGTTGTGGCAAGTCCAGGTCTTGGGCTAGACCCGCCACTGTTGAGGTCGCTTCAAGCGAGAAGGCCGAGGGCCTTTGCTAGCAGGATCATGGCGATAATGGCGCAGGAGTACGGCAGCCGTTCCCGGATGGTGAAGAGCGGGAGGGTCAGGCCTGCGGTCTCGCGGAGAACGGAGCGTAGCGGCCTGGGCCAGGGAGGCGTGATCTATCCGGCGCGGTGGCGGGTGGAGGCGCTGCCTCATAGCGCCTATGGCGCATGGCCCTGCGGGGTGATGCGGAAGCTGTCAAATCAGTTGAGACGTTCTATGCCGCGTGTTCTCCCAGGTCGGAGTTGCTGCCCTCGCCCTCGGGGCGGGGCGGGTTGATGTGGACGGCCTCCGGCAGCGGCGGCGGTAGGGGCA
>NZ_BAAAPC010000020.1:0-111108 GCF_039530945.1 Nocardiopsis rhodophaea
GGGTTTGATCGTTGGCGTCTCGACAGCGCACATGATCGTCCCAAGGCCGCTCTGTTGTCTGGGGAACGAGGAAACCCGTGGCCGGAACGGTGTTCGAGCCACGGGCTGAGGTTAAACAACAAGCTAGTCCACGGGAAGCCGCATGCTCGGCGGCATCGTCGCGCCGATCGTCCAGTTCCCGGTGGTCACGTGCTCTACGAACGGGGTGTCGAACCGGTCCAGGGTCCAGGTGAGCCATTCGGTGAGGGGATCATCGCGGTGCGCGATCGGCTGCCGGTCGCGCAGCGCCAGGAACCGCTGGCGTCCGTTCGCGTGGACATCGAGCGACCACAGCACGCGCGCGTGCGGTACTCCGGCGACGTGCGCCGCCATGCCCCCGGAGTAGAACAGCTGCTCCCAGAGGACCAGGTCGGGCTGCCAGGAACGGGTGAACTCCACCAGGTCGTCGATGGTGGGGTCGTTGTTGATCAGGGCGAGCACCAACGAGGTCGCCACCGTCTCGAACCCGAGCACGTCCTCCCAGTTGAGCGGGCCCTCGAACTCCTGCGGCAGCCGGGGCGACTGCACGTCGGCCTTGCCGGTACGACTCATGATGTGGTCGCGGAGGTCGGCGATGGCGTGGTCCTGGCCGACCGACACCGGAGTCATTCCGGAGTGGATGATGGCCTCAGCGAGCGAGGGCTGGCTCGCCACCCGCACCTCGTGGCCCGCGGCGGTCAACGCCCAGGCCAGCGGGACCAGATTGAAGTAGTGCGATTTCATGGCGAATGACGTCAGAAGAACACGCATCGGATCGTTGCACTTCCTTACTGGTGAAGGCGGGCTGGCGGCTCAGGATGCGGACGCGGGGACTTCGAGCGGGCCGCGGTTCACGGGTCGGCGTCGGGGATAGACGATTGGGGCCGTGCGCCGGAGGTGGGGCATGAGCTCGGTCAGCGTCCGCAGGGCGCCCTCCGCCTGGAGCGTGGCCAGGGCGACGATGGGATCGTGGTGCGGCCCGCCGGGGAAGGCGATCGGGGCCGCGGCGTGCGCGCGAGTGATGTCGAAGCGGTCCGGTTCAGGGTGGCGGGCGGGATCACGGCCGATGGCGGCGGTCAGCACGGCCACGTGGGCGCCCTTGGGGAGCGTCTGCCCGGCCAGCTCGACCTCCTGCCGGGCGACCCGCGCTTCCACGTGCACGGGCGGGTCGTAGCGGAGGGACTCGCGGACCGCCGCGGCGGCGAGGCCGGGGGATTCCCGCAGCCGTTCCCACTGGTCGGGGTGATCGAGCAGAGCGAGGACGGCGTTGCCGATGAGGTGCGCGGTGGTGGTGACGCCCAGGGCCGAGATCAGCAGGCGCACTCTGGCCAGATCGTCGGAGTCGGCCGGGGCGCCGGTGCTCGGCGCGGGCCGACCGGTGAGCAGTTCGTCGAGGTCCGCGAGCGCGGCGTCGAGCATGCGCACCGTCTCCACCCGTTGGGCGGTCAGAAGGCTGTCGGGCAGGGCCGACAGCCGGGCGCAGCGTATGAATAGGCGGGCATCGACCACACCTGACTTTCTCCACCGTCCACAGCGCGAAAACCACAGCCGCGCACTGGCTGCTGCGAAAAGCGTACGAAGCCCTTCCTGCCAGCTCAACCCCTAAATCGCCTGGCGGCACCCCTGACCGGAGCGGATACGCGCGGTATTCAACTTCCGAGCGTGATCGGCGCCACAAAAATCGTACAGAATGTCCAAAATGATCACAATCGCACCATAAACGCGATCAGAACTTTGTTCGGTTTCGTCACGCCGCGCGGTGGCGTGATCGCATTGGCGTACGTTGATGTCAAGATACTCGCCCGTGACCACACCAACCCCTGAATAGGGTCCGCCCCCACCCCTAGATCCCGGTCAGACCCTGGCCTCGGCCCGATACCGCGACTACATTCGGCATCGTTGCGCCTTGTGCCCGGCCCGGTGCGGCTCCGGCCCGAAATCCCCGAGACCGCCCGCACAGGCGCGCAGCACCATCCCCATGTCCAGCTCGTTGTCTGCCGATGTCTGGTGGTCGAATTGTGAAGGGCAACATCCTCGCGGGAGGCTCGGGAACGCGGCTCCACCCCGTCACCCTGGGCGTCTCAAAGCAGCTGATCCCGGTCCACGACAAACCGATGATCTACTATCCGCTGTCCGTCCTGATGCTGGCCGACGTGCGGGACATCCTCGTCATCAGCACGCCCAACGATCTTCCGCAGTTCCGACGGCTCCTCGGCGACGGCGGTCATCTGGGGCTGAACATCGATTACGCCGAGCAGGCCCACCCCAATGGCATCCCCGAGGCCATTCACCATCGGCGACGACCACATCGGCGACGACACCGTGGCGCTGGCGCTCGGAGACAACATCTTCCACGGAAATTCCTTCTCTGATCTTCTCGAAGAAGAAGCACGGCTGACCGAGGGGTGAGTCCTCTTCGGCTTCCAGGTCAAGGACCCCACCCGCTACGGCGTGGGCGAGGCCGACAGCGGGGGCCGGCTCCTATCCATCGAGGAGAAGCCCGCCAACCCCCGCTCCAACCGGGCGATTACTGGGCTGTACTTCTACGACAACGACGTCGTTGACATCTCCAAGAACCTGCGGCCCTCCGCCCGCGGCAAGCTGGAGATCACCGACGTCAACCGCGTGTACATGGAGCGCGGCACCGCGCGGCTGGTGGACCTCGGGCGCGGGTTCGCCTGGCCGGACACCGGCACACACGAGTCCCTCATGGAGGCCGGCCAGTACGTGCGGGTCCTGGAGGAACGCCAGGGCGTCCAGATCGCCTGCGTCGAAGAGGTCGCCCTGCGCAAGGGCTACATCGATGCCGAGTCCTGCTACGACCTCGGAGCCGCCATCGGCAAGTCCGACTACGGCCAGTACGTCATGAACATCGCCGAGGAGTTCCGGCAGCGGCCGGTGGACCGGCGGACCGAGCTGACCCAGGCCTAACGGAACCCAGGCAGGAGCAAACCACACCATGCGCATCCTCGTGACCGGCGGGGCCGGGTTCATCGGCTCCAACTACGTTCGCCACCTGCTCGACGGCGACTACCCCGAGCAGGCCGGGGCCGACGTCACCGTGCTCGACAAGCTCACCTACGCCGGCAACCGGGAGAACCTGGCGCCCGTCGCTGACCGCCCGCGACTCACCTTCGTCCAGGGCGACATCGCCGACCGCGCGCTCGTCACCGACCTGATGGCCGGGACCGACCTGGTGCTGCACTTCGCGGCGGAATCCCACGTCGACCGATCGATCGAGGGGTCCGGCGAGTTCGTCACCACCAACGTGCTGGGGACGCACACGCTGCTGCAGGCCGCCCTCGACAGCGGCGTCGGCACCTTCGTGCACGTGTCCACCGACGAGGTGTACGGCTCGATCAGCGAGGGCTCCTGGCCGGAGACCTGCCCGTTGGAGCCGAACTCCCCCTACTCGGCGTCCAAGGCCTCCTCGGACCTGCTGGCCCGGTCCTTCCACCGCACCCACGGCATCGACGTCCGTATGACCCGGTGCTCCAACAACTACGGGCCCTACCAGCACCCCGAGAAGGTCATCCCTCGGTTCGTCAGCAACCTCATCGACGGCGAGCCCGTGCCGCTGTACGGCGAGGGGACCAACGTCCGCGACTGGCTGCACGTCGACGACCACTGCCGCGGCATCGCACTGGTCGCCGACAAGGGCCGCCCTGGCGAGGTGTACAACATCGGCGGCGGCACCGAGCTCAGCAACAAGGAGCTGACCGCGCGCCTGCTCGACGCCATGGGCACCGACTGGTCGATGGTGCGCCGCGTCCCCGACCGCAGGGGGCACGACCTGCGCTACTCCGTCGACATCTCCAAGATCTCCAGCGAGCTCGGCTACGCCCCCCAGGTCCCCTTCGACGAGGGGCTCGCCGCCACCGTCGCCTGGTACCGCGACCACCCTGAGTGGTGGCGCCCCCTGACCGCCCCGGCCGTCGCCGCCGGAGGCTGACCCGATCGCGCCCGCACCGCGCCCAACGTCAGGCACCGCGATCCGACCGTTCACGGCATAGGAAGAAGCCAACCAGCATGAAGTACAGCGAGCTCGCCGTTGAGGGAGCCTACGAGTTCACCCCCACCGCGTTCCCCGACGAGCGCGGCCTCTTCGTCTCGCCGTTCCAGGAGCCCACGTTCCTGGAGGCCGTCGGGCAGCCGTTCAACGTCGCCCAGACCAACCACAGCAAGTCCAAGCGCGGTGTCATCCGGGGGATCCACTACACGGCTGCGCCCGGCCAGACGAAGTACGTCTACTGCCCACGCGGCCGCGCGCTCGACATCGTCGTGGACATTCGCGTGGGCTCGCCGACGTTCGGCGCCTACGACATCGTCCAGGTCGACCCGGAGTCCTTCCGCGCCGTCTACTTCCCCATCGGGCTGGGGCACGCCTTCGTGGCGCTGGAGGACGACACGGTCATGTCCTACATGGTCTCCAGCAGCTACGACCCCAAGCGCGAACTCGCCGTGTACCCACTCGACACGGCCATCGGCATCCCGTGGCCCACCGACATCGACCCCATCATCTCGGAGCGCGACAGGGCCGCCCCCACCCTCGAACAAGCCAAGGAACAGGGGCTTCTGCCCACCTACGGCGCCTGAGCACGCACCCGCCCTGTCCGTCGTCGTTCGGGATCGGACCACACATATGAAGCAGGAATCCTCCTCCGCCAACGGCCACCACAGCGTCGTCATCGGGGCGACGGGCAACCTCGGCCGCCACATCTGCGCCGCGTTCACGGCCGCCGGCCACGATGTCGTCGGCGTGGCCCGGTCCGCCGTGGACGACATCGCCGCCTCCCGTATCGTTCCCCTCGACGTCGTCGCGAGCGACCCCGCCGAGATCCGCCGGGCGCTCGCCGCACATGACCCCGACGTGGTCGTCAACGTGAGCGGCGGCTGGGGCGCGACCGAACAGGAGATGCGCGACGCCCACATCACGCTCGTCGACAACCTGGTCACAGCGGTGGCCGGTCTCGAAGGACGCCCCCGTCTCGTGCACGTGGGCACGGTCCACGAGTATGGCCCCGTGCCCTCCGGCGTCTCCATCGATGAGAAGCGGCTGCCGGAACCCACCACGCTCTACGCGCGGACTAAGTTGGCCGGGTCACGCATCGTGCTCGATGCGACCGCGGCTGTGCAGATCGACGGGACCGTGCTGCGCGTCGTCAACGTGTGCGGGCCGGGCGCCCAGTCGGCCAGCTTCCTCGGTTCTCTGACCTCCCGGTTGTGCGGCACTGTCCCCGGCACACCCATCGAACTGACCATTGCCGACGCCCAGCGCGACTACGTGGACGTGCGCGACGTCGCCGACGCCGTCGTCCGTGCCGCCAGCGCCGACGCCATCGGCGAGGCGGTCAGCATGCGCACGTTGCTGACCACCCTGGTCGAAGCGGCCGGGTTGGACCCCCGGGGACATCGTCGAGATCCCGGCCGAGGTCACCAGCAAGGGCGGGGACTGGACCCGGGTCGACATCACCCGCGCCCGTGCTCTGCTGGGCTGGGCGCCCTCCACCTCATTGCGCACGTCCCTGGCGGACATGTGCGCGCGGATCCGTACCACGACAGGCACGTGACCGCTCCGGTCGCGTGCACCGCGCCCGGCCATCCGGTCGGCACGTTACCGGTGAGGACATATGACGATTCAGGGCCCGTCCGTGATCGGCACGGAGGCCGCCCCTGCCCATCCGGGCGCGCGCATGACGCGCTCGCTGCTGGACCCGCACGACTCCATCACCCCGCTGCCGCAGTTCCTGCGGTGGCTGGAGGAATACGGGCGGCAGGACGAAACCGAGGTCCGCCAGATGCGCCTGGACGAGCTCGACCAGTGGAACATCGACCCCGGCACCGGCAACGTCGGGCATGACAGCGGTCGGTTCTTCACGATCGAGGGGCTGCGGGCGCACCGACCCGGCGGTCCCGTGGAGCGGTGGACCCAGCCGATCATCCGGCAGCCGGAGATCGGGATCCTCGGCATCCTGGTCAAGGAGTTCGACGGGGTCCCGCACTGCCTGATGCAGGCCAAGGTGGAGCCGGGCAATTTCAACGGCGTCCAGCTCTCCCCGACAGTGCAGGCCACCCGCAGCAACTACACGCGGGTGCACAAGGGGCGTGCGGTGCCCTACCTGGAGTACTTCCGCGATGCCGGTCGCCACCGCGTGCTCGCCGACGTGCTGCAGTCGGAGCAGGGGACGTGGTTCTACCAGAAGCGCAACCGCAACATGGTCGTGGAGGTCACCGAGGACGTCGAGGTCCTCGACGAGTTCTGCTGGGTGTCGGCGGGCCAGCTGCACCTACTGCTGACCCACCCCGACCTGGTCAACATGGACAGCCGCACGGTCATGGGGTGCATGCCGATGCGGGCCGCCGACCCCGCCACGGGGGCACCGGATCCGCGGGCGGACGACGGCGGCCTGCGCGCGTCGGTCGCCCGGTCGACGGCGGAGGCCTCCGACGCGCGGTTCGCGCGGACGCTGCAGTGGATCACCGACGTCCGCACACACACCGACATGTGGGCCGACCTCATCCCGTTGAACCAGGTCACAGGGTGGGAACTGGCCGATGGCCTCGTCCGCCACACCGACGGGCTGTTCTTCGAGATCATCGGCGTCGGCATCACAACCGGCGGGCGGGAGGTCCGCCGGTGGACGCAGCCGCTGCTGTATCCGAAGGGCACCGGGCTGGCCGCGTTCTTCGTGCGGCGGGTCGAGGGCGTGCTGGAGGTGCTGGTGCACGCCCATGTCGAGCCCGGACTCATGGATGTTCTGGAGCTCGGTCCGACGGTGCAGTGCACCGTCGACAACCACGCCCATCTTCCGGAGGAGCGGCGCCCCCGTTTTCTGGACGCCGCGTTGAACGCCGATCCGGCCGCGATCCGCTTCGACACGCTGCTGTCGGAGGAGGGCGGCCGGTTCCACCACGCCCGCACCCGCTACCTGGTCGTGGAGACAACGGAGGACCGCACCGTGGACGCCGGGCCAGAGCACCGGTGGATGACCCTGCGTGAGATGTCGCTGCTGATGCGTCACAGCAACTACGTGAACGTGGAGGCGCGCACCCTCGTGGCGTGCCTGCACAGCCTGCTCAAAGGCAACGGGTAACACCGTCGCCCCCTCCGCTATCGGAACCGGGCGGAGGGGGCGACGGACACCAAGAAGAAGCGAGGCAGTGGGGATTCTCCGTCAGGCCACCTCGATCTTGGGGAGCGGGAACACCAGATTCCCGCCGTTGGCCAAGAAATCGCGCTCCCGCTCGATGAACCCGTTGCGATAGATCCACGGAAGCACCAGGAGCTGGTCAGGGCGACGGGACTTGGCCTCCTCCTCAGAAACGATGGGGATGCCCGTACCCGGGGTGAAACGACCGGACTTCTCCGGACTGACTTCACCGATGCACGGGAGGTCGTCCTCGGTGAGGCCGCAGTACTGCAGAATCACGTTTCCCTTGGTCGACGCACCATAGCCGAGGGTCAGCTTCCCGGCCTTACGCGAATCGTCGAGGAAGCGCAGCAGGCGGTCACGATATTCGGGGACGCGCTTAGCGAAGGCTTCGTAGGGAGCCAAGCTGTCCAGCCCGAGTCGGCTCTCGCGAGCACGCAGCCGGACGATGTTCTCCATGTCCACCCGGTGGCGCTCCGGACGCTTGGCCAGGATCACGCAGAGGCTGCCGCCGTACACGTCGTTGACCTCGGCACTGATGACGTCCAGTCCGACCCGTTCCGCCATCCATTCGATCTGCTGCAGCGCGTAGAACTCCAGGTGCTCGTGGCACACGATGTCATAACCGGTGGTCTCCAGCATCGACGGCATATAGCTCTGCTCAATCATCCACACCCCGTCGTCGTCGAGGATGTCGTGGACGTCCTGCATGAACTCCAACGGGCGCGGAAGGTCGTAGAACATCGCGATCGAGGTGACGATCTTCGCCTTCCGATCTCCGTACACGTCGGCGTAGGCCTTGCGGGAGAAGAAGTCAGTGATCAGATCTGAATTCTCCGGGTAGAGCTCGCGGAATTTTCCTCCGCTCGGGTCGATACCGACCAATGTGAGACCGATATCCGGATAGGCGTGCAGCAGCGTACCGTCATTGCTTCCGATATCCACCACGATATCGCCGCGCTCGAGGTCGACCCGGTCCGTAACCGCCGCGACCTTGCCCGCCAGGTGCTTGATCATGAATTCCCGGATACCGGAGCGATACCCGTACTGCTCCCCGTACATGCTTCCGAAGTCGGCGGTGTGCCGGAGCTGGACGAGGCCGCAGCCGCTCGGAGAACACTTGACGAGTTCGAGGGGGGACATGGGGACGCTCGCTTCCCTGCTGGTGGGAAAAACGCTGGTGACCGCCTGCGATCCGAGGTCCAGGACGGTGATCAGTTCACGATTGTCGCAGACACGGCAGCTGTCGATGATCATTCTTCCTCCAGGTCGTGTTCCACCACCGAGCAGACTCAGGGGCGCAAAACGAACATCACAGGAGCACCTAGAAACCTGATCGAATATCACTGGACGTCGGCGACCTGCGCCCACCCCGCACGCGCTCAGGAATCGAGCAGCGATTCAGTCGGTCTTGAGGACCGCTTGTCACGTTAGGCGCAGAGAAGTCCTGCGGCCCCGAAATTATCGGTGCCGGATTTCACGGACGGTGAGGTGGACTGTCAATGAGTGATTCTGCGCCGCTGAAGGTGGCCTACGGAGACGTCGAACCAACTCGGCGCCAGGGAGGGGAGATCCGCGTGCTTCTGACCCCCGCATCCGTGGGGGCGACCGCCGGATTCATGGGCGTGCTGACGATAGGCCCCGGAGAGTACGTCTCCGAGCATTACCACCCCTATTCCGACGAATTCCTCTTCGTCAGCGAGGGGGCGGTCGACGTCCGGCTCGACGGGGAGCATGTGCGCCTGGAAGCCGACGACGCCCTGATGGTGCGCCGCGGCACCCGGCACCGCCTGTCGTGTGGTGGTACTCAGGCGGCGAAGCTCGTCTTCCACCTCGGCCCGCTCGCACCGCGTCCGAACCTCGGCCACGTGGACACCGAACCACTTCCCCATC
This sequence comes from Nocardiopsis rhodophaea, assembly GCF_039530945.1. NCBI lineage: Bacteria > Bacillati > Actinomycetota > Actinomycetes > Streptosporangiales > Nocardiopsidaceae > Nocardiopsis > Nocardiopsis rhodophaea. The sequence continues at coordinate 9,063 of NZ_BAAAPC010000020.1, forward strand.
CTGAGGCACCGGTGCCGAAGGTCGGCGGTCAGGGCTGAACGTTCACATCACATCGCATCGCGCCACGGAACCGCGGAAGTGAGGTCAGATCATGGCAGCCACAACGAACAACGCCGTCGTCATCGACGCTCCCATGGATCTCGTCTGGGAGATGACGAACGATGTCGAGTCATGGCCCCATCTCTTCAGTGAATACGCCGAGGCCGAGGTCCTGGAGCGTCGCGGCCAGACTCTGCGCATCCGACTCACCCTCCATCCCGACCCTGACGGGACGGTGTGGAGCTGGGTCTCCGAACGGACCCCCGACAAGCGGACGCGAACAGTGCGCGCGCACCGTGTCGAGACCGGACCGTTCGAGTACATGAACATCGTCTGGACCTACCGCGAGGTCGCCGGTGGAGTCGAGATGCGGTGGATGCAGGACTTCGCCGTGAAGTCGACGTCGCGTGTGGACGAGGCCGCCATGACCGCACGACTGAACCGCGTCGGCCGCGAGCAGATGGACATCATCCGCTCGCACATCGAGCGCCGCGCCCGCGCGGCGGCCAACGCGGAGGAACGCTAGGTCGGCCAGGACGGATATGCGAGAAGCAGGAGACGGGCATTCGCCCGGATGAAAGGTGGAGATTGAATGACGAGCAGAATGCTGATGGTCAGCAGGATGGATCCCGGAAGTATGGAGACCGTGGCGCGGCTGTTCGCCGAACACGACAGGTCGAACCTTCCCGTCGATCTCGGCGTCACCAGCCGGACCCTGCTCCACTACCAGGGCATGACCATGCATCTCATCCAATCAGAGCAGGAAGTCTTCGATAACCTCTCCCGGCTGCATCAGGATCCCTCGTTCCAGGAGCTGAACCGAAAGCTCGCCCCCCACATGAAGCCGATCGTCAGCGACTGGCGGGGCATCCAGGACTCGCGCGCCGTCGAGTTCTATCACCGCAACTGGACGTGAGGGGCGAGTCGCGGGTGCGTGTGATGCCGGACGGTTCAGCTGACCGCCCAGATCAGGAAGGCCACCATTGATCGAGGCCCTGATTTCGATATCTTCGCTCGCCAGCGCGATGGCGGCGGGTGCACTCCTCGTCGGCCTGATCGTGATACTCCCGCTCCTGATGAGCCTGTCCTCAGAACGCTATCCGGGGACGAACGCCTTCGTCCTGCATCGCATGGACAAGCTCATGCCCACGTGCACGGGAATCGCGATTCTCAGCGGCGCCGCCCTCGCCCTCCTTCTGGACACCCCCCCCGTACAGGCCATGTACGGACTCGGCGCCGTCTCACTCGGCGGGGTGTTCGCCGTATCTCTCGGTGCGCTCGGCCCCCTGAACACCGCCATAGCCGCGATCGACACCCGTGCCCCGCGTCCCGACTGGGAGAGGATGCGGATGCGCTGGCGGACATGGCATTTCATCCGCGTGGGCTGCGGACAGGTCGGCGCGATCCTCTACGCCGTGGCACTGGGGATCTTCCTCTGACCGGATCCCGGTGAGCGCATGCCGCGGGACACAGCCCTCGCCTCACCCGTGCGGACGTGACCGGTGGGGGCTCGTCACCCACCGCATCGCCCAACCATGGCCATCGCGAACCACGACCGCCGCGGCGGCAGGTTCTTCGCCCTGCCGCCGCGATCGCGCCTAAGGGAGTCGGCTCTCCGCCCCAGCCGCGCAGAAGGCGACCGTGCGGCGGAGAGCCGCGTCCAGCGGTACTTGGGGCCGCCAGCCCGCAGCCGCTCTGAACGCCGCGGAGTCGATGGTGAGGCTCCGGAAGTCACCGCCATCCGCGTAGTCCGGCGGTTGGACATGGACGACGTCGACAGGGGGCTCGCCCGAGTACTCAGCGACCATCTCGGCGATCCGCGTGAACACGTCTTTCAACGCCGTGCTCCGGCCGGTACCGAGCAGCCAGTGGCGGCCGGAGAGCGCCCCTATGTGGTCGATACCGGTGGCGAACGCGCGGGCAGCGTCCTCGACGTAGAGCAGATCCCGGCGCACCGAGCCGTCGTGCCACAGCGGGAGCGCCTCGCCAGATAGCGCACGACGCACCATTGTGGACACCACGCCCTTGTCGCGGGCGGTGGAGTGGGGACCGTAGCCGAATACCGCGGGCAGGCGAAGGGAAGCGCCACGCACTACGCCGTCCGCGTCGGCCGCCAGCAGCAGCCGTTCCGCGGCCAGCTTCTGCCGGTCGTACTCCCCCTCCGGCCGGTCGGGCTCCGCGCCGTCGAGCACCTCCTTGCCCGCCCGACCGACCTGCGTCACCGCACCGGCGAACAGGACGCCAGGCGGCGGCCCCGCACCCGGCCGGGCGGCGACGGCGCGGATGAGGTCGCGCATGAGTCCGACGTTGACCCGTTCGGCGGCCGTGTCTCCATCACCGATCCGCCAGGTCGACGATCCGGCGATGTACGCGACCGTGTGGATGATGACGTCGGCGTCGGCGACGGCCGCCGCCATCGCGCCCGGCTCGGTCAGGTCGGCGGTCCGCACCTCGATCTCGGCCCGGGCGTCGGCCGGGACCGCGCTGGGCCGTCGCGCGACGGCCCGGATCCGGACGGGCCGCCGCGCGCACTCCCGCAGCACGGCGGACCCCAGAAACCCGGTCGCCCCGAGAAGGACCACGAGCGGATGCTTCACACCCATGGCGTCATCGCCGCCCCGTCGACGACCCATGGGTCCTCAGCGCGTCCGACCCCATCACGCGTCCTCCCCGTCCGCGCCGGACCCCGACGAAGAGGCCGGGGCCGGGGTACGCGCCCTCGATGTACTCGACCGAGCAGCCGGCCCGCGTGAAGGCCGCCTCGTAATCTTCCTGGCGGAACAGCGCCATCACGTGCTCGTAGGAGAAGTGCCGGACGCCCTTGCCGGGTTCGCCGATGACGCAGTGGACGTCCATCCGGGTCGTTCTGCCCTCGCGGACCGAGTGGGAGACGCGGGCGACCGTCGTGTCACCGACCGTGGTGAGACTGCTGCCGATGTGGTCCGGGGTGAAGTTCTCCTCGAACCACCAGGGCTCGACGACGATGACCCCGCCCGCCACGAGGTGGCGGGTGAACGAGGCCAGGGTCGCGTCCAGCTCGTCCCGGTCGGCCACGTTCCCCACGACGTTGAAAAGGGAGACGACGGCGTCGAACCGGCGCTCGAGCCGGAAGTCCCGCATGTCCGCCATGTGGACGGGGATCTCCGGTAGGTTCTTCCGGCATTCCGCCAGCATTCCCTCCGTGTAGTCGATCCCCTCCACGTGCGAGAACTCATTGGCCAGGTACCCGAGGTGCCCCCCAGTGCCGCAGCCGACGTCGAGGACGCTGTCCGCCCCGGGATTTCTCTTTCGTATGTGGTGAGCGACCGTCGAGGCTTCGAACCCGTAGTCCTTCCCCCCGCCCTTGTAGATGAGGTCGTAGATGTCCCCGTAGTCGTAGATCGCGCCGCCCGCGCCCACGTCACCGTTCCCTTCTGCTGTTCCGTCCACTATCCGAGAGCGGCATCCTCGAGATCGCCGACCAGCGCGGCGGGGGCGGGCCGGGTCAGCACCTCCACAGCGAGCCTTCCCGCGGCCGCACGATAGGAGGACGTGGTGATCACCGCCTCGACCGCTGCGCGCACCTCCTCGGTCGAATCGGTGAAGATGTCGACCTCCGCCCCGGCCCCGGCCCCAGCGATCCGCTCGGCGTTGTGGAAGGGCGGATCCCCCATCGATGTCGGCGGGCTGATGATCTGCGGGACGCCGTTGGCAACCGCGGTGCCCACCGTCCCCGAGCCGCCGTGGTTGATGATCAGGTCGCAGCTGGGAAGGAACAGCTCCAGCGGAAGGTTCTCCACGATCCGCACGTCGAGACCGACATCGCCGAGGGTTTCCGCCCCGCCCTGCGGAACCGGGGCGATGATCTCCACGTCACGGTTGGCCAGGAGGTCGATGAACCGACGGACCGGATCCAGGCTTCCCATCATCCAGAAGTACGCGCCGCCCACGGTCAGGGCCACCCGCGGTTTCCACGACCTCTGCCACATCCAGTCCTCCACCCGCCCGTTGCCGTTGTACGGCACGAACCGGGTGGGCAGGTAGCGGCGAGCCGACGGGAGCTCGTACTGGAGCGACGGCGGACACGGATCGATCGTGAACCTGCCTTCGGGCTCCACGCCATCGATCCCGTGCTTCCGGTAGATGTCGCCTAGGGTCTCCTTTTCCAGGTCCCGCCATCCGGCGATGCCGGCCGCGTAGTCCGGACCAGCGGACTGGTGACGGACGCTCGGTATACCAAGTACCTCGGCGGCCAGGTGCGCCGCGTAGCACTGCCAGTCGAAGACGATGAGATCGGGTTTCCAGTACCGGGCGAAGTCGATGAGATCCGGTGCCATACGCTCCGTCGCGTCGGCGAAGAGGGAGAACGCGATGCGGTTGTGATGGTTCTGCCCCTCCTGCGCCGGTCGGCGGGACGCGTTCCCGGAGGTCCCGGCTCCTCTGCCGTGTCGTTCCCAGGAGTCCTGCGACTCCTTGGCCTTTCCGCGAAGCTTCGGGTCGATCCGCATGTCGGACCCCACGACGACCGACGCCAGCCCCGACTCCCGCACGTAGCGGGTCAGGGCAGGCTGGTGCGCCACGCGAACCTCATGGCCCGCCCCACGCAGCGCCCATCCGAGGGGCACCAGCGGGAAGTAGTGGGAGGGCTGTAATACGGCACTGAACAATACGCGCATTCTCATCCTCTTGCCTTGTCGGGTTCGACGAAGCGGGCCACTAGTCGCCGTCCATGAACAGGGGGCGGTAGACGGGGTCGAAGTCCTCGAAGAGCTTCCACTTCTTTTCGGTCCGCATCCGGTTGACGAGGATGTTGTCCTCGCTCCAGAAATCGCCGTTGAGCGTGCGGGTGACCCACCTCGGGTGCATCCCCTGGGCGAACATGTCCTGTACGTAGTTCGTGATGAGGTAGTTGTTGTCGTAGAACGCGCGAATGAGGCGGTGGTAGGTCTCGAATCCCGTCTTGTAGAAGTCCTCGTAGTACTTGCGCGCGGAGGCTTCCTCCGCCTCCCCTTTCAAGCACTTCGAAGTCTGTTCCGCGGCACGGACGCCACCGATGAGGGCGAGGAAGACCCCCCCGGAGAAGATCGGGTCGGTGAAACAACCGGCGTCACCGACGATGAAGTAGCCGGGCCCCGTCAACCGGTCCGCGTAGTAGGCGTAGTCGGTCTCCCCTGTGAGTTCTCGGACGACCTCTGTGCCCGTCAGCCGCGCCCGGAGGCGGGGGATCCGGTTCACGTGTTCCGTGAACAGATCTTCGGGGTCGCTGTCCCGCAGCATATCCACCGGCGTGACGGCGCCGACGCTGATCACGTCCTTGCGTATGGGGATTCCCCAGACCCAACCATCCTTGTGGTTGCACAGCTGGATGTCGCCTTCGGCCGCCGGGTTGTGGCGCTCGTCCAGGCCGCCGAAGTGCTTGAACACGGCGGCCATCCGAAGTTCGTCCTTGACCTTGCGCAGCTTGAAGGCCCGGGCGAGAACCCCCGCGCGACCACTGGCGTCCGCGACGAACTCCGCGGAGACCTCGTGGTGCTCGCCGCCCTGCCTGTAGCGCACCCCCACGACGCGCTCACCGGCCATGAGCGGCGCAGAGACGTGGGCGTTCTCGATGACCTCGACGCCCGACTCCCGAGCGGCGTCGAGCAGGATCTTGTCGAAATCCGCTCGTTCGACGTGGTGAGTCCACTCCCGGTGGCCGTCGCCGATGTCGGAGAAGGCGATCCTCCGGAAGCTCCCGTCGTCCCCGGTGAGTTCCACGCCCCTTTTCACCGGGAAGCCCTCGGCCTTCATCCGATCCAACAGACCCAGGTGCTCCAGAGTGTCGGCGGTCGCTGTGAGAAGCGACTCCCCAATGTGGAATCGCGGGAACTTCGTCCGTTCCATGAGAAGGACACGGTGCCCGCGACGGCTGAGGGACATCGCATAGGAACTGCCGGCGGGACCGCCTCCGATCACCACAGCGTCGTATTTCTTCCAAAGGTGGGGGGTAGCGCTCATGGGAACTCCTGTCTCATGCGTCGATTCTTCGATCACCATCAAGAACGGAGGGCCGCGCGTGTCACGACGGCGTCGCGGTCACGACCCGGAACGGCAAGCTCGGCACACCATGGGTGCGCACGTCATCGAAACCCGCCGACGTCAGCATCCGCTCATACGTCGCCTCCGAGTGGACTTCGCCCGCGCTCGTCCACGCCAGCATCAGCACCGAGAAGAGGTGGGGCGCGGGGTCGTCCTTCGGTGACGTGTCGTTCGTGGTGAAGCCGACGAGGCCCAGCCGACCGTCGGGCTTGAGCACGGACCGCGCGCGCTGGAGCAGCTCGGTCGCCCGCTCTTCGGAGAAGTGGTGCAGCACGTTCGTGATCAGGACCAGGTCGTACGGGCCACCCAGGGGCACCTCGAACATGTCGCCCGCGATCACGTTCATCCGATCTGCGACCCCGAGGCGCCGCGCCTGCTCCTGAGCGAACGGCAGGACGTTCTCCCAGTCGAGCGCCCAGATCCCAGCCTGGGGGAACCGCTGGGCCACGGTGCATCCGTACACGCCGTGGCCGCAGGCCATGTCCAGGAGGTCGAGGGCGGGGCGGTCATCGGCCCACGCGGCGAGTGCGTCGGCCAGGACCCCTGCCGTGGGCCGCGCGACGACCGGAGCGTAGGCGGCGAAGTCCTCCCAGTAGGAGTATCCCGGCGTCTCGGCCTGTTCCTCCAGGACGGTTCCTCCCTTGCGTACGGCTTCCGGCAACCGCTTGAGCGCGTCCCACTCCCAGTCGCTGGCGAAGACGTGGATCATGTCTCCCACGTACGCGCCGCTCGACGGGACCAGGAGCTCATCGGCTCCCGGGGCGAGGCGGTACCGCCTGTCACGTGCCTCGACGACTTTGATGGCGGCCAACGCGTTGAGCAGGATGCGCAGGCCGCGAGGATCGGTCCCGGTGGCTGCGGCGACGGACTCGACACCGGTCGGCTCGACGAGGTGAGGGAACACCCCGAGTTCGACGCCGGCGCGGAGCAGGCTGGTGGTCTTGTACGCCCGCATCATGTCGAACAGTGATTCCCGGCTCAGCGCAGGGAGTCGTGTGGCTTCCATACCTCATCCGATCCGGTTCCAGGAGTGGGGTGGCACCGTCCCGACGACTCCTCCTAGACGACCCCGAGGAGCCGGGACTCATTGGTGGTCGGGATAGGGAGGAACGACCACATTCCTCGTTCCTCGTGCAGCGGGACAATCCTCGACCCGGCCACTGAAATGCCGCTCGAATCCGGCTAGTGGCGCGTCGGACGGATACGGATCCCCCGGACGTTCCGCAGGGTGGACCTGCACCTACGGGACACGGTCGTTCACATGGTTCGGGGTGGCCGCGTTTCCGCCCTGACGCGCCAGGCGTGCTCTCTACCGGAACATATGGCCGCGCGCGATCGGGCCGCCGTTGCGGGCCTCGGAGCGTCTGGCCTGGCGCAGGGCCAACGCCATGCGCACGAGGTACGTAGGACGTGGCGGGATCCAACCGAGCTGCTGCGCCATCCCGAGGTCGTCGCGGTTGGCCCAGTGTTCGATCATGGCTCCGTCGGCCATCCGCCACCAGTGGGTCTGTGTGACCGCACACCCCCGTCCCGTGGGTGGAAAGGCCGAGCGGACACGGCCCCGCGCGTCATAGTCGTAGAACGTGCCGACCTGGCGGCCGTGCAGCGTCGTGTGTGCGACGGTCAGGTCGCCGTCGACGACCACCGTGTGGACCTCCCAGTCGAGGTCCGCGAACACGTGGCGCAGCATCAGAGCCGTGGCGTGGAAGGCCGCCGGGCCCTTGCCGCGACAGGCGAGTGGTTCGTCCTTCGCCTCGTGGTTGGTCGCCTCGGGATGCACGTGTTCCTGGAACTCCGCGAGGTCTCCCTTGCGCATGGCCGCGAACTGCAGGCGGCAGATGTCTTTCGCCTCGATACCGGTCATCGTCACCACCCTTCCCCCGGGCCACCGACCACGCCGACCCGCCGGTGCGGCACACCGGATTCCGTGCACGACGTTCCGGCGCCGCACGCGGATTCGCGTCCGCCGCACCGCTGTCGGCCACTAACGTGGCGATGTACCCTTTTACTCACCAAAGTTTACTTCTTCCAATGGTTGTTATCTTCCTATTGGAAGTCAATAGCAAGAGATGCGAGCATGCCGCGAGAAGACGAGCCGATGAACCGGTGGGAACTCTCGGAGACCGAGGCCCGACGCCTCCGCGAGTTCGTTTCGGCCATGATGCTCAACGGCCACGTCACAGCCGAGATAGCAGGGCTGCGTCCCATCGATCTCTATGTCCTCAACTTGCTGGATCTCGACGGTCGCGCGACGCCGAGCGAGCTGGCCCGGCGCACGTCCCTAACCACCGGCGCCATCACCAAGCTGATCGACCGCCTCGCCCGCATCGGGCTCGTGGAGCGCACGCCCGACGAGGAGGATCGGCGCCGCGTGTGGCTGACCGTCTCCGACCAGGCGTCATCCCATGTCGGGAAGAAGGCGGACCTCTTCGCGCCCACGGCGAAGCGCATGGACGGCCTGATCTCCGGCTATCCCGAGGATCAACGGGCCGTCCTGCTGGACTTCCTCTGCCGTGCGACCACGGAACTCCGCAAGGCCACCGAGGAGCTCCAGCAGGCGCGGCCCCGCGGCGCCCGGCAGTGACTCGCCCGCACCGTCGGCATCCCTCCCACGTCCACCGGGCCCCATCCACGGTGGCCCGCGAGGCAGGGGCCGCGCGGGCCACGCCGGCATGCCCCGCCTCATGGCGAACCTCCGCCGAGCGCGAATCGCCGGGGCGGGACATGCCGTTTGTCCGCTCAACGATGTCCGAACCGGCTCCGGAACCGACTGTCGTCAGGCTGGTGCGCGGAAGATGTCGGCATGGTCGGCCACCCACTGTTCGAAGGTTCGTCCCGGCCGACCGGTGATCCGCTCGACCGAGTCATCGACCTCCGCGGGTGCGCCGACCAGCGAAGCGAGGGTGGTCATCAGCCAGTCGCAGATCACCGCGGGCACGCCGTGGCGCGCCAGCATGGTCTTCGCCTCGTCCTCACCGATCTCCTGGAACACGAGGTCTCGGCCGATCACGCGGCCGATCACCTCGACCTGTTCAGCCTGGGTCAGCGCCTCCGGCCCGCTGAGAGTGTACTCGCGGCCGACGTGGTCGTCCTCCAGCAGCGCCACCGCGGCGGCGTCCGCCACATCGGCTTCGTGGATCGAAGCGAGGCGGGACTCCGGGTAGACCCAGCGGACCACACCGAACTCCCGGATGGGGTAGGCCCACCAGTCCCGCGCGTTCATGGCGAACGGCCCCGGCTCCAGGAAGGTCCAGTCGACGCCGGACTCCCGCACCTGCTCCTTTACAGGGTTCCGCGCATCGCTGTCGGGAATCTCCCCACTATCGACGGCCGAGGTCAGGACCGCCATGCGGTCGAGCCCGGCCTCCTTGACCGCGGTCATGACGTTGTGCACCGTCCCGGCGTCGGAGAACAGGTACATGCGGTCCACGCCCTCCAGAGCCGCGCGCAGCGACCCCGGATCGTCGAAGTTTCCCTCGCTGACCTCGGCTTCCGGAGGCAGACGGTGGCTCGCGTTCCGGGCGTCCCGGGTCAGCGCGCGCACCTGCTGCCCCGACTCCAGCAATCGGTCGACTAGGGCCCGGCCAACGGTTCCGGTCGCACCCGTCACCAAGATCTTCATGTCAGTCCCCTTTTCGTTCTGTCACTGTGTCGAGGGGCGCCGAATCGCGCGCCCCCACGACCCGCTGGACCGTCATCTATGTGGAACGGGGAAAGGCGAGGCCTCCTGGGCGCGCCGCTTTCCCTCGGGTTCGAACCGCCCCACCAGGGCGCTAGGGCCGACTCGCGGTGTCAGGCGCCGTCGGCGGAGCCGAATCGCCGTCGCCGACGGCCTCGATCGCGGTGTCATCCGAGCCTTCGCCCGCCGACTCCGTGTCGTCCCCCGGCCCGTGGCCGGAGACCCCGCCCACCGGGACATGGCGGAGCGTGAACAGCACCATGACCGCGGCGGCGGCAAGGATCACCGCCGCGCTGCCCGCGGCCATCCGCATCCCGTCGGTGAACGCCTGGAAGGCGACGTCGAGAAGTGGCGTCGCCAACGCCTCCGGGAGTCGCTCCGCCACGGCCACAGCCCCGGGCAGGGTCTCGTGGGCGGCGTCGACGACCTCGTCGGGCACGTCGGCAGGTGCGCCCGCCATCATGTCGGCCCGGTAGATGGCCATGCCGATGCTGCCCATGATCGCGATTCCGAGCGCGCCGCCCAGTTCCCCGGCGGTCTCCGACAGCGAGGAGGCGGCTCCGGCCCGCTCCGACGGGGCACTCGCCACCACGAGGTCAGTGCACAGCGCGGCGATCGACCCCATTCCGGCGCCGACCATGCCCACCCCGACGAGCAGAAGCGCGATCGGCGTGTCCGGCCCGATCCTGGTCAGCAGCGTCATACCGGCGGCACCGATCAGCAGCGCGCCGCCGACGACGTACGCGGGGCGAATGCGTCCCGCGAGCACGACCGACAGGACCGAGCCCACCGCGGACATGGTCACCATCGGCAGCATCCACACCCCGGCCATGATGGGCCGCAGCCCGAGCACCAGCTGCAGGTACTGCGACACGAAGAGCATGAACCCGACCAGCGCGAAAACCCCAAGCATCACCGTGATCAGGGACGCGCTAAAGGCGGAGCTGCGGAAGAGCCGCACGTCGATCAGCGGGTCGGGAAGCCGGAGCTGCCGCAGCACGACCCAGCCCCCAATCGCCAGGCCGACCACGATGGCCACCACCGGCGACCATCCAAAGCCGTCCTCGGAGAGCTTCTTCACCCCATAGATCACCGGGAGCACCGCGGCCAGCGAGAGTGCCGCGCTGACCAGGTCGAACCGGCCCGCGTTGGGATCCCGGTACTCCGGCAGCAGGATCGGCCCCGCGACGAGAAGCAATAGCATGATGGGCACGTTGACGAGGAACACCGAACCCCACCAGAAGAACTCCAGCAGGATGCCGCCCGCCAACGGGCCGACCGCTGTTCCGGCGATGAACCCCGCCGTCCACAGCCCGATGGCCAGCTGACGCTGCCGTGGCACGACGAACATGTTGCGGATCAGGGCCAGCGTGGCCGGCATCAGTGTGGCACCGCCGATTCCGAGCAGCGCACGGGAGGCGATGAGCATCTCAGGACTGGTGGCGAACGCCGAGGCGAGCGACGCGATGCCGAAGGCGACCGCCCCCAGCATCAGGAGCCGCCGACGACCGATCCGGTCACCGAGCGTCCCCATCGTGACGAGCAGACCGGCCAGCAGGAACGTGTAGATGTCCATGATCCACAACAGCTGGGCACTGCTCGGTTCCAGCTCCGCGCTGAGGCGCGGCAGGGCGAAGTTGAGAATGGTCACGCTCATCGCGATGAGCAGTACCGGGAGCATCAGGACGGCGAGACCGGCCCACTCCCTGCGTCCCGCCAGAGGCGCGTATTGTGTCGACTGGTTCGTGGACTTCATGGCCACCAGGGTCCGGCGCGACCCTGACCACGCCAGCACCGCGACCTGACCGCGCACGCACCGTCGTCTGACCGCTCATCCACCGAGATCCGCGATCGCCGCGCCGAGCTCGGTGAACACCTCCTCACGCGACAGACGGCTCCCCCGAACGTAGGCCGCGCTAAAGACCTCCGCGCCGATCATCGCGCGCGCGGCATTGGCCACCCGCGCCACGTCCCCGCACCCGACATCCCGTCCGCCCCGAACCGCGGCACTCGCCCCCAACAGCAGGGCGGCATGCTCCGCGTCACCGTCCAGCAGCGCGACGTCCGCCAGCGCCTCGGCGGCGAGCGTCACCTGGGGCAGATGCCAGGACGACATGTCCCCGACGAGGGCCCGGCGATAGCACGCGCGGGCCTGGTCGGTGTCTCCCTCAGCCTCAGCCAGGCGCCCCAGTTCGATCAGAGCCGCCTGCATCCGGACGGCCCCGCCCCCGGCCGCTCCGTCGGCGATTCCCGCGACCGACGCCTCACCGCACCGCCGCGCCTCCGCGTGGTCCCCCCTCAGCCGGGCCACCGTCCCCAGACCGCACTGGGCCGAGACCAGGACCTCTCGCGCCGAGTTCTGCCGCGCGATCTCGGTGGCCCGTTCGAAGGAGGCGCGCGCCCCGTCGAGGTCACCCCCGCGCAGCAGTCCTTCGGCGCGCAGGCGCACCAGATCCGCGCCGTCCTCGGCGGCGCCGAGCTGCTCGGTGAGGACGAGGGCTTCGTCCGTGAGCGTGAGCGTGCGTGTCAGGTCGCCCTGCCAGGCCGCGATCGCGCTCAGCCCCGCCAGGGCCTGGACCGATCCCCAGTGGTCGCCCAGCGACTGGAAGGCGGCGAGCCCACTGGTGAACGCGGACCCGGCCCGCCCCGGATCCCCCTGGTAGAACTGCAGGTAGCCGAGCACGAGCTGAGCCACGGCGCGAACCCATGGATCCGCGCTCGCCTGGCAGCGGTCCAGGAACGGCCGGATACCGGCGGATCCGCGTCCGGCCTGTCCGGCGGTCGTGGGCCAGAGCATCGCGAGCAGCGGCCAGCGCAGTGGGGCGTCGAGCCCCGCCACAATCTCCTCGGCCCGGTCCAGATACGGTTCAGGCCGCCCGACGCCGGACACGTCCGACATCGCGTTGACCACGCACAGCACGTACTCCTCCACCAGCTCCTCCGGCGCTTGGAAGCCGATCCGCCGCAGCAGCGCACCGGCAAGGGAAGCCCCCTCGTTGTGCCGTCCGCGCAACCACCAGTACACGGATAGGGCGGCCAGCAGCCGCAGCGCCATGGTGGTGTCGTGCTCCACGGCCCAGCGCAGGGCGGCGTGCAGGTTGTCGTGCTCGGCGGACAGGAGCGGCAGCCATTCCAGCTGCGATGCATTGCGGAGATGCGGATCGGCGGCCTGGGCGAGGTCGAGGAAGTAGGCGGCGTGTGCGCGTTGGACGCCCTCCTGCTCACCGGCCTCGGCGAGGTGCTCGTCGCCGTACGCCCGGATCGTCGCCAGCATCCGGTAGCGCCGCCCGCCGTCCAACGCTTCGACGAGGGACTTCTCCACCAGGCCCGAGAGCGCGTCCGCGACTTCGTCGCTGTCTCCGCACACCGCGCGGACGGCCGCGAGGGTGGCGCCGCCGGTGAAGACGGTGAAGCGTCGGGCAAGCCGCTGCTCGGTCTCGTCCAACAGGCTCCAGCTCCACGCCACAACCGCGCGCAGCGTCTGGTGCTTGGGCTGGGCCATGCGGTTGCCGCGCGCCAGCAGGGCGAAGCGGTCGTCCAGCCGACCGGCGATCTCGGCCAGAGGCAGGGCACGCAGACGAGCGGCGGCGAGCTCGATCGCGAGTGGCAGGCCGTCGAGCGCACGGCAGACGGCGACGATCTCCCCAACGTTGTCGGCGGTCACGGCGAACCCGGGCCGAGCCGCGGCCGCGCGGTCGGCGAACAGACGCACCGCGGAAAAGTTGAGCGCCTCCTGGGGACAGCAGCCGACCGGGGGCAGGGGAAGCGGCGACACCGGCCATAGGGTCTCCCCCGTGATCCCCAGCGTCTCCTGGCTGGTGGCGAGAATCCGCAGGCCGGGGCAGTCGCTGAGCAGCCGCCCCGCGAGCCGTGCGGCATCCTCCAGGACGTGTTCGCAGTTGTCGAGAACGAGCAGAAGCGAGCGCTCCATCAGGGCCGCGGCCAGCCGCGCGGTGGGATCGGCCGGGGGAGGCTGACGGTCTGGTGCCAGCGATCCGACCAGGCCGGAGTCGCGCAGGCCCAACGCCGTCAGCACCGCCTGGGGCACGTCGCTTCCCGCGTCGATCAGGGACAGCTCGACGAAGCAGACCTCGCTGTCGTCGCGCCGGGCCGCCTCGACCGCGAGCCGGGTCTTGCCGACCCCGCCCGGACCGGTGAGCGTGACCAGGCGCGCCTCACCGAGCAGGGCGCTGATCTCCGCCAGCTGTCTCTCCGCCCCGACGAAGCTGGTGAGTTGGGCGGGAATGGTCTGCATGAGGGGCGGCCGCGCACCGGACGCAGCGACGTCGCGCGGCGCCGCCATGCCGAGGGTCGCGGCGCGGGGCAACTCATCGAGCCCGGCGGGGCCCTCGGTTACCTCGGTGGGCTCGCCCCGCAGGATCGCCAGGTGGATCCGGGACAGCTCCGAGGACGGACCGACACCCAACTCCTCCGCTAACAGCGTGCGGACTTCCTCGAACACGACCAGTGCTTCGGCTTGGCGCCCCGCAGCCTGCAGTGCACGCATCAGCTGGCCGCGCAGCCGCTCGCGCAACGGGTAGGCCGCGACGAGCTCCTCGAGCTCACTCACCAGCGCCGCACTGGCTCCGCACGCCAGCCGCGCCTCAATCCTGTTCTCGACTGCGCTCAACCGCAGTTCCGACAGGCGGTGGGCTGGAGCCGCGGCGAAGGGGGCGGTGGCGACATCGGCTAGGGCGGGCCCCCGCCAAAGGGACAGAGCTTCGCCCAACAGAGCAGAGGCACGCGCATGGTCACCCGTCACCAAGGCGTCCTGGCCCGCAGCGGCGAGCCATTCGAACCGGTAGGCGTCGACGTCGAGAGGATCAACCGCGAGTCGGTACCCGCCCGGGTGGGACTCCACAAGGTCGCCGCCGTCGGCGGTGCGCAGTGCGCCGCGCAGTCGGGAGATCTGGGACTGGAGGGCGTTCGCGGCCCCTACTGGGGGCGCCTCCCCGTAGACATCATCGATCAGGCGTTCCGTACTGACCACGCGGCCGGCCTCCAACGCCAGCACGATTAACACCGCCCGCCGCCGAACCCCACCCGTGGCGACCGGGGTTCCGTCGCCACCCCACACCTCGGTCGTGCCCAGGATCCCGAACCGCATGACACCAAGTATCACCGATTCGAAGATCGCCAGACGATGCTCCACGCCGAATTCGTCACCGATACCGGCGCCCCCACCCACCCCCTCATGGCGGAACAGTGCCGACTCCCCGGAACACGTCGGCGGGTCGGGATCCGGCGTTATCGACGGAATTCATTTCTCTTAATAATCGTGGTCGTCGCTCAAGATACGCTCGAACATGACTAGACCGCCAGGCCAGCGGCCTGGTAGACAACAACACGTCTTGTTAGCATAGCAGTTCTTATAGCGTGGAAACCGATAATTTCGTAGGAGCAATGAAATTTGACTGATTCAGCGGGAAGAATCCACGGGCGAGCCTCGTCACAGGGAACTTGGTTGAGCAGAGCGAGCGACGTACGCTGAGTACGTCCGAGAACGGGGACACAGAGTGGACCGCTGAACGGCCTTTACCACAGTGCGACCACATTCCACATCCACCTCCCGCGCCACCGGCCATCGACGATGAACCTCCCACGGCCACGGCGCGGACACCGCACTGTCAGGGCATCCGGCGACTCCGCCATCTACCATCACAGGGGGACCTCATGCGCGGAATCATTCTTGCCGGCGGCACAGGGTCGCGCTTGTGGCCGATAACACGCGCAACCTCCAAGCAGTTGATGCCGGTATTCGACAAGCCGATGATCTACTACCCGCTTTCCACCCTGATGATGGCCGGCATCAGGGAAATCCTCATAATCACGGCCGCGGATGAGCAGGAACGGTTCCGGCAACTGCTGGGCGACGGCGCACACCTGGGCATCTCCCTGGAATACGTCTCCCAGGACCGCCCCGAAGGCATCGCCCACGCGTTCATCCTGGGCGAGAAGTTCATCGGCCGGGATCCGGTCGCCCTCATCCTGGGCGACAACATCTTCTTCGGCTCCGGCCTCGGCCAGCAGCTGCGCACGCACACCGCCTGGAAAGGCGGGCGTATCTTCGCCTATACGGTCGCCAACCCCACGGAATACGGAGTCGTCGAGCTCGACAGCGAGCACCGCGTCCTTTCCGTCGAGGAAAAGCCCGCCCAGCCGAAATCGAACTATGCGGTTCCCGGACTGTACTTTTATGACGCGCGGGTCGTAGAAATCGCCCATGGTCTACGCCCAAGTGAGCGGGGAGAGCTGGAGGTCTCCGACGTCAACGCGGCCTACCTGCGCGAGGGGCTGCTGGAAGTCACCGTCCTGGAACGCGGAAGCGCCTGGCTCGACACCGGAACGTTCTCGTCCCTGGTGCAAGCAGCGGAGTTCGTCCGCGTAGTCGAAGAGCGACAGGGCATGAAGATCGGCTGCGTCGAGGAGGTCGCCTGGCGGCAGGGGTTCATCGACGACGATCGACTTCGGAAGCTGGCCGAACCGCTGCGCAAGAGCGGGTACGGAGACTATCTTCTGCGGCTGCTCGAGAATGAGTCGAGGACGCGGCTGTCGACGATGACCGCGGGGTGACCCCGCCCTTCCTCGGTGAGCGCCTCTCACGGGGATGGCGCATGCCCTCGACCGATGCCCCGCATGCGCCATGGGTTCTCCCCGGCGCACCGGACATCCAATGCCGATCGACCGAGGTCATGCGGCTTTGCCTGTGGAGCCGCCGTACGGGACGCCCCAAGCCTCTTGACATCGACGACGAAGTCGCAAACATTAGGTTCCATGGGTAGGTTATTTCCAATGCGAAGCTAGTTGGGTTCGGGGGTTCCGGGTCACACCCGACCAGGGCAGAGGGGGCTGGAGTGCGACACAGCTAAGGCCACGGGGGTGCGGGAGGACGCGTACCCCACGGAACACCGGAGTGGTGTAACCACCGCAGCGAATTCCCGTCTCGGCGTTCCACGCCGAGACCACGGGGTGCTCGGGCCGTGCGCACACCACCCCGGGAACGCTTGGGATATCGGAACTCCGCCCTGAGCCAGGGTTCGACGATACGGCGCCCGACGCCCACGTCCCGATGTCGAATCCGATAAATTTCGGACATCCGGTTCTCGAGAATCATCGATAGGCGGAACAAGCCCCCCGTAGTGCATGCGCAATTCATGCGACCGCCGGCAGACAGATCAAATATCTCAGCGCGCCCGTGATCACTGATTCATAGGGTGCGATTTTTTATCACATGAGAAGGGGGTTGTCCAACGATCCCCACGTCCAAGTGTGGACATAGAGAACATTGACACCTCGACTGTCTTCACAAATATGATTGAAGTGGTGAACAATCCCCTAGGCCACAGGCTTCCCTGGATGGAAAAGATGAGATATCAGACGCTCGGAACGCTGGAAGTTATCAGCGAGCAGAACAGCTACTCGCCCGGCGGGTCCAAGATGCGTCAGGTGCTGGCGCTATTGCTGGTGAACGCCAACACCGTCGTCGGAACCGAAGCCATAATCGACGAGCTATGGAAGAACGATCCACCGCGCAGTGTCACCACAACACTGCAAACCTATATATATCAGCTCAGAAAGGCGTTCAAACGAGAGTTTCCCGACGAGAACATCGGAGACATACTCATCACTCACGCCCCCGGATATAAGCTAAGAATACCGCTGGATCGAATCGACGCGACTGGCTTCGAAAAGAGCGCGCGAGAAGGCCGTGCCCTCTTCGACGACGGACGATACGCGGATGCACAGGACAGGTTCGCCTCCGCCCTCTCCCTGTGGCAGGGAGAATTCATGGAGAACGTCACCCGTGGACGCCGTCTGCACAGCCATGCGGTTCTTCTGGAAGAGCTCAAAATCGAAACACTGCAGCTCAAGATCGCTGCCGAAATGCGTCTGGGGCGGAACCATGAGGTGATCTCCGAACTCCGCAGCCTAACGGAGCACCACCCACTCAATGAGTGGTTCTACGGTCAGCTCATGTGCGCCCTGGCCCGGGCCGGCCGAAGAGGCGAGGCGCTGCACGTGTACCAGCGCCTTCGGTACAAGCTGAACAGCGATCTCGGACTGGATCCGTCAGCCGAGATCAAACGGCTTCATGTAGAGATCCTCAACGATGAGGAGGGGATCCGCGGGGTGGATTCGAGCAGCATATCCGTATTGGACATAGCGGCCATCGGGCGCTCCTAGAAATCCCCTCGAGGACGGGGAACGACGTCCACGATGCAGGCCGACCGGATTAGGGGACCACAAACGGCCGCATCGGGTTCCGGAGTTGGGCGAACGGTTTCACGGTGCGTGGTGACCCGCTGACCCTACCCCGTGATCAGGCAGAGTTCCGCAGCGGTCGGTGGATTCCAGGATCACTCAATCGTCGTTCGAGCGCGACATGGTTTCTTCCACTCTGGACACCTTCCTTAATTGTGTTGCACTGCCCAGCTGTCACAATGAACGGATTCCCTTATGGCTTTGGACCGAGAACGCAGGGTCGTCATAACCGGAATGGGAGCTGTGGTTCCAGGTGGAATCGGAGTAAAGAACTTCTGGGAGCTCATCAGCGCCGGCCGGACCGCCACACGCACCATCTCCTTCTTCGACCCCACGCCCTACAGATCGCAGGTGGCCGCGGAATGCGACTTCGACCCGGTGGAGCAGGGTCTGAGCCCTCCGGAGATCCGCCGAATGGATCGCGCCGCACAGTTCGCCGTCGTGTGCGCGGACGAGTGCCTCTCGGATAGCGGCCTGGAGATCGACTCCGCACTCCACCACCGGACCGGGACCAGTGTGGGGACTGCCGTCGGCTGCACGATGAGCCTGGAGCGGGAGTACTCCGTGGTCAGCGACGCCGGCCGGCGCTGGCTGGTCGACCCGGCCTACGCCGTTCCCCACCTGTTCGACTACCTCGTCCCGGGCTCGATCGCGAGGGAGGTGGCGTGGCGCGTGGGCGCGGAGGGACCCGCGACCGTCATATCAACCGGGTGCACCTCCGGCTTGGACGCGGTGGGTCATGCCTGCGACGTGATCCGCGAGGGGTCGGCGGACATCATGATCGCGGGCGCCACGGACGCGCCCATTTCCCCGATCACCGTCGCATGCTTCGACGCGATCAAGGCGACTACCCCCCGCAACCACGCCCCGGAGCATGCCTCACGCCCGTTCGACCGAGGAAGGGACGGGTTCGTCCTCGGAGAGGGCGCGGCCATGTTCGTGCTGGAGGAGCGTGAGCACGCGCGGCGCCGCCACGCTCACATCTACGCCGAGGTCGCGGGATTCGCGACACGGAGCAACGCCTTCCACATGACCGGTCTGCGGCCCGACGGGAGAGAGATGTCCGAAGCGATCGGGACCGCCCTCGACGAGGCTCGTCTGGATCCGGCGGATATCGACTACATCAACGCCCACGGGTCCGGGACGAAGCAGAACGACCGGCACGAGACGGCCGCGTTCAAGCGGAGCTTCGGTGAGCATGCCTACCGGACACCGGTGAGTTCGATCAAGTCGATGGTCGGCCACTCACTGGGAGCGATCGGCTCCATCGAGATCGCGGCCTCGGTACTCGCGATTCAGCACAACACCGTCCCGCCAACGGCCAACCTGCATGAGGACGATCCGGAATGCGATCTCGACTACATTCCCCTGGAGAGCCGGGATTGGCGGACTGACGCGGTGGTGAGCGTCGGCAGCGGGTTCGGCGGCTTCCAGAGCGCGATGGTGCTGACCGACGCCGGGCGGATGTCCTGATGGGCGCGACGGTGGTCACCGGCATCGGAATCATCGCCCCGAACGGGGTGGGAGCGGACGACTTCTGGTCGGCGACACTCAACTGCGACGTCGGAATCGGACCCATCAGCCGGTTCGACGCATCGGACTATCCCGTACGGCTCGCGGGCGAGGTCACCAACGTCGACGTGGAGCGGCTCCTGCCGAACCGGCTCATCCCGCAGACGGACCGCGTGACGCGCCTCGCGCTCCTAGCCGCCGAATGGGCCCTCAACGACGCCGATGTGCAATTGGAGTCGCGCCCGGAGTTCGGGAAGGGAACCGTCACCGCCAGCTCCGCCGGAGGCTTCGAGTTCGGTCAGGGCGAGCTGGAAAAACTCTGGAGCAAAGGTCCCGAATACGTCAGCGCCTACCAGTCGTTCGCCTGGTTCTACGCGGTCAACACCGGCCAGATATCCATCCGGCACGGGCTCCAGGGGCCGGGTGGTGTCGTGGTGACCGAACAGGCCGGCGGACTCGACGCGGTGGCCCAGGCCCGTCGCCAGATATGGCACGGAACCGGCCTCCTCGTCACCGGTGGTGTCGACGCTTCCCTGTGCCCGTGGGGCTGGGTCGCGCAGCTGTCCCACGGCCGCCTCAGCACACAGGAGGATCCGCACCGCGCCTACCTGCCGTTCGACGTGAACGCTTGCGGTTACGTGCCGGGGGAGGGCGGGGCAATCCTCATTCTTGAGGACGCCGCGTCCGCACGGGAGCGGGGGTGCCGTGTCTACGGCCGGATCGCCGGATACGGTGCCACCTTCGATCCCAGGCCCGGGTCCGGTCGGGAGCCAGGGCTGCGGCGGGCCATCGAGACAGCGCTCGCCGACGCCGATGTCTCCCCCGTCGACATCGATGTGGTGTTTGCGGACGGTGCGGGACTCCCCACCGGTGATCGCGACGAGGCGACGGCGATAGAGCGCGTCTTCGGCACACGCTCCTCCGGCCCGGTTCCCGTCACTGTTCCCAAGACGATGACCGGCCGCCTGTACTCCGGCGGCTCCGCGCTCGATCTCGCCACCGCGTTCCTCGCCCTCGACAGCAACGTGATCCCCCCGACAGCCAACGTCACCGAACTTTCGCCGGAGTGCAATATCGACCTTGTACTGGGGAGGCCGAGAGAACACGAGCTGACGACCGCACTGATCCTGGCGCGGGGCTACGGAGGTTTCAACTCGGCGATGGTGGTGCGCGCTGACGCGTAGCGGACGGTACCGATCAGAAGAAAACTAAGGAGAGAACCATGCAGAAGCTCACCAGCGACGACTTGGGAAGAATTCTGCGCGAGTGTGCGGGCGAATCCGAGAAGTTTCAGTGGGACGAAACGGTCCTGGACACGACGTTCGATGAACTCGAGTACGACTCGATCGCGATTCTGGAGGCGGCTGCCCGCATTCAGCAGGAGTACGGGATCCGCGTGGAGGATGAGTCCATCCCGGACCTGGTCACGCCACGCGCTTTTCTCGACCATGTGAACCGGCTCCCCACCTCCCCCTCATAACCGACCGGGCGCCCCCGCGTCGTCGCGTGGGGCGCCCTCCATCTCCGGGACGGATCCGCACGATCGGCCCTGCCTGTCGTGGCGTGGCACCCCAGACAGGCGCGAAGCCAAGCACGTGTGGTGATACGGAGCTCGAACCGAATGGATCACCGACCAGGCGCGGCAGCACGGTGAGCTGGAGATTGACGTCGTCGACCTGGCCCGAGACCCAGCTGCCCGTGAGGTACTCAGCTTCGGACCCACGCCGCGTAACAACCGTTTGAACGCGCGCAACGGCAAGACGCGTCCAGGAATCGGGTGTTCCTGGACGCGCCCTTACTTCGGCGCTCCTCCTGGGATCGAGAGCCGGACCGAACTCAGAGGGGTCGGTCACAGGTTCTTCAGGACCTCACGCAGCGACTCGATGACGTAGTCCTGCCGGTCGCGCGGCAGCGACGGGTACATCGGCAGCGAGAAGATCTGCTTGGCGAGCGCCTCGGTGACCGGGAGCGAGCCGGTTTTGTAGCCGAGCTTGGCGAACCCCGTCATGGTGTGCACCGGCCACGGGTAGCTGATGTTGAGGGAGATCCCCTTCTCCTTCAGGCCCTCGGTGATCCGGTCGCGCTCGGGGTGGCGCACCACGTAAACGTAGTAGACGTGATCGTTGCCGTCTTCGACACGGGGGAAGATCAGGTCGGTGTCGGTGAGCGCCTCTTCGTAGCGGCGGCCGACCGCGCGGCGCCCCTCCACGTAGGAGTCCAGGCGGCCCAGCTTGCGGCGCAGGATCTCGGCCTGCACATCGTCGAGACGGCTGTTGTGGCCGGGGGTCTCGACGACGTAGTAGACGTCCTCCATGCCGTAGTAGCGCACCCGGCGTAGCCGGGCGGCGGTCTCGTCGTCGTTGGTGATGGTAGCGCCGCCGTCGCCGTAGGCGCCCAGCACCTTGGTCGGGTAGAAGGAGAACGCCGCGGCCTTGCCGAACGTACCGGCCAGCCGACCGTTGTGGCGCGCGCCGTGGGACTGGGCGCAGTCCTCCAGGATGGGCAGCCCGTGCTTGTCCGCGATGGCCTGGAGCGGCGTCATGTCGACGCACTGGCCGTACAGGTGGACCGGCAGGATGCACTTGGTGCGTTCGGTGATGACCGACTCGACCTGGGAGACGTCCATGAGGAAGTTCTCCTCGTGGACGTCGACGAAAACGGGGGTGGCGCCGATCTGGTCGATCGCGATGACCGTGGGCGCCGCGGTGTTCGAGACGGTGATCACTTCGTCGCCGGGGCCGACGCCCAGGGCCCGCAGGCCGAGCACGATAGCGTTGGTGCCGTTGTCACACCCAACAGCGTGCTCCACGCCGTGGTAGTCAGCGAACGCCGTCTCGAATCCGCGCAGGTTCTCGCCGAGGACCAGCTGCCCGGAACGGAATACGGTTTCCACTGCCTCGTGGATGTCGTCCCGTTCCTTCTCGTACTCCTCCAGATAGCTCCACACACGAATCGTCATGCGTCCCACCTCCAAGCTGGGTCGGTAACGAGATGATGGACCGGGGGCGAGAACGCGACCCGACGTAGACCTGCGGGCGCACGGCGCGTGCGGCCCTCCCCGATGCGACCAAGTATCAATCAATCGCACGAGACCAGGTCGGACAACCCCTATGTGCCTCCGACAACGCCCCTAATCCGACCCCCGGACGCGCCGCTCGGGGCAGGCGACACACGCGCCCGCACCGACGCCCGGACCGGCGTTTCCGCCATCCGCGCCGGTCTGGGGTCGTGTCGGGTGTCAGGGGCGGCCGGTACCGGCCACGCACGGGCGGACCTCTCGTCACCGATGCCCCCAGGTGTGTGGATAACGGCCCTCACCTGGTCAAGCGGAGCCGGTAGTCTCGGTGGCGGTCGCAGAGAGGAGCCAGGTGCCTTCCGACGCACAGAGCGAAGCCCGCCGCAAGATGATCGAGCGGGTCCGTGGCCTCCTCCGTATGGCGGAGGACCCCGCGGTCACCGATGCCGAGAGCCAGGCCTTCACCGCCAAGGCCGCCGAGCTGATGACCCGGCACGCCATCGCCGAGGCCGAGGCGCGTGCCGAGCGCGGCGAGGAACTGGAGCAGGTCACCCGCTTCGACTTCACCGTCTCCGGGGTCGGCGGGCACGGCAAGGCCCGGGTCAAGGCGCTGGCCGGGATCGCCGCGGCCTACGGCTGCCAGTCGGCCGTGCGCGGCAACACGTCGGCCAACACCGATCGCACCCTCATCATCGTGGGCACGGCCACGGCGCTGGACGCGCTGCGGGTGCTGCTGCCGTCGATCACCATGCAGATGGAGGCGTCCGCGCGGTTCACCGCGCGCAACCACATCGCCGACCTGCGCGAGATGCGCAACTATGACCGGTCGACGCTGGCGAAGGAGCGCAGCCGGTTCTACCGGTCGTTCATCCGCGCCTACGGCTACGCGGTGGCCGAGCGCATCCGCGAGTTCCGCGCCCGGTTGCAGGAGGAGCCGCGGGAGGATTCCGCGTCGGAGTCGGGCACGGGCTCGGACTCCGGCGAAGGGGCGTCGGCCATCGGCGCCGAGGTCGTGCTGCGCACCGATGTCGACCGTGTGCAGGAGGACTTCCAGCGCCGCTTCCCGCAGCTGCGCCCCACGCGTCCGGAGCGCACCCACCATCGTGCTGGATACCGCGCGGGCTATCTTCGCGGGCGCAGCGCCCAGCTGGGCATGGAGACCAGCGTGGGGCAGGGCGGCGGAACCGCGCTGACCGACGGCGACTAGCCGGTCGTCTGCCGCCTCCGACCCCTGTTCCGCTCCGGTGTGGGCGTTCCAGAGCCCACACCGGGCGTCATATCTGTGGACAACCCTGTGGACAACCTGGGGATAAGTCGTGGAAAACCTCACGCGGCCCGAATTGGCTGTGGATAAACCTCTCGAAGACGACTTCTTTCGGTGAGTTCCCGCAAGGCGACCGGTTGCGGCCAACGGCCGTGGCCTCGTACGTCCGGGACGCACTCGTGATAACCGAGTGTTGGAAGGTGACGTAGATCACCCAATGGGGAACAGTGAGGGTAACGCACCGTATCCCCCCGACTGGGAGTTGACGAGTATGTCGGCAGCCACCCTCCTCAAGCTGTTCCACGGTTACAAGACGGCCCTGCTCACGACCTACCGCCGCGACGGTATGCACTGCGTGAGCACCCCCGTGAGCATCGTCGTCGACAACGACCGTGTGCTCTTCCGAACGTGGGAGGACTCGGGCAAGGCCAAGCGGCTGCGGGCGCATCCCGTGGCCGACCTGCGGCCGTGCACCTTCCGCGGCCAGCCGACCGGCGCGGCCGTACGCTGCGGCGTTCGGCTCCTCGAGGGCGACGAGGCCCAGCGCGCGGCGCGCATGCTCGGTCGCCGCCACCCCTTCCTGCAGCGCTGGGCGGTGCCGATCTCGCACCGGCTGCTGCGTTACCGCACTCTCCACTACGAGCTGCGCCCGGTGGACGACGAGACCCCGCGCAGCACCGAGGGCTGGCCGGACTAGGTGTACTGATCACTGAGGTTGGTGACATACCGGGACAAGTTGGACATAAAAGGAGGGCCTTCGGTATCGGTGTGGATGTCTGACGTCCGCCCCGAGCACCGTAAGGCCCTCAATGCCCCACGCTACCCACACCAACGCCAAACTCGCACCCGCCGGCCGCCTCGCGCTGGCCCGCTGCGTCGTCGATGCCCACTGGCCCCTGCGCCGGGCCGCCGAGCGCTTCCAGGTCAGCCCCACCACCGCCCAACGCTGGGCCGCCCGCTACCGCCAACACGGACCGGCCGGGATGGCCGACGCCTCCAGCCGCCCGCACCACTCGCCCCGACGCACCCCCACCCGCCGCGAACGCCGCGTCATCAAGCTCCGCACCACCCGCCGGTGGGGCCCGGCCCGCATCGCCGGACACCTGGGCATGCACGCCTCCACCGTCCACCGCATCCTGACCCGCTACCGCATGCCCCGCCTGGCCCACACCGACCGGGCCACCGGGCGGGCGGTGCGCCGCTACGAGCGCGACCGGCCCGGAGAACTCCTCCACGTCGATGTCAAGAAGCTCGGCCGCGTCCCCGACGGTGGCGGCCACCGCACCACCGGGCGCGCCCAAGGCAAGCGCAACGCCCGCGCCACCACCACGACCCGCAGGAACTCCCACCCCATGCTGGGCTACGGCTACCTGCACACCGCCATCGACGACCACTCCCGGCTCGCCTACACCGAGATCCCGGCCGACGAGAAGAAGGAGACCGCGGCGGGATTCTTCCAGCGGGCCCACGCCTACTTCGCCTCGGCGGGCATCACCGTTGAGCGGGTGCTGACCGACAACGGGTCCTGTTACACCTCGCGCCTGTGGCGCGATGCCCTGGCCGGAGCCGGGATCACGCACAAGCGCACCCGCCCGTATCGGCCCCAGACCAACGGCAAGGTCGAGCGGTACCACCGCACCCTGGCCGACGAATGGGCCTACGCCCGGGCCTACACATCCGAGGCCCAACGGCGAGCGGCGCTCCCGGGGTGGGTGCATCACTACAATCACCACCGGTTCCACACCGCGATCGACGGCCCTCCCGCCTCCCGCGTCACCAACCTCTCAGGACAGAACAACTAGCCCCGGGCGGAATCGGGAGGCGGGACCGGGCGGAGGCCAGCGGGGTCCGCGGGGGTCACGAGACCCGGAGCGGCATCACCAGGTAGCGGAACTCGGGGCGACCGCCCTCGTCCGCGGGGACATCGGAGATCACCGCGGGCTTGGTCGGCATGGTGAAGTGCAGGTGCGCCGTCTCGCTCTGCACCCCCGCGAGGCCGTCGAGGAAGTACCCGGGGCTGAAGGCCACCCGCATCGGATCGCCGTGGAACTTGGCCCCCAGCGCTTCCACCGCCTGGGCGTCGTCGCCGGACCCCGCCTCCAGCACGACCTCGTCCTCGGTGAAGGAGAGGCGCAGCGGGGTGTTGCGGTCGGCCACCAGCGCCACCCGCTTCACCGCCTCGGTGAGCGGGGCGGTGGCGACCTCGGCGCGCGCGGAGAAGTCGGTGGGGAAGCGGGACTCGTACCTGACGAACTCGCTGTCGATGAGCCGGGTGGTGGTGCGGCGGCCGCTGTTCTCGAAGCCGATCATGCCCTCGCCGGGCGACAGCGTGACGCCGCCGCCGGCGGCGGCGACCGTGGACAGCGCGATGTCGACGTTGGAGCCCGGCACCAGCGAGCGCGCGATGTCGTTCAGCGTGCGCGCCGACACCAGCGCTGAGGTGGCGAGGTCGGGATGTTTGGAGCGCCACCACAGCTCGCGGACGGCGATGCGGTAGCGGTCGGTGGCGGCGAGGATCAGCGAGTCGCCGGAGAAGGCGAGGTTGACGCCGGTGAGCATGGGCAGTGTGTCGTCGCGGCTCGCCGCCGGTATCACCTGGCGCGCCGCCGTCGCGAACACGTCGGCGGCGACGGAGCCGGTGGAGCTCGGCATCTCCGGGAGGGTGGGGTAGTCCTCCAGCGGGAGGGTGAGCAGGGTGAACCGGGCGCTGCCGCAGGTGACGAGCGCCCGCGTGGCGTCGCACTCCATGTTCACCGGCTGGGCGGGGAGGTTGCGGACGATCTCGGCCAGCAGTCGGCCGGACACCAGGACGGCGCCGCCTTCCTCGGCGTCGACGTCGACCTCGGCCTGCGCGGACACCTCGTAGTCGAAGCACGACAGGCGCAGGGTGGAGGAGCCGCTGGGCAGCTCCAGGCGCATGCCGGCGAGCACCGGCATGGACGGGCGTGCGGGCAGGGCGCGGGCCGTCCACGCCACGGCTTCGGCGAACGCGTCGCGGTCTACTCGGAATTTCACACGGCCTCCCGCTGCATTGCTCTCCACCAGGGGTTTGCCCCGGTCGGGAGTGACCGTACCCACGCGTAGCGACATTTCGACCGAACAGGTGGACGAACAGACGTCGGCCCAGCCGAGGAGACGGCCGGGCCGGGCGGGAGTACCGCGTGGCGAGGAGGGGACTCAGGTCGTAAGGGCGAGGGAGGGAACGCCGCTCCTTGGCTCACGCCGCTACCGCGGCGCGTTGCGCGTACCTGGCACCACTCACGTCACTTCTTCGGCTTCAGCGTCCAGACGACCGTCATCGCACCGGTGACGGTCCCGTCCTCGGTGCGCAGCTCGATGTCGACGGCGAACTCGGGCCGCTGGCCGGCGTCGAGCTCGGCGATGACCTCCTCGCGCGTCCGGGTGATCCGGGCGTCGGCGATGACGTCGCCCATGGCGAGCTTCTGGTAGCCGATCTCGGCCTTGACGGCGAGCGGAACGGCGCGGTTCAGCTGGTCGCCGAAGGCCCCGATCACGATGGCGCCCGAGGCCGATTCGGCCAGCGTGAACATCGCACCGGCGTGCGGGCCGCCGACGTGGTTGTGGTGCTTGTCGTTGTCGGGAAGCCGCATGACGGCGCGGTCGATGTCGAGCTCGATGAACTCGACGCCCAGGGTCCGGGCGAACGGCACCGCCGCGAGGAATCCGGACTTGACCAGCTCCGCCTGTTCGGCGCTCATGGTTGTCATACCGCTCAGGTTACTCGTGAGTAACCATCCGCGCCAAGATCCCCGCGAGGTGAATCCACTAACGGGGAGCAGAACGCAAAAACCCGCCGCCTCACCCGCCGGACGGACCGGTAGGGGCGCGTGGGAGAGGCGGCGGGAGACAGAGGCGGCGTTAGCCAGGGGAGACCGCGGCCTTTTAGGAAGCGAAGTCGTCGGCGGTCAACGCGCTCCACCGATCGACCAGGGCTTTCTCACCATGAGTGGTCAGCGAGCCGTACAGGCGGAGACGGGCGATACCGCCGTCGGGGAAGACGTCCAGACGGACGTGCGTGACGGCGCGCCGCTCGCCGAGGTGGAAACGGTGCACGGTGTCGGGCTGGAGCGGGACGCGCGCGAGGAGCGGGAACCATGCGTGGGCGTCGGCGGGATCGGACACCGCCGCGTCGCACCCGGAGATCGCCACCCACCCCGCGGCATTGCCCTTGTAGTAGGCGGTGTCGATCTCGATGGCGCGGACCTCGCCCTGCTCAGCGAGGCGCAGCCTAACCCAGTCGTTGCCGCGGTCGCGGCGGCGCCGGTTCTCCCAGCCGTCGTCCATCTTGCGCGACCGGTCCGGCAGGATCATGTTCTCCGGGGAGGAGTAGAAGCGGTCCGAGGCGTCCTCGACCGCCCCGCCGTTCTCCAGCGCTGCGAGATCGATAGTGCCCAGCGCGGCGAGCCAGGTCGGGTCGGGGACGACCACACCGTGCACGCGAATCCGGGCGATGCCGCCGTCGGGGAACTGCCTGAGCCGCAGGTGCGTGAAGCGGCGCTCGGCGTCGACCGTGAAGCCGTTCGCGGC
Source organism: Nocardiopsis rhodophaea (assembly GCF_039530945.1). Lineage (NCBI taxonomy): Bacteria > Bacillati > Actinomycetota > Actinomycetes > Streptosporangiales > Nocardiopsidaceae > Nocardiopsis > Nocardiopsis rhodophaea. The sequence continues at coordinate 37,440 of NZ_BAAAPC010000020.1, forward strand.
GTGGCCGCGCACCTGGCTGCGGGGCACGATCTCGACCCAGGTGACATCGTCGGCGAGCAGCTGCTCGGGGGTGGGGGCGCCCTCGACGTGGGCGGCCTCGATGGCGACCTGCTGGGGGTAGTTGCCGCGGAAGTGGGCGGTGTCGACGATGACGCCGCGGATGATCCCGGGCGCGCCGAGGCGGATGAGCGCCCAGTCGTGGTCGTCGGCACCGGGGTGCGGATCGTCGGCGCCGGTCCCCCGACGGCGCCGCGTCTCCCAGCCGTCCATGACTTTGCCCTTGTGGCCGAAGGCCTCGGGGTCGAAGTGCGCGGGCTCGGGTCGGAGCAGGTTCTCCCGTTGGGCGAAGAACTCGTCGTTGGCCGCGATCACGGAGCCGCCTAGGCGGCGGTCGGCTAGATCGACCAGGCCGGTGAAGGAGAAGTCCCCACCCCGGTAGTCGGCGTAAGGGTCGCCGCCGCTGTACGGCTGTGCGTCGTTCGCGTGCGGATCCCGCGCCTGAGGTTCGCCAACACCCACCAAAAGAAATCAACCCCTCCAAGGAGCCTCATCACCGCAATCCTGGACATCTCTCACTGTCGCACCGGACAAACGAGCATGTACAGCAAAAGTTTTCGCTCACGCTGTTCACCACCGCTGAACAAACGAACACCTGTGTTGGCCTCAGGGTCCCGACCGAGCACGGCCGTCACCGGGCCCGTCGCCGCCAGAACGAGGGACACGCCTCGGCCTCACTCCCGAGCCGCCGCCTGCTCTAGAGCACGCAGAACCCGCGCAACGTGCGGGCGGTCCTCGGCCCCGGCCCGCACCGCGGACACGACATGGCGCCGTGGCCGATCCGCGTGCAGCACCCGGATGGCGGCATCCGGGCCACTCTCAGGAGCGGCGAGCCGAGGGACCAGAGCGACCCCCATCCCGGCGCCGACCATCGCTAGGATCGCCGCCCAGTTCGACGCCACGTGCGCGCGCTCCGGGACGAAACCGGCATCGGCGCAGACCGCCAGCGTGATGTCGCGCCAGGGGCCGGAGTCGCCGTAGATCCAGGCCTCCTCCGCGAGTTCGGCCAGCCGCAGCCCCGGTGAATCGGCCAGCCTATGACCGACGGGAACAGCGACATCCAACGGGTCAGCCAGCAGCGACGAACGCGTGAACCGCGTATCCCCGGTGGCGGGAGCGTCGACGGCCAGGGAAAGGGCGATCTCGATGTCCCCGCTCGCGAGCAGGTCGTACACCTCAGCGGCCTCGGCCTCACGGACGCGCACTGCCAGCCGCGGATGAGTCCGCCGCAGCCGCTTCACCGCCGGGATCACCAATCCGGGGATCGCCGTCGCGAACGCCCCGACACGCACCTCGCCGGCTTCTCCCCGCTGATGCTCCTCCAACTCCGCCTGCGCGCGCTCGACCTGCGCGAACAGGGCATCCGCATGCCGCAGCACAACATGCGCGGCACTCGTCAGCCGCACCCGACGCCCGTGGGCTTCGAGCATTGGCACACCGAGCTCGCGGGAAAGCATGGCCAGCTGCTGCGATACCCCGGACGGCGTCATCCGCAACGCCTCGGCCGTCGCCCGCACCGTCCCGAGCTCGTCGAGCGTCCGCAGCAGCCGCAACTTGCGGAGGTCCCAGTCGTTCATACAAGAAGACTAAACAGCCCCCGCAGAATCATGCACTGCTCACAAACAGAAGCGGTTGCTACCGATAGCACACGTCCCCGAGCTCACGCAGCCGACGCGGAACGCCGCCGCAGCGCGATCGCGCGGCCGGGTACCACACAGAGCGCGGTAGAGATCGCCATCGGGACCGCCCCCGCCACGATGAATCCGAACGGCGGCGCAGGGTCGAACAGCCCTCCGGGCAACGCCGACGACAGAATCGTGAGGGGCAACAACAGCACGTAGAAAAAGATCACCGCGCACACGGAGCACAGACCGGCGCCGGGCACGCTCTGCCACCTCAGTGCAGGCCACACCGCCAGCCCAGCGACAATAGGCGTCAGCGCCATCATCCCGAGACCGAGCCCGATGTTGGCATCCGGAGACGGCGACACCTGCCCGACCGCCCACCCCACACCTTGCGCGACGAAGTAGGCGACGCTGCCAGCAACGGCTCCGGCCCCGGCCCCGACGAGGACGCACCGACGCATTCGCTCCGAGCTGCTGTCCATGACGCCGATCCTTTCCCCTCCCGCCCTTCGACCGCATGAGTACGGGTACTCAATTACCCGAATCAGCCGCCGGCATCACCAGGCACGACTGATCTGACACACGATCGACACCGGAACCACGAGCGGCCGCAAACACGAAATAACCGTTAGCCATCCACCATCAACCACAAAACGGGTACCTTCCGTAGTCAGCGCAGGTGAAGGCGAAGCGCCCCATCACAGAACGTAACTCCCCTCCGCCAAGTCCGCAGGAGCACGACAGGATGTTTCCATTCCGAGGGCCACAGCTGCGGGCACTCCGCACCCCGCCCTGGTCGCGTCAGCGAACGCGCCGCCGGTGAGCTAGCATGGCCGCGGAGAGCAGGTACCCCTGCCCTCAGGAGGGTTCGCATAGTGGCCGAGTGCAGTGCTCTTGAAAAGCACAAGATCCTTAACGGGGTCTCGTGGGTTCGAATCCCACACCCTCCGCTCCAGCCCACACCAGCGCTCCGGGAGAGTACGGCCAGCTACGGCTGCCTCTCCCGACAGAAGACCCGGTCCACAAGGTGCTGCTGCCCATGCGGCCGCGTGCGGCCGCTCTGTCCGGTCGGCTGCCACTCATTCTTGCGCCAGGAGGGCTGAGCGGGCCCCAAGGGCGACCAACCTAATGTGTGCGCAGATCCGCCCGCGGGAAGACGGCACCAACCTCCGAAGACAGCTCCTTCCAGCAGATAGGTGCAGTCATCCCCCCGCTCTTGGCCATGAACGGGGCGCCGACCTACTGGGCTATGGGCCGCGGCTGCTCCTTGACCCCGGGGCGGTGATCCCCTCCGGGGCGGACCGACCCAGGTCAGCCCGGTGACCTGCACGTCGGCGAAGTCGGCGTTCTCGGACCGGAACCTTACCCCCGGCGTGTGCACCGCATCCGCCTCGGAATCCTCGGCGCACTTGACAAGCGTGTTGAAGTCCGGGTAGCTGTCGGCTGCGGTCTGCCCGCTCGGGGCGAACGCCTCGCCTGTCAACCGCACATGCGGGACATACAGTCCGGGTTGGCGTACACCGCGATGCGGGACGGCACTGCTTCGCGACAGGCACGGATGAATCTTTCCGGGTGCACCGGTGTCTGTGCGGCGGGCCAGTCGTGCTCGTGTGGGACAACCACCCCTCGCCCAAGACGAAAATGGCTGCGCGGGCGCCTGGAGGCGCGGGAGTAGCTGACCGTGGTGCTGCTGCCGCGCTATACCCCTGAGCTCACCCCGTTCGAGGCGCTGTGGTCCCAACTCAAACGGCGTATCGCCAATCGCGCCTACCGCAGCCTTGGGAAGTTAAAAGGTGCCATGCGTTCTAATCTGCTCTCAGCCCAGAAACGCAGTGAGGCCCTCGCTGGATTCGTCAGATCCGCCCACCTGACTCCAGATCCGATCCCGTCGCCCACCTAATCAAAGATCAGTAGCTGCATCGAGAAGCGCCTCCAAGGTGTCCGCGGGGACTGCCCGGAAGCTGTTGGCCTCTCGTGATGTTTGCCGACAATCCTCGGCTCAGGTGGTGTAATCGGCGTTGATCTTCACGTATCCCTCGGTCAGATCGCAGCCGATTACGGTGAACGCTCCGCTAGCGATTCCGAGGTCGATGCGAATGACCGCCTCGTCGCCGGTGAGGTACTGGGCAGCCTTCGCCAGCAGCGCGTCGCTCGGCTCCTCGGGGTGCATGACGAGGTCGTCGAACTGGATGCGGACCCGCCGCGGCTCGATGTCGCTCTCGTCGTGAAGCTTGCCGATGGCCATCGCGATCCTGCCCCAGTTCGGGTCGGCGCCGTGGATCGCTGCCTTGACGAGAGGGGAGCTGACGACGCTCTTGCCGACTCGCTTGGCTTGAGCGTCATCGCGGGCTCCGGTGACGTGGACCTCGATGAGCTTGGTCGCGCCCTCGCCATCGGAGGCGATGGCACGCACAAGGTGGAGGGCGCACTCGTACAGTGCCTGCTCAAAGTCCTTCAGATCGACAGGGCCAGCGATACCGTTGGCGAAGATCGCCGCAGTGTCACTCGTTGAGGTGTCGGTGTCGATGCTGAGCGCGTTGAAGGTCTTGTCCATCACGCGCCGGAACAGGGCGTCCAGTGCATCGGAAGGAATGTCCGCATCAGTGAAGAAAAACGTCAGCAGGGTGGCCATGTTCGGCTCGATCATGCCCACCCCCTTGGCGATGCCGGAGAGTGTCGCGTCACCACAGGAGACGGTGACGTGTTTGTGCCGGGTGTCGGTCGTCATGATCGCTTTGGCGGCCGCAGCGTAGTCCGCCTCAGGGAACGGCCAGGTCAGGTTGGATAGCCCGGCCCGGATGCTCTCCATGGGATACGGACGGCCGATCACTCCGGTGGAAGCGATCACGAGTTCCTCGGGGGCGATCCCCACGGCCTCGGCAACTCTCCGGCGTACTTCAGCGGCGTGCTCATACCCGGCACGACCGGTCGCCACATTGGCGTTTCGGGACAGCACAACCGCGCCCCGGCTGCACTGGAGCGGCGCCGCGTCACGGCTGAGCACCACACTCGGGCCCGCGAAGCGCGAGCGTGTGAACACCGCGGCAGATCGGGCAGGCACCTCGGATACAACGACGGCGAAGTCGTGATCGATGTCCTTGAGCCCCATGTTCATGGCCACGCTTCGAAAGCCCTGTGGAGCCGCGGACTGCAAGCCGACCTACCTCCCCGATGAGCCGGGAGCCTGCAAGCGCGCAACCTCCGACGGATTGAATGAAGATTCACAGTACCGTACACATTAACCAACCTGAGTGGCAACGGCGCCGTTTAGTTCGCGCCAATTACGCCCTTTCATGTTTCGATTGTGAAGGCTCCAGACACTTAACATGACCCACTTCATATGTACTCACTGTATAAATATTCAGTTGAGCACGCGTGAGCGGCCGAGGAACGCGCCGGGCGCGCATGCGAGGCGCGAGCGTGCACCTGAGCACGGTCAGTGATCGAGGCCCTGGTGACGAGCCGACTGACCTCGCCCCTCCGCTGGAGTTCTACTGACCTTTGATCTGATTGTTGAATCTTGCACTTCGGCGTCCGCTTCGCCGACCTGTCGGGCATCTGGCGCCTGTTGCGGCGCCTGGGCTACTCCTGGCAGGCCCCGACCAGCGCGGCCGACGACGACCTGGGCCACCTGATCCTGGACGGCAAGATCTTCGACTCTCACCGGTGCCGCGCCAAGACGACCGGTGTGAAGGGCGAAACGATCGACGAATGGTATTCCCAAAGACCCACGGCTTCGGCGCCAACGTCCAAGCGCTGTTCGAGCCCGGCGGCCTGCCGGTCTGGACCTCCGAGGGCGAACCCGGCCACGTCGTGGACATCGAGGCAGCCCGCACCCACGTCTTCCCGGCGGTGTACCCCTATGCCAAAACGATGCCCGTCTTGGCCGACCCCGGATACCAAGGCGCAGGCCACAGAATCATCGTCCCGTTCAAGCAGCCCGCCGGCGGCGGCGTCCTGGCTGTCGACAACCGCGCCTACAACACCCGGCAGCGCTCGCTGCGCTGCCTCGGCGAACGCGGCTTCGCGCTGCTGACCGAACGCTGGACCGCACTGCAGCTCACCACTCTCAGCCCCAGCAAAATCGGCGACCTCGTCCGCGCAGCCCTCGTCCTCACCCGCTTCCAACACCTCAAGATCAACTAAAAGTCAGTGAGAAAACCTGAATGGATCCGATTGTCGATGTTTTCGACGTCGGTGGTTTGCGCAGAAGCCATGATGAGTCGTGCTGTCACGGTCCGCGGGTCGGTGTCCTGCTGCGCGGTTGTCGACCCGACGGGGTTGAAGTCATAGACCAGGTCCCACTGACCGCGGTCGGACTTGAGCATCATGTAGCTGTGGGCGATGCCCTCAGGCTTGGCTGGCCCACCGTAAGACGGTGTAATCGAGGTGCTCTCGAACTTGCTGCGGGACCTTTCCTGCCAGAACGGCCCATAGGAGGTCGAGCTGCCTTCGCTTTTGACGGCTTCCAGGCCAATGCTCGCTGAGGTTTGCGAATCGGTCTCGATACCGACGACGTTGCGCGTCCACACGCCCTCATAGGTTTCGGGCTTGTAGTCGATGCGGGTATTGCGCCAGGCCGCGAAAATGCCCTAGACCGGTCCGTTGGCGTTGGCGCACAGGACCCCTTGGAAGGTGTAGGGCCCGGCGTCGCACGCCGGAGGGGCCGCGGCGGCGGGAGGGGCCGCGGCGGCGGGAGGGGCCGCCAGAACGAATGCTGTAACGGTCACGGCTGCGAGGGCTGTGATACGAGGGACGATATTCACACAAGGATCTCTAACGAGTGAATGACCCCGAGAAGCCTAGTAGTGCGTATCATGTGACAAAAGGTGACGAAACGACCACTTCTGGACGCGCCGAGGCATTGCCTTCTGGCATGTTGTAATGATATCGGATCATCGGATGTTGCCAACATGGCTCTTTTGGGAACTGACCTAAGTCGCATACTCGGCTACTTGGGCGTGTGATGGTGGCCGAGCGCCTGGTGTCCGCTCAGAGGGGTTGCCCAGGGCGTCTGTGGTGAGATTGCGCCCGCTGCTCCGCCTCGATCAGGGCGGGAAACGCCCGGCGCCGGCGGGGTGAGCAGGACAAGGCCGTGCCTGCGTTACCGCCAGATCATGGTGCGGCCCCGGCCCAGTCGCGCGGCGGTGTCGGCCTCGGCCGCCCTCCGTTCGGTCCTGATCGCGAACTCCTCACGTTCCTCGACCGTCAGCCGTTTGCCCGGCACCGTTTACCCCGCCCACCAGCAAGAACAATCGTGTTTGGCGCCGCGATCTCGAACCCGCCCATAGCCCGAATTGGTACATAAATGCAGGTAAGCAATGTTTGTAAATTTTTAGAGATGACTGCTATGGTTTCGTTCCGTTGATCGCGCTTTGTGGCTGAACACGTATCATTACCCGCCGAGGATTCCCCCCATGAAAATCCCTGTCAGACGTGTTGCAACGACCGCCGTTCTCGCCGTCGGCCTGACGATCGGAACTGCAAGTGCCGCTATGGCTGCCTTCGAGAAGGCCGGAGGCGGAGAGTGGACCCACGGCATTTCCAACGACACCGTCTACTCGAACTACTACCACCGTGACGTCTGCCATGGCTCCACTGCTGTGGGCACCAAGACGGTCCGCGCCGAGGCCGATGCTGGGCTCACGTCCCGGGCCAGCGCCCCTGAGGCGTGGACGAACAACCAGACCTATTGGCGCAACACCTGCTGAGCCGAGGAGGATATATGAAGTCAGCTAAACGGATTTCCGTGGCCACGCTTATGGTTGCAGGCATTGTGGTCGGCTCCGCTGGTGCTGCTGCGGCCTATGAAAAGGTCGGCGGCGGTAAATGGATTCACGGAGTCAGCGGCCTCCCGCGGTCGGGGCCGGTCTGGTCGAACTATTACCACCCCTCCACTTGCCACGGATCCACCGCCGTAGGCGTCACCACGGTGCGCGACGACGCCGAGGCTGATCTCTGGTCCGAGGCCACGACCATTCGCGCTTTGGGTAATAACCAGACCTACTGGCGTAAAAGCTGCTGATCTTCATCCGTAAAGCGGGCTCGTCGATGTGATTCCGTTGACGAGCCCCTCTTCGTTTTTCAGGACTCTTTGTGCCGAACCGCATTCTCGTCTTCGCCTACTCCGCCTGCGTGGCCTTCGCCGCGCTCATCGCCTTCCTGCTCGCGGCCACCGCGGAACAGACCGTCTACGTCCTAGACGACGCGGAGCTGGTGTGGATTACCCAGGACGAGGGGATCCACGACAATGACGAGGTCGCGCGCAGCGTGCAGGAGGTCGCCGACGAGTACGGCGCGGCTATCGGCTACACCATCCTGGACGTCCACGAGCCGTCTTCGCGGGCCCACATGTACCTGGCGGTCTCCGAGCCCGAATCCCGGTACGCCAACTGGCTGGAGGAGGGCTACCCGTCCTTCAGCCGGAGCTTCACGGTCGAGACCCACCCCATCGGCGATTTCGGAGAGGTGGGTCCCAAGGGGCACTACCTGGTGTTCGGTCCTCCGGAGGCCGAGAACGCCCTGCGGGAGGCCCTGGCCGATCAGGGACTGCACGAGGCCCCGGGCACCCAGGTCACCCAGCTGTGGCACTTCTTCACCGGCGGGCACCTGTTCAACCTCGCGGCCGTGGCACTGCTGGCCAGCGTGACCGCCGTCGGCGCGGGGGTCCTGCTGGCCTCGCGCGACTACGCGGTCATGCGCCTTCAGGGCCACTCCTATGCGGCGATCCTGCGGCATGACCTGGCCAAGGTCGCCCGCCTGTACACGCTGGTGCTGCCCGCGGCCACCGCGGTCGTTCTGAGTGCTCTCGGGCTATACAACGGGTGGAACCAGCTCGGCTTCTATCTGCCCCTGGCCGGGGCGTTCCTGGGAATGCTGGCCGCGCCCTCCCTGCTGGTGCATGCCAGCGTGCTCGGCTTGGTGCACGCAACCGAAATCCTGCCCGCTCTCAAAGGGCGCATGCCCGTACGCAGCAGCACCGCGTCCATCTATCTGGTGCGCGTACCCGTGCTGGTACTGACCCTGGTGATCGCCACCGGCCTGGTCACCGCGGCGCAGAACGCCCGCGAGCAGGCGATCGGCCTGGATGTCTACGAGCAGTACGGGGACACCTCCCGGCCCGCCTTGAGCGCCAACTACGGCTGGTCGGACGCCGACGCGGTCGACCAGGATCTGGGGCCATGGCTGCGAAAGGTCGACAGCGACGGGGACATGGTCCTGGCTATCGACGTCTCGCCCTTCGAACTGCTGCCCGCCGACCCGACAGAGAAGCGCCCACCCGGGCCGGACGCCCCGATCCTGATCGTCAACGACACCTACCTGGCCGAGCAGGAGGTGCTCGCCCCGTCTGGGGAGCGCTACGGGTCCGGCGAGAACATCCGGGTCATCGTCCCGGAATCAGCCTCGCCCTACAGCGACGAGCTGGTAAACGGGCTCAGAGACAACTGGCTCGGCGTGAACAGCGGATCCGACCGAGCCTTCGACGTGGAGGCCCTGCCGTCCGCTGAGGGCCAGACCCTGTTCACCTACGGCTCGGGCGGCTTCAACGGGCCCCGATTCCTGCCGCTCATGCGTGACCCGGTGATCATCGCCCTGCCCAACGGCGAGGTGCTGTCCGACACCGCCTACGTCAACCACATGACCAGCCAGGCCACAGTGTTCCCCGACCCCGAGGTGGTCGAGAAGTTCCGCGCGGAGAACCCGAACGCCTCCCGCTACATTTCCATGGTCGAGATGCTCACCACCAGCGCGTTGAAAGAGCACGCCACCACGTTGGCCACGCTGCGGACCGAGGCATTCAACCTCCTGGGCGCAGGCGCAGTGCTGGTGCTGACCGCAGTGGCCGCGTGCATCATCCACGTGCGTACCCGCGCCCAGACCATTTTCGCTCGGCACATCAGCGGATGGACCTTCCTGGCCACGCACCGGCGGCTGCTGGCCGTCGAGGCCGTCATAGCGGCGGCCTTCACGGGCTGGGCCACATGGAACACCATCACAAAGCTCGCCGCTGCCAACGACCCGATGGGACTCACACCGCCGGGAGCGATGACGACAAGCGGGGCCGAACCGTTCTATGCAGCCGGGATCGCACTGATTTCGCTGGTGATCACCATCGGCGCGCTCGTCCTCTTCCACCGCCGTATCGTCCGCGAAGGCGCTTCCCAGGCTTAAGGAGTCCACGCATGATCCGCACCGTCCAGCTGACCAAGTCTTTCGGTGAGCGCACCCTGTGGCGGGACGTCGACCTCACAATCCCGGCCGGGCAGATGCTCGCGCTCGTGGGGCCCTCGGGTTCGGGCAAGACCACCCTGCTCAACTGCCTCGGACTGCTGGAGCAGCCGAGCGGCGGCGCCATCCTTTACGGCGGGAAGAGACTCACCCGCCTGGGTGCAGGGGGACGCCGCCGCTTCCGCCGCGCCCATCTGGGCTATCTGTTCCAGAACTACGCGTTGATGGAGAACGCCACCATCAAGCAGAACCTGGACGTGGCCGGGCGCGAGCAGCAACTCCAGGCCCGGGCCCTGGAGCGCGTGGGCTTGGCAGGGCGCGAGAGGGAGAAGGTCCACCGCATGTCCGGCGGCGAGCAGCAGCGCATCGCCCTGGCCCGCCTCATGGTCAAGAGGCCCTCGCTGGTCTTGGCCGACGAGCCGACCGGGGCGCTGGACGAGGACAACGGGCGCGTAGTCATCGACACGCTGCGCCAGATGGCCGACGAGGGGTGTGCGGTCGTGGTCGCCACTCACAACGACGTCGTGCGCGACGCCTGCGATGAGGTGTTCGAGGTGCACACCCAGCGCCTCGCCGACGTCGGGTAGGGCGACCGCGCGCCCAGTCCTGAAGGCGGAGCCGTGGGAGGTCATGTCTCCGGGGCGCCCCTACTCGTGGACCGACATCGATTTCTACGGTGACGTCGATAGGCAGTTGTCATTGGGAAGGAGGTGAACTCGTCCCGATGAACTGCCTAGAACCGTGGCACGTCCCGCTCCACGATTACCCCGTGGGGATCCCATCCTCGGGCTCCCACAGATCCGTACGTGAAAGTCTTCCGTCATACGGCTCTTGCCCCCGCTCCAGTTGTCTACTTGACTCATGTCGGTGAGCAGCTCATCCCGTTCCAGCACCGCTACCATGCTGAAGCCATGGCCGCGCGGTGCGGCATCGACCGGCCGGACTATACCGCTGAGGCCGAAGGGTGGGGCCGGTACAAGACATTCCTTAGGAACGCCACAGAGCTGGTGCGATCCAGCGGAGGGCCGATTGGCTGGCAACCGCCGGGGGACAATCCGCGCGAAGATCCCGGTGTTGTGGCCGTGCGCGCCCGGAACGGTTGTGGTTCGGCTGGATGGCACACGCGCGGGACCGTGGATGGCACGCCCAGCGTGTTTCGGGTGCACCTAACCTTCGGGGCCGCTCCCGCAGGCCGCTACACAACAGCACAAAATTCCTACTGTTATAGTCCTATGCAAACAGTAGGAGGCTTCCCATGCACCCGAATCCCGACACCGGCCGCTCCGGCCGGGGGCGCCGCTGGTTGGTGGCCCTGATCCCCGTTGTCCTAATGGCAACCATCCCCTCAGCGATCGCCCTCTCCTATCAGTCGCGCATCGCCGAACAGATGTTCAAGGGCGCGGTCATGGTCTCGCTGCTGGTGGCGTTTCTCATCGGAGCGACGACGCTGGTAGCCCTGGTGAACTACCAGCGGAGCGCGGCACTGCAGCGCCAGACCGCCACCAGCAGCGCGGCCATATCCGCTCTTTTCGGCACGTACGCAACGCTGCACGTCGTCTCGCTGGTCGACGCCCCGGCGCCCGCTGAGATCAGCTGGTTCGGACTGGCACAAGCACCCGGCTGGTTCTGGCTTCCGGGTATCGCGGTCGCGGCCGCCGTCGCGGCCCTGGCGTGGGCGCTCGGCCGGACCGAGGCGCTCCCGGTAGCGACGGAGGCGCCGCCCCTCGGCGCGCCCGCGCTCCGCCTCGCCCCACGGCAGAAGGCCATGTTCGCCGCCACGACCTGGGTTCGGGCGAACCTCCTGATGGGAGTGCCCATGGCCGCCGTGGGTCTCGCCTTGGCGGTTGTGGGCGTCACAAACAACCAGGCACTCTTCCCGGCGCTGATCTTCGCCGCTGTTGGTGTGTTGAACATCGGGCAGGCGTACGCCCAGCTGCTCATCGACGAGCGAGGCGTCACGCTCGTCATCGCGGGGATCGTACGCTCGACCACCCCCTACCAGCACATAAGCCAGGCCGACGTGTTGCCGACATCACCGCCCACCGTGTCCTTCCCGCCCTCCGGCAGCGACCGCGGTTGGGGCGCGTCTACCGGAAGGGGGCCAGCCCTCGGTCTCCGGTTGACCGACGGTCGGGCCTTCGTGTTCTCCACCGGGGAGGCCGAGATGGCGGCCGGTCTGGTCAACGGCTACCTGCACCGGGAGCGGAACCATGCTGATCACGATTGATCCGACGTCCTCCCAGCCTCTCGCCGACCAGGTCGCGGCATCGGTCCGGGCCGCGCTTTCCCGGGGGACCGCGCATCCCGGCGATAAGCTTCCCTCGGCCCGGACTGTGGCCTCCGCGCTCCAGATCAACCTGCACACGGTGCTCCGCGGCTACCAACAGCTCCGCGACGAGGGCCTCGTCGAACTCCGCCGCGGGCGAGCAGCGGTGATCATTGCCTCCGGCAGCCACCCCGGGCTGACCGACGCTGCCCGGGCGTTCGCCGAAGCGGTCCGGCTTCTCGGAGCCACCGAGGAGGAGGCCACCGAGGCGTTCCGCAAGGCCATGCGTGACTGACGTCGCTCGTTCTACGCGCCTGCGTAACTGGGCGGCCGATACGTGAGGCGTGGGCGCCCTGCGCCGAACCGGTGCACCGCCAGTCTGGTATCCGAACGCATGCAGCGGATGGGGGACTGGTCAGTGCATGGCGGCGATCTCTCGCGGTGCCCCCTCCCGCTCGACCGAGCGTTGACCACCGGCCGTGCCCCCACCGGGGTGGATGAAAAGTCAACCCGTCTGGGCAGTCGGGGCTGGTGGCGTCTGGGATGGTACTGGCCGGAGCGCTGGTACTCGGCTTGACCGCGACGCTCCCGCTCGGGCACTCCTCGGCTCGCTCTTCAACCAGCTCCCGAAGCCGAGGCTTTTTGTCACTGGGGCTGCGTCGCGGGCTCGACCCGGTCGAGGGCGGTCCGTCGCTCCCCTCTGCAGCTCGACGTGCGGTCGGGAGAGCCGTGTCAACCGCAGGGGGTGCTTGAGCGGCAGATGTCCGAGGACGCGGCCGCCGATCTGGTGCGCAGATCGCGCTGGCTCGTTCGGCTGCTCTCCTGGGCAGCGGCCGCGCGTCGACGGTACCGCGGGCCGCGAGGACTGATCGGACGCGTGGCCCGGTCGCTCGGCGCTGTGGTCGCTGGGATCCCGGCGTACCAGGGGTCGTAGACTCCCGCTGTGGATTGGGTTGAGCGCATTTCCGGGATCAAGCGATGGTCGCGTGGCGGGTACCGGGCTCCGCACAAGCCGTTGCTGATCCTGTACGCCCTTGGCCGATTTCAAGCGCGGGGGGATGAGCCCATCCCGTACAGGACGGCCGAGGAGCACCTGAAGCGGCTGCTCGATGAGTTCGGCCCGTCGACGGGGTCGACGCCCGCCTATCCGTTCCACCACCTGACCAACGACGGCCTGTGGATCGTGGACACGGCTCAGGACCGCGGATCACCCGGGCCCTATGTCACTCGGCTGCGGGAGAGCGACGCGCGGGGGCGGCTTGCTCCGGAGCTCGTCGCCGCGCTACGTGACGATCCGCAGTTGCTTGCGCAGATCGCGCGGTCGCTGCTGGACGCCAACTTCGCTCCGTCGCTGCATGCCGACATCTGCATGCTCGCCGGGCTGCGTCTGGAAGCGGTGGAGGTCCCGGCGCAGGGGGCTCAGCAGCACTCAGGGGAGCCGCGGGATCCCGCGTTTCGGGACGGGGTGCTCGTCGCCTATGAGTACCAATGCGCGTTCTGCGGCTACGACGGCTGGCTCGACCGCACGTCCGTCGGCTTGGAGGCCGCCCATGTGCAGTGGTGGGCGTTTGGCGGGCCCGACCGGATGGGCAATGGGCTGTGCCTGTGCTCGCTGCACCACAAGCTGTTCGACAAAGGGGTGCTCGGGCTGACCGACGAGCACGCGATCACTGTCTCGGTGAAGTTCGTAGGGCGCTCCAGCAGCGCGGAGGACTTGGTGCTGGCACTCAACGGGCGTCCCGCCATCGCGCCGCAGGCCGGTTTTCCCACCGTCGAGCTGGAGCGCATCGAGTGGCACCGGCGTCAGGTCTTTCGCGAGCCCGCACGTCACGCGACCGCCGCGTAGGCCCGCTTCCCCCACGGCGGATGCCGTGAACGAGCGGGCCCGAACCACGCCTAACGGGGCCAGGCGAAGGCCTCGCCGACCGTGGCCGCGAGTTGGAGGTAGGCGTCGCGCGTGGCCGGGGTGAGGAGATCCAGGTCGACCTCGGCCCCCTCCTCCAGGTGGGGGTCCCACGGGACACGGACCACAGCGCGGCAGCGGGTGGAAAAGTGCTGTTCCAGGCGGTCGAGGTCGATGGTGCTCTTGCCGTCCGTGCGCACCATCGACAGCACGACGACCGCACCGCGCACGAGGTAGCCGTACTCGTGGGCTTCCAGCCAGTCGAGGGTGGCGCTGGCGCTGCGCGCGCCGTCGACGGACGCCGAGCTGACCAGGACCACCTGGTCGGCCAGGCCCAGGACGCCGCGCATCGCCGAGTGCAGCAGCCCCGTGCCGCAGTCGGTGAGGCAGATCGAGTAGTAGTGCTCCAGTATCCGGGTGACCTGGCGGTAGTCCTCCTCACTGAACGCCTCCGACACGGCGGGGTCCCGGTCCGAGGCCAGGATCTCCAGGCGGCTCGCCGCCTGGGACGTGAACCCGCGGATATCGGCGTAGCGCCGGATCGAGTCCCGCTCGTTCAGCAGGTCGCGGATGGTCGCGGCCGTCTGCAGCCGCACCTTGTCCGAGAGCGTGCCGCGGTCGGGGTTGGCGTCCACGGCCAGGACGCGGTCACCGCGCAGGGAGGACAGCATGGAGCCCAGCGCGACCGTCGTCGTGGTCTTGCCGACCCCGCCCTTGAGGCTGAGCACCGCCACGCGGTGGTGCCCGCCCGCCACATGCGTGGTGGCGCGCGCGGTGAGTTCCCGGCGCCGCACCTCGTTAGCGGATTCGCCGGGGTTCACCAGGCCGAACGTCGCGGACTGCACGACCTTGCGCCACCCCTTGGCCGACGACTTGGAGCGGTTGCGCACGAGCGAGTCGGCGTCGAGCATGTCGGACGTCTCGCTTGAGCCCTGCGTGCCCTCACCCTCCCCCGCGATGTGCGCGCGGTACTGGAAGGGGTGCCCCCCGGTGGAAGGCGGCACGGCGGGGCCGGGACTCACCTGCTGCTGTCCCCAGGCGCTGTTCGGTCCCATCGGCGGCTGGCCGCCCGTCGGGTAGCCCTGCGGCGGGCCGACCGGCGGGGGACCGGGCTGCTGAGGTCCCGGCTGGTGGGGTCCCTGCTGGTGGGGTGCGGGCGGTTGGGGCCCCGGGTACGGCCGGGGGCCGCCGGGGCCGGGCTGCCGCGGGGGCGGACCAGGAGGGTGGGGGCCCTGCTGCTGGGGACCCTGCTGATGGGGACCGGCCTGCTGCGGGCCCGTGGGCTGCGGCGGCCCCGGGTAGGGCGTTTGGGGGCCCGTGTACCGCGGCCCCGGTCCCGGCTGCTGGGGGTTCGGGGGCGCCTGCGGGTACGGGGAAGGGTACGGCGGGTAGGGCTGTGGCTGCTCCGGGTAGGCGGGGGCGTTCTGGTTCGGGGTGGACTGCCCGTTGGGCAGATGCGGGGACACCTGCGGGCCGCTCGCCGGCCCCCGCGGCGATGCCCCGGGAACGGGCGGGCCACCAACGGGGGGCAGCGCGGGCGTATGCCCCGCCTGCTCCACCGGATCGGCTGACGGAAGAGGAGGCGCGGGTGGTACCTCCTCGGCCGCGGGGTCGCCCGGCGACGCGACGGGCGCGTCGCCGGGCGCCTCGGCGCTCCCCTCAGCAGGTGCCTCGGCGGAGGTGTCGAGGGGCGCCGGGCCGACCGCGGGCGGCTGTTTGGCGGCGGGCTGCTCCAGCGGGGGAAGCTGCTCGGGCTCGGGCACGTCGTCGAACGCCGTTTCGTCCGGCGCCCGCATGGGTGGATCCGCAGGCATCCCTGTCGAAGCGTCCACGGGAAGGTCGTCGTCCGCCTCGGCGGGGGCAGGCATCGCCGGAGGGACCGCCTCATCCCGCCAGTCGTACTCCGGAGGAGGAGACGGCGCCCACGCGGCCGGGTCCTCCTGGGGCATCGGGCTCGGGGCGGGCTGCTCAGCCTGGGTGTGGTGGGCCTGCGGGTGGTACACCTCGGGCCCCTCCCCCGCTGTCTGGGACGGTGCGGGTTCCGATGGTGCCTGCGGTGCGGCAGACTCCGGCCATGCCGCAGCCTGGGCGCGGCTCGCCTCTGGCCACACCGGCGGCGCCCCGGGGGCCTGGTCGTGGCCCATGGGCATCGCGGGCGGCGCTTCGATCTGGGCGTCTGGCTGGGGCTGCGGCTCCTGGACGGGCGCGGGCCCCGGCACCTGTCCGTGTGGTGGCTCCGCCGGCTGCTCCCATTGGCCCCAGTACGGCTCAGGCGCGGATTCCGGCGTCGCGTCAGCAGGCGGCTGGGCCATCTCCGGCCCGACCGCCTGCTGTCCCTGGTTCCCGTACTGTTCCTGGGCGTAGTGGCTCGCGTCGCCCGATGGTTCCGGTCCGCCCGGCCAGCCGTGGCCCGGTGGAGGCTGCGGCCCGCTCCACGGAGCCGGTGATGCCTCGTCTCCCCCGCCTACCGCGTACGGCGGCGGAGGCGGCATGTCCCCGATCGCGTACGGCGGCGGGGGAGGAAAGCCACCGTCACCGAACCAGTCATCGGCCGGGGACGCGTACCCCGCACCATCCGCCTGCTCACCGTGCTCCGCGTAGACGTTCTCAGCAGCGGCGTCGTGGTCACGTTCCCCGTCTCGCGGACGCGCACCCGCGAACTTCGAACCGTCGTGTTCTCTGTGTGCCACCGCGGTTCTCCTCAAGACGCTTTCTATGGGGGCGTGAACGATCGCAGCCGGGAGCCCCTTTCGTTCGGGATGGATCGGGGGGACCGATCCCCCAGCCTCGCGATTATCTTCAGCTCAGTCAACAAACATAAAACCATCAGACGGCCGCGCGGACACCACGTCCTGACCGACTTCGGTCCGGCTCGTGGCGGGTCCCGGACACCCGTGCGACTGGCCCCACGCGGCCCCCTGGCCTCCACCGCGCACCCCCGCATCCTGGGTAGCGTTCAGGCATGCATGCCATCGTGATCAACGAGCCGGGCGATGCCGACGTCCTCGCCTGGCGCGAGGTTCCGGACCCGGTTCCGGGCCTGGGCGAGGTACTCGTCGACGTCACCGCGACCGCTGTCAACCGGGCCGATGTCGCCCAGCGCCAGGGCACCTACCCGCCACCGCCCGGGGCCTCGGAGTACCCGGGCCTGGAGTGTTCGGGAAGCATCGCCGCGCTCGGCCCCGGCACGGAGGACTCCGGGTGGTCGGTCGGCGATGAAGTGTGCGCCCTGCTGACCGGAGGCGGCTACGCCGAACGCGTAGCTGTCCCCGTCGGGCAGCTGCTCCCGATCCCGTCGGGCGTCTCCCTGGTCGAGGCCGCGACCCTCCCGGAGGTCGCCTGCACCGTCTGGTCCAACCTCCACATGGTGGCCGGTCTGCGCGCGGGGGAGACGCTGCTGGTACACGGTGGAGGCAGCGGCATCGGCACGTTCGCCGTCCAGTTGGGCAGCGCCCTGGGCGCGCGCGTCATCGTCACCGCCGGGAGCGAGGCCAAGCTCGACCGCTGCCGGGAATTGGGCGCCGCCGTCGGCATCAATTACCGTGAAGAGGACTTCGCCGCACGAATCAGGGACGAGACGGGCGGTTCCGGTGTCGACGTCATCCTGGACATCATGGGCGGCTCCTACCTGGAGTCCAATATTCGATCGTTGGCCATCGGCGGCCGACTGGTCATCATCGGCCTGATGGGCGGACGCAAGACCGAGATCGACCTCGGCCGGATGCTGGTCAAGCGGCTGTCTGTGCACGCCACGACGCTGCGGTCGCGCCCCGTCGAAGAGAAGGCCCGGATCGTCGCCGGAGTCGCCGAGCAGGTGTGGCCGCTGGTGGAGGCCGGCACCGTCCGGCCGGTGCTGGATCAGACGCTTCCGCTGCCACAGGCCGCCGACGCACACCGCATCATGGAAGCAAGCACACACGTCGGCAAGATCGTGCTCACAGCCTGACAACGCCGGGAATCGATACAGCCGCAAGGTGAGGGTTCAATGAACGACGGAGTGAACGAACAGCAGCAGCCGCATGTCCTGGTCGTCGGCCCGGGCGGCGCCTCCTTGGGGGCCGGCCCCGAGGGCGGCTCCGAGAGCGCCGCGGAGGAAGGGGCCGGAGAGCGCTCCCTCGGGGACATGGTGGAGCAGCCCGCGAAGGTCATGCGCATCGGCAGCATGATCCGCCAACTCCTCGACGAGGTGAAGGCGGCCCCGCTCGACGAGGCCAGCCGGGCGCGGCTTCGCGAGATCCACACCAACTCGATAAAGGAACTTGAGGACGGTCTGGCCCCTGAGCTGATCGAGGAGCTGGAGCGGCTCACCCTCCCCCTCACCGACGAGACGACGCCGACCGAGGCCGAGCTGCGGATCGCCCAGGCCCAGCTGGTGGGCTGGTTGGAAGGCCTGTTCCACGGCATACAGACCACCCTCTTCGCCCAGCAGATGGCGGCCCGCGCCCAGCTGGAGAACATGCGCAAGGCCTTGCCCGCCGCGCCGTCCCACGGCCAGGAGCCGGGGCAGGACTCCATGGGCAAGGGCGCGCCGGGATCCGGGCCCTACCTGTAGGCCGCCTCTAGCCGCCTCCACAGCAATAAGGGCGGGGTGTCAATCGCCGGCGATTGACACCCCGCCCTTGTCACAGGTCGGTTCGGCCACCCGCTGGGCGGCCGACGCCGCCGCTACTTCTTCCCCACCGGCTCCAGGACCTCGCGGCCGACGAACGGGCGCAGCGCCTCCGGCACCACCACGGAGCCGTCGGCCTGCTGGTGGTTCTCCAGAATGGCCACGATCCAGCGGGTGGTGGCCAGCGTGCCGTTCAGCGTGGCGGCGAACCGCGGCTTGCCGTCGGCGTCCCGGTACCGGATGTTCAGCCGGCGGGACTGGAAGTCGGTGCAGTTGGAGGTGGAGGTCAGCTCGCGGTAGCGGCCCTGCGTGGGGATCCACGCCTCGCAGTCGAACTTGCGCGCGGCACTCGACCCCAGGTCGCCGCCGGCGATGTCGACGACACGGTAGGGCAGCTCCAGCTTGTCGAGCATGTCCCGCTCCCAGCCCAGCAGCCGCCTGTGCTCCTCGTGCGCCTGGTCGGGGTGGGTGTAGACAAACATCTCGACCTTGTTGAACTGGTGCACCCGGATGATGCCGCGGGTGTCCTTCCCATAGGAGCCCGCCTCGCGGCGGAAGCAGGACGACCAGCCGATGTAGCGGTTCGGTAGCGCGTCGGCGGGCAGGATCTCCCCGGCGTGGTAGCCGGCGAGCGGGACCTCGGATGTGCCCACGAGGTAGAGGTCGTCGGCCGGGAGGTGGTAGACCTCGTCGGCGTGGGCGCCGAGGAACCCGGTGCCCTCCATGGTCTCCGGCTTCACCAGCACCGGCGGGACCATGGGGGTGAACCCGCTGGCCACCGCCTGCTGCATGGCCATGTTGAGCAGGCCCAGCTCCAGCATGGCGCCGACGCCGGTGAGGAAGTAGAAGCGCGCGCCGGAGACCTTGGCCCCGCGTTCGGTGTCGATGGCGCCGAGCATCTCGCCGAGCTCCAGGTGGTCACGCGGGGTGAAGTCGAACGCGCGCGGCGTGCCGATCTCCTCTAGCACGGTGAAGTCGTCGACACCGCCCTCCGGGGCGCCCTCCTCGACGAGGTTGGGCACGTCCTTCAGGGTCGCGTCGAGTTCCTCGCCGAGCCGGTCCGCCTCGGCCTCGGCCTCCTTGACCTCGACGGCCAGGGACTTGGCGCGGGTCAGCAGCTCCTCGCGCTCCTCCGGCGACGCCTTGGAGACCGACTTGCCCACGCTCTTCTGCTCGGCGCGCAGAGTCTCGAAGCGGGTCAGCGCGGCACGGCGGCGCGAGTCGAGGTCGAGCAGCCGGTCGACGACGGCGTCGTCTTCCCCGCGAGCCCGCTGCGAGGCGCGAAGGCGGTCAGGGTCGTCTCGAAGTGCGCGAAGGTCGATCACGTTCAGCAGGTTACCGGTGATGCGCGGCGGAGCCACACCGATTCCCCGGCCAGCGCCCCGCCAAAAGCGTCACTGCCCTCCCCTAGCCTCTCGACACAAGCGGGGCACACCGCGGATCGAGATTCCGCGGAAAAAATCCGCGCATCTCGCGTCATGACCCGGGAGGACGCCCGTTTTACGAGTGGCGGACGGGACTCGTGCGAGGGGCCGCGTCCGGTTCGCCACCGGCCGCACAGCGCGGCCGGCCCGCCCGCCGGGTGTACACCACACGCCTCTTGACCGCGTCCCCCACGCGGACGAAGGAGAGCACCATGACGCAATGGTGGCCGATGAAGCCGGTCGCTTCGATGACGACCGCGGAGCTCGTGGCGGCTCTGCGACGGTTGGCCTACGTGTCCCCTGACGACATCGCACTGGAGAAGGCGCTGCGCGGCCGACTCGCCCTCATCCTTGACGAGGAGCCGACGGCCGAGCCCGAATGGAGCATGGCATGAGCGTTGAGAAGAAAGAGGAGCGCCACGCGACCCCGCACCTCGGCTGCCGCCTGTGCGCCCGCACCGGGCGCACCCGGTTTGGCCGAGCGGACGCTGTTCGCGACCACGCGCCCCGCACCGGAACCGATTCGGGAAAGGGAACCCCGGCGCGGTAATGCGGCCGCGAGGAGGGCGACGGCGGAGGCACGGGCGGCTCGCGGGGCCGCCCCGCCGACCGAGCGATCAGCCGGACACCGCGGGGCGCGCTTGCGGGGACCGCGCCTCGGCGAGCGAGCCGCCGTCCGGCCCCTCCACCCAGCCGAACGAGCGCGGTCGTGCCCAGGCCGCGTCTCGCAGACGCTTCTGGGTCGGCGAGCAGCCGACGGGGGCGGCGTCGCACGACGGGTCACGACGTCGATCCAGCTCGGCTCAGCGCGTGGAGCTACACAGCGAACCTCGGGCGGGCCACCGCTGCGCGACCATCGCGAAGCGTGCGCGGCTGGAGCGCGACCGCGGTCCCGGAACAGTGGGAGAAACGCAGCCTCCCCAGGACAGAACGCCTCTCGACACTTATAAGCCCCATAGACACCTGTATAGGCCTCTCAGACGCCTATAGACCCCGACCAACGCTTACAGCCCCCTGAAGACACAGCGCCGCCCGCCTCTCAGGACAGAACACCTAGTCCGCGCAGCCTGTGCGGATGCGCTCCAGCCAGCGTTCGGCGTCGTGGAAGTCGGCGTTGCTGGTGCCCTTCGCCGGCACGATCTGGGCGGGCCCCGATCCCTCGTCGGCGCGCGGATAGCTGCCGAGGAAGCGGATGTCCCGGCAGACCCGGCGCAGGCCCATCAGGGCCTCACCGACGGCGGCGTCGGCGACGTGCCCGTCGGCGTCGATGCAGAAGCAGTACCGGCCCAGGCCGTCACCGGTGGGCCGGGATTCCAGCCTGGTCAGGTTGACGCCGCGCAGGGCGAACTGGTTGAGCAGCTCGACGAGGGCGCCGGGGTGGTCGTCGGCGATGAACGCCACGAGCGACGTGCGGTCGGCGCCCGTCGGGGCGGGCAGCGCACCGGGACGACTCACCTGGACGAACCGGGTGGCGGCCTCCGAACAGTCGCCAATGTCATCGGCGAGTGGGCGCAGCCCGTAGCGCTCCGCCGCGATGGCGGCGCACACGGCCGCGTCATAGGGCGCGGCCGGTTCGGCCACGGCCTGGGCCGCCGCCGCGGTGGACGACACGGCGAACGTCTCGGCCTCGGGCAGGTGGGCCGAGATCCAGCCGCGGACCTGGGCGAGGGCGTGCGGATGGGTGGCGATCCGCTTCACATCGGCGATGGCGGAGCCCTCCCGGGCGGCCAGCGTGAACCGCACCGGGATCGCGGCCTCAGCGGAGATGAGCAGCGGAGCACCGTTGACGAGTTCGGTGATGGTGGTGGTGACCCCGCCCTCGACGGAGTTCTCCAACGGCACCACGCCCGCGTCCACGTCGCCGTTCCGGACCGCCGCGAACACGGCGTCGACACCGGTGCACGCGACGGAGGTGCCCTCGGGCATGCCGGGGTGCAACTCGTGCAGCGCGGCCTCGGTGAAGGTGCCCGCTGGTCCGAGATAGGCGTAACGGTTCGGCATAGCGTTAAGGCTATACCCGTTACTCAAAGTGACGTAAGTTAACGCGGGTGCTGGCGCACGCTTGAAGGTGACACCGCCCTCAGGTCACGGCATCGGGTGCTTCGCGCAGCCGCACCGCCGGCCCCGTGTCCGGGACCGCCTCGCGGGCCTTGGGCGCGTCCTTCCGGGGTTTTTCCTCGGCGGCGCCACGCGCCGGTTCCAGCGGCGGGATCCGCGAGACGGGCTGGGCGTCCATGACGGTGACCTGCCCGAGCCCCTGCCCCAGTCGGGCGGCGCGGATGGCGCGGTACTCCTCCGGGGAGAGCGTCTCGCCCGCGCGCCCGGACTGAATGGACTTGGCGTAGGTGCGGGACTCGGTGCGCCCGTTGATCGAGGAGATGACCACGCCGTCGCCCGCCGCGTTCAGCAATGCGAGCGAGAACGACCGCGCGCCGGACATCTCCTCCAGCGCGTCATAGCGCACTACCGCGACATCGCGGATGGCCCGCGCGTCCGTGCCCCCCGTATCGGGGACCTGCCGTTGGAGCAGTGCGTGGTAATCACCGACCGCGGTGCGGGACCGCATGAGCGCGTATCCACCGACGCCCAGCCCGCCCACACCTGTCAGCATGCCGAGAACAGCCAGGGTCATTGTGAGAGTGAGCACAGTTCGAGCGTAACCGCAAGAAGGCTGTGAGCGCGGGATCCTCCTAGCGTTTCCCGCCCTTACTACCCGGAAATTTTCGGGTGACCGACGCCGCCGCCACCCGTGCCGTCTCCCGGGCGCGTCGCATCCGCCGGATCATCGCCGGACGTAGCTCGCGTGCGGCGAGCGCGCGCCCCACATCGGCGAACTGCCGCGCGCGGTGCAGCTGGGCGCGGAGGTCGGTCCCGGTCGCCCGGTGTTCCAGCGGCACCTCGACCTCGACAACCCGGTATCCCAGGTGCAGCACGTCGATGGTGAGGCCGGTCTCGACACCGAATCCGGCCGCCAGCGGCAGGGCCGTCTCGAAGGCGGCTCGCGTGACGCACCGCTGGCCGTTGAGCGGCTGTTCCGGTTCCCACCCGGTGGCCCGGCGGATGCCGTCGCGGGCCAGGCGCACCACGAACCCGTGCCCGCCCAGCCGCATACGGGTGGCGGGGAACAGGGCGATCGTCATGTCGGCCTTGCCGGAAACCACCGGGTCGATCAGCGGCTCCGCCCCGGCGGCGCTGGCCCCGAGGTCGGCGTCCAGGAACAGCAGATGGCGCGGGGGTGCGACGACGCCCTCGGCGGCCTCGTGCTCCTCGATGAGCCGGACCCCCTCGGCCCCGGTCTCCATGGCCGCGCCCTTGCCGCGGTTGCGGCTGTGCCGCAGAACCCGGGCACCGGCCGCGGCCGCGGCCTCGGCGGTGGCGTCCGTCGAACCGTCGTCGACCACCACGACGAGGTCGACGTCGCGCAGCTCCCGTGCGGCGCGCACGGTCCGCGCGATGCGCTCTTCCTCGTCCTTGGCCGCGATGACGACCGCGACACCCGCGTGGCCGCTGGCCGGACCGTCGCTCATGGTGCGTCTCCCGCTCGGTTCCAGGGCGCGGGTTGGGTGTGCGAACGCTCGCGCCCGACCGGACTATTTGGCCGCGTTGGTTCCGGCGGTGATCGGAAGGGAATCGGTCGATTCCTTGAGGGTGAAGACAGCGTTCAGGCCGGTGACCTCAAGGATTTTCATGACCGCCGGCTTGGGCGCGACGAGTTCGAGGTCGCCCTCCTTCTCCCGCGCGCGCTTCATCGCCGACAGCAGGACGTTCATCCCGGTGGAATCGCAGAACTCCACCCGCGACATGTCGATGATGAGGCGGCGTGCCCCATCTTCGAGCGCGTCGACCAGCTCGCTGTGCAGCTGCGGTGCCGTGTAAAGATCAATCTCGCCGGACACGGCGACCACCGCGTAATCCGCGCGCGACTGACTTGAGATCTTCAACTCCACAGTCGTGACTGTAGCGGCCACGGAGGTTGCTGGCCACCTCGTTGGCGGCGTTTCGTGGCTTCGATCACGATCCGACGGTTAGAACCCCCTGATCCGGGGAATGTCATGCCCTTGCGGTCTCGGGTTCGTCGACCACCGGCCCATCGGTCGCCTCCTCCACCGCGACCTCCAGCACCGCCCACACCGTGGTCACCCCGCCGTCGACCTCGGTGCCCCATTTGGCCGCGATGTGCGCGACGATGTCCAGGCCTCGTCCGCCCAGCGCCGACGCCGACGGCCGCGCGATGCGCGGCAGGGTCGCGGCCCCGCCGTCGGTCACCGCGATCTCCAGCCAGCCGTCGCCGTCATCTGTACCGACGCTCCACGCCGCCTCGATGCAGTCGGGAGGGAAGGGGTCGGGCAGCGGTGACGCGTGGCGCAGGGCGTTGCTCAGCAGTTCGCTCAGAACGAGCGCGGCGTCATTCACCCGCGCGGATTGGAGTCCCGCGTCGCGCAGGTCGGAGCACAGGCGTCGGCGCGCGGTGCTCACGCTCGACGGCGCATGTGGCAGCAGTACGGCCCTCGACACGTCCCTCTCTCCTGTTCCCCGGCGCCCCTGATGCGCGCTCGGTCTGCTTCGAGCACCGGCCGGAACGTGACCAGGCGTTTGCCGACGACCGGCTCCGGGCCCGCTCGGTATTCCGTTGGCCGGTTTTCGGCAAAGCCACGACCGTGAACCTCGCCAGGGCCGAAATGCCCCGTTAGGTCCCCGTGGAAACACCTCATTACCGCTGAAGTCCCGTATCGGCCTGATCCGGCCGTCGCCGCGGCTCTGCTTAGCGTTGCGGATCCGCTGTCTCGGCAGGGGAGTCGGCCATCGAAGCGTCAGCCGACTGTAATGTAAATCTCATCCGCGTGCCACGTTCACGGGCGTGCGCTGTGACATCCCCGCCCTGAGCACGGGCCAGTCGCCGCACGATGTAGAGGCCGAGCCCGATACCGCCGAACCTGCGGCGGTCTCCAGCCTCCCCTTGGGCGAAGCGGCCGAAGATGCGCTCCTCGTCACCGGGGGTGATGCCGATGCCGTCGTCCTCGACGGTGATGACGACCTGCCCGTCCTGTGCCCCCGCGCGCAGCACGACGTGGCCGCCGTCGGGAGAGTACTTGAAAGCGTTCTCCAGCAGGTGGTCGACAATCACTTCGGTGGCCATCGGGTCCCCGTCCGCCTCCGGAAGACCGTCGGGCACCTCCAGGCGGAGGGTGTGGCGGTCGGAGAAGCCCTCGAACGCGAGGGCGTTGGCGCGCAGCAGCCGCGCCGGGTCGAACGGGCCACGGTTCACCTTGAGATCCCCGTTGCCCGCGTGCGACCCCAGCAGCAGGTTCTCTACCAGTTCGGCGAGCGTCCGGGCCCGCTCGGCGATGGTGTCGACGGCGTTGCGCCGTGCTCCCTCGTCCAGCCGCCCCCACCGCTGGATCAGCGTCCCGGCGAGCCCCTGGATGACGGTGATGGGGGTGCGCAGCTCGTGCCCGGCCGTCGCCAAGAACAGGTCTTTCTGCTCCTCCAGCTCCTTGGCCTCGGTGATGTCGCGAAAGTCCACCACCCGTTCGGCGGTCGCCGGGATGTCGGTGACAAGGATCTCCAGCCACCGCCCGTTGTCAAGGCGGTGCTTGATGTGCCCCTCGACGGAGACGGGCAGCGGAAACGGCGGCAGGCGCCCGGCGACATCCGTCGCGGAGCACCCCGTCAGCTCCGCGGCCGACCGGTTCCACTTGCGCACCCGTCCGGCGCGGTCGAGCACGGCGATGCCGTCGGCGCTGGACTCGACCACGGCGTGCTCGTAGGCACGCTGGCGCACCATCTCCTGGTAGGCCATGGCGTTAGCGAGCGCGCTTCCGGCGTGCGCGGCCAGCAGCTCCAGCAGTTCCAGTTCGAGGTGGCCGACCTTGCGACGGCTGTAGAGCGCGTACAGAGCTCCGTAGGGGCGCCCCTGCACGTTGGACACGCCCAGAGCGATGGTGTGCAGCCCCTCCAGGTCGGCCCAGATCAGGTCGTCCAGGCTGCGCGTCTCATCGGTGGCCAGCAGCACCGTCTTCCCGCTGCGCAGCAGCTCGCCGAACAGGCTGGACTCCAGCGGCGCGGTGTAGCCGCGCAGGTGGTCGGAAAGCTGGGTGAGGCTGACCAGGTGCAGCCGGTCGTCCTCGATGAGGACGAAGCCGCCGGCGTCCGCGCCGGTCAGCTCGGTAAGGCTGTGCGCGATGCGGTCGAGCACCGCGCACAGGTCGAGGTCGGCGTTGATGTCGGCGACGACGTCGGTGAGCCGGCGCACGAGTCGAGCCCGCTCGGTCATGTGGGCCTGGACCGGACCGCCGGCGCCGGCGGTGTCCTCGTAGGTGTGCAGGATGCTCACCCAGCCGGTGGCCTGGCCCGCGTCGTCGAACAGGCAGCTGGTGTCGATACGGAGATCGATGAGCGTGCCGTCGCGCCGCTGCCGCCGGCTGACGATCGAGAGCGGGCCCCCGATCCGCACCCGCTCCAGCACCGCGTGGTGCTCGGCGAGCAGTTCGTCGGGGATGATCGGCGGTGGTCGGCCGACGAGGTCCTCCGCCGACCATCCGAACATCCGCTCAGCGGCCGGATTCCACAACACGACCCGAAACTCGGTGTCCACGGCGACGATGGCGTTGGCCGAGAACGCCAGCACCGATTCAGCGCTGAGGGGAGCTCGTTCGTGGGACACGCCGTCATAGTGCCACCGACCACCGACCCCGCGGCTGACGTTTTCCCAAAGCGAGATGCGACGGTTCAGCCAGAACCGACCGGTTTCCGCGACCGAAACTCCCCCGTTTCCGGCGGGACTCTCCGCCGGGGCTTAGATGACCTGCGGTTCCGCTCCGCCCTCGCTCACCATGGCGCGGCGTGCCAGCGCCCACGCCTGCATACCCCCGGCGACGTTCGCCGCCTGCCACCCGGCCTCGTTCAGCGCCCGAACCGCCTGCGCCGAACGGCCACCGACACGGCACACGACATAGACCTGGCGGTCCTGCGGCACCTCGCCCGCTCTCTGGGCCAGCTCACCCAGCGGGATGTGGACGGCCTGCGGGGCATGCCCCGCGCTCCACTCGTCGGGTTCCCGAACGTCGAGAACATAGCTGTCGTCCGGGACCGAACTGACCTCGACGACCGGCACATTAGTTTCGAACACGCTGAAAACCCCTCTTCATGACATTTACCCGCGGAGGACGTGACCCAGGGAACCCCGCCGCGGCACTCCGCGTCGAACAGAGTATGCGCATGCACACACGCACCGTGCTGGCACGCCTCGCGCCGCTCGCGGCCGTCGGCGTTTTGGTCGCGGGCTGCGGCGGCGATGCCACCCCGGTCACACCCGCGCCGGATACCGAGACCGAGAACGGCGCCGAGGGCGCCGCCACGGAACTCACCATCAAGATCAACTACGACGAGGGGTCCGAGCTGGCCCCCGAGGACGCCGAGCCCAAAGAGTGGACACTGACCTGTTCACCCGCGGGCGGCGACCACCCCGCCCCCGAGCAGGCCTGCGCCGACCTGGAGAAGGCCGGCGGCCCCAAGGCCTTCGACGAGGTTCCCGAGGACCAGATGTGCACGCACATCTACGGCGGCCCGGAGATCGCCGCGGTCACCGGGCACGTCGACGACACCGAGATCGACACCGAGTTCAACAAGTCCGGCGGCTGCGAGATCACCCGCTACGAGAACATGGGCTCCGTCCTGGAGCCGTGACGGATCAGGGCACGGCCTCAGACGTCCCAGAAGGCGAGCTCGTGGCGCATGCCCTCCTCGAAGAGCCGCCGCGCGCGCCGCGGCTCCGGCTCGGCTTCGTCGAGCATCTCCGCACACAGGCCGGTGAGCTCGGCGAAGCCGGGGTCGGCGTAGGTGTCGATCCAGCGCCGGTAGCGGGGGTCGGCAGGTGCGGCGTCGGCCAGCAGCGTGCCCAGCGTCGAATAGCCCCACATACACGGGTACAGCGCTGCCAGCCCGTCGGCGTAGTCGGCCGCCGCCTCCAGCAGCCATGAGGTGTAGGCGGCACAGGCCGGCCCCTTGGCGGCGCTCTCCAGGTCGGCGCCGAAATCGGCGGCCAGCGACCGGTGGAGGTCAAGCTCGTCATGGAGGGTGGAGTGGGCCAGGTCGACCAGGTCGCCGACCCGCCGCGCGGGCGCCTGCCAGGCCAGCCGGGCGAACACCCGGACGTAGTCGAGCAGGTAGAGGTAGTCCTGTTCCAGCCAGGAAGCGAACACCCGTTCATCCAGGTCACCCCGGGCGATCCCCGCCACCGTGGGATGCCGCAGCTGCTCCGCCACCATCGGGCGGCCGATCTCGTGAAGTTCCTCGCTCAGCAGCACGCGGCCCAGTGTCGCATGCCCCAAGACACCGCATGTGGGGAGAGGCCGCATGGCAGGAGCGGGTGGCACGTCGGGGGAGCCGCGGGGAGAGACGACAACGCGAAAGGCCCCGGTCGGGGAGAACCATTCTCCGCGAAACCGGGGCCTTGCATCGTGTGGGCGAGGAGGGATTTGAACCCTCACATCCTTTCGGACACACGGACCTGAACCGTGCGCGTCTACCGTTCCGCCACCCGCCCGAGTGACATATATATGGAGCATATATATAGAGTGTTCGCATTCGGTCGGAAGGGTCCGGTTCTCCGGGCCCGTCCGCCTGGCGACAGAGATAAGGCTAGCACGGTCGCACGACCGGTCGTGCACACATAATCCGATGCCTCCCGTCCCCGGCCCCCTCGCGGAGCCCACTCCCGCGGGCGGTGGTGATGAGGTGTGCGTGAGACCAAGGGAACGATTACCCGGCTACGATCGACCAGTAAAGCCGGAGTAGAGCAAGGGAGGTACCTCGTGGGAGTGCTCCAACGCTTCGAGCGCAGGCTTGGCGGCATGATCGAAGGCACCTTCGCGCGAGCCTTCAAGTCCAAGCTCGAGCCAGTGGAGATCGCCAGCGCCGTCCAGCGGGAGATGGACGAGCGCGCGGCCATCGTGGCCCAAGGCCGGACGCTGGTTCCCAACGACTTCGTCGTGGAGCTGTCGGCCGAGGACAAGGAGAGCATGGAGGCCCTCGCCGACACCATCGGCCAGGAGCTGGCCAAGCTCGCCCGCGACTACGCCACGGAGCAGGGGTACTCCTTCGTCGGCCCGGTACGGGTGCACTTCAAGTCCGACGACAGCCTGCAGATCGGCCGGTTCCGGATCCGTTCCGGGGTCATCCGCGGGTCCACGGTCGAGAGCGGTGAGATCCGCCAGCCCGTGAGCGACCACCCGCGCGGCGGGGAGCAGGTGCAGGGGCAGCCGCGGCTGCTCATCTCCCCCGGCGGCGCGCAGGAGGGCAGCGCGGCCAGTCAGGGCATGCAGCAGTCCTACGAACTCAACACGCAGGTGACGCTGCTCGGCCGCGGAACCGACTGCGACCTACGGCTCGTGGACAACGGCGTCTCCCGGCACCACGCGGAGATCCGTGTCGAGGACGACGACGCGGTCCTGGTGGACCTCGGGTCGACCAACGGCACGTTCGTCAACGGGCAGCAGGTCAAGCGGGCACGACTGGTCGACGGCACCCGGATCAGCCTGGGCCGGACGACCATGACCTTTCGCCGGGACTGACATTCCTCGAAACCCGAGGAAACGAGTCGAAACCAATAGCGCCCCCTCGGCGTCTGAAGGGGCGTACGTTGAGCGCGACAGACCAGTACGGGATCGTGATCACCGGGCGCGGGACATGACGCGGCGCGGCCGGGCAGAATGGCGGCAGGCAGTGGGATCGCCAGGGCAAACGACACGGTCCCACGGGTTGGACGCCGAGAAGACGCGGTGGCGGCCGCAGATGACCGCCATCCCCAGCCGGAGCACGACAGGGGCCGAAGAGCAGTTCAATGTCCGAATTGACCCTCATGCTGATCAAGATCCTGTTCCTCGGGGTGCTGTGGCTGTTCGTGATCATGGCTGTCGGCGTGATCCGCACCGACCTGTTCGGCCCCTCGAAGTCCAAGGAGAAGCGTCCCAAGAAGAGCCCGCAGCGCAAACCCTCGCTGCCGCGCGGGCGGCGCAACGAGCCGCGCGCTCTCGTTGTCACCAAGGGCCCCCTCACCGGAACCACCCTCAACCTCACCTCCCAACCGATCACGATCGGCCGCGCGGGTGACTCCACCCTGGTCATCAACGATGACTACACGTCCGGTCGCCACGCGCGTATCTTCACCGAGAACGGCCGCTGGTTCGTCGAGGACCTCAACTCGACGAACGGCACCTTCGTCGGCCAGGAGCGCCTGACCCGTCCCCAGCCCATTACGGTGGGACAGCCCATCCGCATCGGCAAGACCGTCCTGGAACTGCGCAAATGACAATCGCTCTCCGCTACGCCGCGTACTCCGACGTGGGATGCCTTCGCGAAGGCAACGAGGACTCCGCCTACGCCGGCCCCTACATCCTCGCGGTCGCCGACGGGATGGGCGGGCACGCGGGCGGTGAGATCGCGAGCTCGATCGCCATCTCGACGCTCATGGCGCTCGACGAAGACGTCCCTCCCACCGATGAAATGGCCTCCTCCCTCCAGCAGGCGGTCGACCTGGCCAACACCTCCCTGGCCCAGCGGGTCCGCGAGGAGCCCCGACTGGAGAACATGGGGACGACCCTCACCGCGATGCTGTGGTCCGGTGCGCGCGTCGCCATGATCCACGTCGGCGACTCCCGCGCCTACCTGCTGCGCGAGGGCGAGTTCGGGCAGATCACGCACGACCACACCCTGGTGCAGACACTCGTCGACGAGGGGAAGATCACCGAGGAGGAGGTCGCCACCCACCCCCAGCGGTCCCTCCTGCTGCGCGCGCTCGACGGCCGCAGCCAGGTCGACCCGGACATCTCCGTCAGCGAGGCCCGGGTGGGCGACCGCTACCTCCTGTGCTCCGACGGCCTGTCCGGCATCGTCAGCAAGGAGACGATCCACGAGACCCTGGCGGCGGAGACCAACCCCGACGCCGCTGCGCGGCGGCTGATCGACCTCGCCAACCGCGGCGGTGGTCCCGACAACATCACGTGCGTCGTGGCCGATGTCATCGACACCGCCACCGACCCCCGCGGCCCCACACAGGAGCCGATGATCGTCGGCGCCGCCGACCAGCGGCGCGAGCCCATCATGACGCCCGACACACCCGCCGGGCGCGCCCAGGGCCTCAACAACAGCCGCGGCAGCGACACCGCCGAGATGACGCGGCCACCGGAGTTCGACGCGACCGACGACGACCCCGGCCCCGAGCCGCGCACCCGCCGGTGGTGGCCGATGGTCGTCCCGTTCGTGGTGATCGCCGCCCTGGTGGCGGGGGGCGGGTACTACTTCGGCACCAACTACATCAACTCCCAGTACTTCATCGGCCCCTCCGCTGACGACAAGAGCGTCGCCATATTCCAGGGCATCAACACCGACATCGCCGGTTACAGCCTGGCCGAGGAAATCGAGGACACCAAGGTCCCCCTCGACCAGCTCCCGGAGAACGAGCGCAACGCGGTCAACAACACCATCCCCATGGACGACCGCAAAGCCGCCGACGCGCGGGTCGAGGAGCTGCGCGGCAAGGCGGAGAACTGCGAGCGCGACCCGGAGTCCTGCGGAATGCCGACCAAGAAGGACGCGTCCGCGGGCGGCACGTCCAAGGGCGACAAGGCCACGGACTCTGCCGACGACGCAGAGGACGGGGCCGACGACACACCGCGCCTCCCCGAAACCACCCCCGGGGAGAGCGGTGCGCCCACCCGCGGGGGGACGGAATGAGTGAACCGCAGACCGCGCTGCCGCCGGTGAAACGGCGCAACGCGGAACTGGTGATGACGCTGTTCGCCATCGCCATCACCCTCTTCGCGATGATCGAGGCGGGCCTCACCCGCAACGGCGAGATGCCGCCCGACCTCTTCCTCTACGCGGGGCTCTTCGGCGGGCTGGCGCTGCTGGCCCACGTGTTCATCCGCTTCTTCGCCCCCTGGTCCGACCCGCTGCTGCTGCCGCTGGCCGTCCTGCTCAACGGCCTGGGCATCGCCATGCTCTGGCGGCTGTTCGAGGCCACCGGCGACACCGACAAGGGCAGCGCCATGAGCCAGCTGGTGCTCACGGCGCTCAGCATGGCCGTGTTCGCGGGCATCATCTTCTTCCTGAAGGAGCCGCGCACGCTGCAGCGCTACCCCTACATCATGGGGCTGAGCGCGATCATCCTCCTGCTGCTCCCGCTGGTCCCGGGCCTGGGCCAGACCATCAACGGCGCCCGGCAGTGGATCTACCTCGGCTTCACCTCGCTGCAGCCCTCGGAGTTCGCCAAGCTCGCCCTGGTCGTCTTCCTGTCCGGCTACATGGTGAGCAAGCGCGACGTGCTCTCCCTGGCCAGCAAGGAGATCAAGATCGGCCCGCTGAAGGTGCTCGACCTCCCGCGGATGCGCGACCTGGCGCCCCTCGCGGCCATGTGGGGGTTCTGCATCATCGTGATGGTCGGGGTGATGAACGACCTGGGCACGTCGCTGCTGCTGTTCGGCACCTTCCTCGCGATGATCTACGTGGCGACCCACCGCTCGTCGTGGATCCTGCTCGGCCTTGTGCCGTTCGTCGCCGCCTGCTTCGCGCTGTACCCGCTGGTGCACCACTTCAGCGTCCGTGTGGACACCTGGCTGCACCCGTTCGCGGACGGCATCATCGACGGCCCCCTCGGCGCCAACAGCCAGCAGCTGGTCCGCGGCCTGTTCGCCATGGCCGAGGGCGGGCTGTTCGGATCCGGCCTGGGCGGCGGCAAGCCCGGGTTCGTCCCCGAGGTGCAAAACGACTTCATCTTCTCCGCCTTCGGCGAGGAGCTGGGCCTGGCCGGCATCATGGTGATGCTGATGGCGCTCGCGCTGCTGGTGGAGCGCGGCATGCGGATCGCGCTGGCGTCCAAGGAGATCTTCATCAAGATGCTCGCCTCGGGCATCGCCTTCCTGATGGCGTTCCAGACCTTCGTCGTCATCGGCGGTGTCACGCGGGTCATCCCGATGACCGGTGCCACCATCCCGTTCGTCGCCAAAGGCGGTTCCGCGCTGCTGTCGAGCTGGATCATGCTCGCCCTGC
Organism: Nocardiopsis rhodophaea; assembly: GCF_039530945.1. NCBI lineage: Bacteria > Bacillati > Actinomycetota > Actinomycetes > Streptosporangiales > Nocardiopsidaceae > Nocardiopsis > Nocardiopsis rhodophaea. The sequence goes on from NZ_BAAAPC010000020.1 coordinate 70,600, forward strand.
TGATGCGGATGAGCAACAACGCCCGCAAACCGGCGCCCCAGGCCATCCAGGACGAAGGCATGACACAGGTGATCTCGCGATGAACACACCGATCCGCCGCCTCGCCGTCTTCGCGCTGGCTCTGTTCGGCGTGCTGCTGCTCAACGTCACGTGGATCCAGGTGTTCCAGGCCGAGGCGCTGCGCACCAACCCCCACAACAACCGGCAGTACGCCGACCGGTTGACGGAGCCGCGCGGATCGATCGTCATCGGCAACGAGGAGGTCGCCAAGTCCGACCCGGTGGGCGGCGACAGCGACAAACTCCAGCGCGCCTACCCCGAGGGGCCGCTGTACGCCCACGTGGTCGGCACGTTCTCCACCAGCGGCGCCACCGGCATCGAGGAGACGCAGAACGCCCTGCTCACCGGTGACGACGACCGGCTCGCCGTACGGAACTTCATCGACACCCTCACCGGCGAGGAGAAGCAGGGCGCCAGTGTCGAGCTGACCATCAACCCCAAGGTGCAGCAGGCCGCGCTGGACGGGCTGAGCGCGCTCGGCAAGAACGGCGCCGCGGTCGCGCTCGACCCGAAGACCGGCGCCATCCTCGCCTCGGTCAGCGTCCCCACGTTCGACCCCAACGAGGTGACCAGCGTCACCGACGCCGAGGGCTCGCTGGAGAAGTGGCAGAAGCTGCAGGACGACGAGAACAAGCCGCTGCTCAACCGGGCGTTCAACGAGCGCTACCCGCCGGGCTCCACCTTCAAGGTGATCACGGCGGCCGCCGCGCTGGAGGACGGGGCGACGCCGGAGTCCACCATGGACGCCCCCGCATCGCTGGACCTCGGCGCGCCGCTGCCCAACGCGTGGAACGGGCCGTGCAACGGCGGTTCCCCCGACTCGCTGGCGCACTCCATCGAGCGGTCCTGCAACACCTCGATGGCCAACTGGGCGATCAAGGTGGGCGGGCAGAAGCTGTCCGACCAGGCGACGGCGTTCGGCTTCAACAGCGGTGAGATCAAGACGCCCCTCAGCGTCACCCCGAGCCTCGCGCCGGCCGAGACCGACCGCAACACCCTCGGCCGTGCCGGGATCGGCCAGGCCAACAACGAGGCGACCCCGCTGCAGATGGCCATGGTCGCCTCGGGTATCGCCAACGACGGCGACGTCATGAAGCCCTACCTGGTGAAGTCGGTCAAGGACGCCGACCTGTCCGTCGTCGAGTCGGCGCAACAGGAGAGACTCTCCACCGCCGTCAGCGCCCAGACCGCGGAGAACCTGACCCAGATGATGGTCCTCGTCACCGAGGGACCGGACGCCTCGGGTCGCGGCGGTGCCATTCCGGGCGTCAAGGTGGCCGGCAAGACCGGTACCGCCGAAATCGGCGACGGGTCCACACACAACTGGTTCATCTCCTTCGCGCCCGCTGACGATCCGCAGATAGCGGTGGCGGTCGTGGTGGAGCGCGGCAACGTCAGCGGCGGCAAGCTCGCCGCTCCCATCGCGAAGAAGATGATGGAGGCGGTGATCAACGAGTGAGCGACAACGGAGCGGACTCCCCGGGACCCTCCGGATCCAGCGATCTCCAGGACCTCATCCTCAACGGGCGCTACCGGCTCGACGAGCAGATCGGGTCGGGCGGCATGGGCGCCGTGTGGCGGGCGACCGACAGCCTGCTCAACCGCTCGGTCGCGGTAAAACTGCTGCACCCGGCGCAAATGGCGGAGCCCACCGCCCGGGAGCGGTTCCGCACCGAGGGCCGGATCACGGCGGGACTGTCCCACCCGGGCATCGCCCAGGTGTACGACTACGGTGAGCAGGACGACCGGGCCTTCATCGTCATGGAGCTGGTCCCCGGCGAGCCGCTGTCCTCCATCCTCAAGCGCAACGAGGGCCTGGAGCCCGGCGACACCCTGGACATCATCAGCCAGTCCGCCGCGGCGCTGGCCGCCGCGCACGTGCGCGGGGTGATCCACCGCGACATCAAGCCGGGCAACCTGCTGGTGACCGAGGACGGAACGGTCAAGCTGACCGACTTCGGCATCGCCCGAGGCAACGAGTCGGTGACCCTCACCCAGACCGGCATGGTCATGGGGACCGCCCAGTACATCTCCCCTGAGCAGGCGTCCGGGCGTCCCGCGACGTGCGCGTCCGACATCTACGCGCTCGGCGTGGTGGCCTACGAGTGCCTGGCCGGGCGGCCCCCGTTCACCTCGGACACCCCGCTGGCGCTGGCGCTGGCGCACACCCGCGAACCTCCGCCGCCGCTCCCGGACGACGTACCGGAGCAGCTGCGCGCGTTCGTCTTCGAGCTGCTGGAGAAAGACCCGGCGAACCGGCCGGGATCGGCGGGCGAGGTCGCCCAAAGCGCCCAGATGCTGCGCGGTGGGATCGGCTCGGACCAGGGCGGCGCGACAACCGCGATGAACATCGCCGATGCCGGGCAGACCGCTGTGTTCGACGCGAACGGCGCGGTGTCACCGCGGGCTTCGGGTGCCGTTCCCGCGGTGTCCCGTACCGGCAGTTACCCGGCCGCGGGAGGCGCGTCCGCCGGTGGCGGCGACGACAGCGTGGGTCCGCTCCCGCCCTCGGGCGGTCGGCGAATCGGGCGGCGCGGGCGCCCCAGCACACCGGTCGTCATCGCCGCGGTGGTCGCCGCGGTGATCGTGGTCGTGGGCGTGGCCATCGCTGGAAGCCTGTGGAACAACCAGGCGGTCGAGGGCCAACCCGTGGGTGAGCAGGGCCTGAGCCCGTCCACGGAGTCCAGCCCATCCCCGTCCCAGGAGAAGTCGCCTCCCCCGGTGGTCGAGCACCAGCCGGAGCAGGACAGCAACCCCGGCGGTTACCAGGAGCCCGAGCGCGACTCCGGTGGCCACTCCCAGACGCCCGGCTCCGAGGAGAGCATGAGCCCGGGCACCGGAAGCTCGCCCGACCCGGGCCATCCGGATGACGGCGGGGGGTCGGACAGCGACGACGGGAACACCGAACCCGGCGATGGCGGCGGCACCGGAGACGGCGGAGGCAACAGCGACCCCGGAACCGGGGGCGACAGCGGCACCGGAGACGGCGGAGGCGACAGCGGAGGCGGATCCGACAGCGGAAGCGGCGGCAGTTCCGGGGTCGGCGACGCCGGTGGGGCGCTCTGAGGACTCGCGGTACACGCCCCCTGCGGTGATCATGGCAGGCGTCCCAGCGCAGCGCACAGAACCAAGGACGTCCGCCATGGTCGCCGCGGACGTCCTCGATTCTCTCCGTCTTCATGCCATGGCCGCCGCGGGGGAGCGCGGGGAAGTGTCGCGATCAGGACACGATTCACCGCACCCGCCTCAGGGGACGCCCCCGTTGTCGGGGGCGGCAGGTCCACAGGCTTAGAACGCGCCGGGTGAGGATACATAGACCCCTGTAAGCGGATCTCGGCATGGCCGAACGGCCACGAGTCGGCCGGAGCGGGCATCCCGGTCGGCGCAAGCCCTCGCGGAGGCCGTTGTGGCTGAAGCTCCCACCGCACTCCCACCGGTCAAACGACGCAACGCCGAACTGGTGATGACGCTGTTCGCCATCGCCATCACCCTCTTCGCGATGATCGAGGCGGGCCTCACCCGCAACGGCGAGATGCCGCCCGACCTCTTCTTCCTCTACGCGGGGCTCTTCGGCGGGCTGGCGCTGCTGGCCCACGTGTTCATCCGCTTCTTCGCCCCCTGGTCCGACCCGCTGCTGCTGCCGCTGGCCGTCCTGCTCAACGGCCTGGGCATCGCCATGCTCTGGCGGCTGTTCGAGGCCACCGGCGACACAGAGCGGGGCAGCGCGTCGAACCAGCTGGTGCTCACCGCGCTCAGCATGGCGGTCTTCGCCGGGGTCGTGTTCTTTCTGAAGGACCCCCGGAAGCTGCAGCGCTACCCCTACATCATGGCGGTGGGGGCGATCCTGCTGCTCCTGCTCCCGCTGCTTCCCGATCCCATCGGCAGGACCGTCAACGGCGCCCGGCAGTGGCTGAACGTCGGCTTCACCGCCCTGCAGCCCTCAGAATTCGCCAAGATCGCGCTGATTATCTTCCTGTCCGGGTACATGGTGGCGAAGCGGGATGCGCTGTCCCTGGTCAACCGGCAGGTCAAGGTGGGGCCGGTGAAGATCCTCGGTCTGCCCCGCCTGCGGGACACCGCTCCTATGGCGTTCATGTGGGGCTTCTGCATCATCGTGCTGGTCGGCCTCATGAACGACCTGGGCACGGCGCTGCTGCTGTTCGGCACGTTCCTGGCGATGGTGTACGTGGCGACACAGCGGGCATCGTGGCTCGTCCTCGGCCTGGTGCCCTTCTTCGCCGCCTGCTACCTGCTCTACTTCGTCGTCTCGCACTTCGCCGTCCGGGTCGACACGTGGCTGCATCCGTTCGCGCCCGGCATCATCGACGGCCCCATCGGCGCCAACAGCGAGCAGCTGGTCCGCGGCCTGTTCGCGATGGCCCAGGGAGGTGTGCTGGGCACAGGGCTGGGCGGCGGGCAGCCGGGGTTCGTTCCCGAGGTGCAGAACGACTTCATCTTCTCCGCCTTCGGTGAGGAGCTCGGCCTCACGGGGGTCATGACGATGCTGCTGGTCCTGGCGCTGCTGGTGGAGCGGGGGCTGCGGACCGCTCTGGCGTCCCAGGAACTGTTCGTCAAGATGTGCGCCTCGGGCCTGTCCTTCCTCCTCGGGTTCCAGACGTTCGTCGTCATCGGCGGTGTCACCCGGGTCATCCCACTGACCGGCGCGACCATCCCGTTCGTGGCCAAAGGCGGATCGGCGCTGCTGTCGAGCTGGATCATCCTCGCCCTGCTGGTGCGAATGAGCAACAACGCCCGCAAACCGGCCCCGCGGGCCATTCAGGACGAGGGTGCGACCCAGGTGATCTCGCGATGAACCAGTCCATCCGCCGACTGTCGGCATTCGTCATGGCGCTGTTCGTCGTGCTTCTGCTCAACGTCACCTGGATCCAGGGGTTCCAGGCCGAGGAGCTTCGGGAGAACCCGCACAACACGCGGCGCTACCTCGACCGGCTGCGGGAGCCGCGCGGGCCGATCGTCATCGGGGAGACGAGGGTCGCCTTCTCCACCCCCTTCGAGGCCGGCAACACCGTGCAGTACCAGCGCGAATACCCCGAGGGGACGCTGTACGCGCACGTCGTGGGCACCTTCCGGACGACCGGAGAGTCCGGGATCGAGGCGAGCGAGAACGAGCTGCTCAACGGCACCGACGACCGCCTCGCCGTGCGGAACTTCATCGACATCCTCACGGGCGAGCAGCGCACCGGCGCGACCGTCGAGATGACCATCGACCCCCGCGCGCAGCGGGCCGCCCGGGACGGTCTGGCACAGGTGGGGCGCAACGGGGCGGCCGTCGCGCTGGACCCGTCGACCGGCGCCGTGCTGGCCGCGTACTCCGCGCCGACCTTCGACCCCGCCGAGGTGACCAGCGTGACCGAGGCGGAGGCAGCGGCGGCGCGCTGGGAGGAGCTGTCGGAGGCGGAGAGCCAACCGCTGCTCAACCGGGCGTTCAACGAAACCTACCCGCCCGGTTCGGTCTTCAAGGTCGTCACCGCCGCCGCGGCACTGGAAAACGGGGCCACCCCCGAGTCCACACAACCGGCCCCGGCCGTTCTCGACCTCCCCCAGGGCGGGACCCTGCCCAACGCGTTCAGCGGCCCGTGCAACGGAGGTTCCCCGGACACGTTGGCGCACTCCATCGAGATCTCGTGCAACACCTCGATGGCCAACTGGGCGCTGACGCTCGGTGAGGACAAGATGCGCGAGCAGGCCGAGCGGTTCGGCTTCGGCCGGGAGGGGCTGGAGATCCCGTCTCCAGTCGCGGAGAGCGTCTACCCCGAGGGGATGGGCGGCAGCAGCCTCGCCCAGACCGGCATCGGCCAGTTCGACGTGCGGGCCACCCCCCTGCAGATGGCGATGGTCGCCGCGGGCGTCGCCAACGGCGGCGACGTCATGAAGCCCTACCTCGTGGACCGGGTCACCGACGCCGACCTGGAGACCATCGTCCGGACGGCCCCGCGCAAGTACAGCGACGCGGTGAGTTCGCGGACCGCCGAGCAGCTGACGCGGATGATGGTCGCCGTCACCGAGGGAGCCGAAGGGTCCGGGCGCAGCGGCGCCATCCCGGGAATCGAAGTCGCGGGCAAGACCGGGACCGCCGAGAACGCCGGCCCGACGCACAACTGGTTCATCTCCTTCGCCCCGGCCGACGATCCCGAGATCGCGGTGGCGGTCCTGGTCGAGAACGGCGGCGGCAGCGGGGGAACGCTGGCCGCGCCCATCGCCAAGTCGATCATGGAGGCAGTGCTGGCCGGTTAGCGCTTGCTCATCGGTTAGTCCCTGCCGATGGGCTGATGCTTGCAGACCGGCTAGCACGGATCAGGGGAGAACGGCCAGGCGGCTCGAACGGACACCCGGGTGGACGCGGGGGCAATCCGCCTGGACGGCTACGTTAAGCCAGGTGATCCCCGAGGCGTTAGGTGCACTCCGATAGGCTGACCGTCGGAGAACTACACTCCGGTACCGATCGGCGGGATTCGGGTGCCATCGGACGCGGCGAACATCCAGGATGGTACAGCGCATGACTCGCGCCGCCATGAGGTCCGCGGACGCGGGTCCGGCTGTGCAAGACGAGTGGTAAGGCACCAGGCACGAGAACTCACCAGGTGACGGCGGACCACCACCGCCACCGCGGAGATACGAGGAACACTTCACGACATGTCCCAGCCACGGCTACTCGGCGGCCGCTACGAACTCGACGGCGTCATCGGGCGTGGTGGCATGGCCGAGGTCTATCGCGCCCGCGATCTGCGTCTGGACCGCATGGTGGCCGTCAAGACACTCCGCCATGACATGGCCCGCGACCACACATTCCAGGCGAGGTTCCGGCGCGAGGCGCAGTCCGCCGCGTCGTTGAACCACCCCTCGATCATCGCCGTGTACGACACCGGCGAGGACATGGTCGACGGCGTCTCCATCCCCTTCATCGTCATGGAGTACGTCGACGGGCGCACGCTCAAGGAGCTGCTCGATGACGACCGGCGTCTGCTACCCGAGCGCTGCGCCGAGATCGCCGACGGCATCCTGCGCGCGCTGGAGTACAGCCACCGCAACGGCATCGTGCACCGCGACATCAAGCCGGCCAACGTCATGCTGACCAGGCAGGCCGAGGTCAAGGTGATGGACTTCGGCATCGCGCGGTCGATGGACGACAACCAGGCCACGATGACCCAGACGTCGCAGGTCATCGGAACGGCCCAGTACCTCTCCCCCGAGCAGGCCCGCGGTGAGCGCGTGGACGCCCGCAGCGACCTCTACTCGACCGGGTGTGTGCTCTACGAGCTGCTCACCGGCCATCCCCCGTTCACCGGCGACTCCCCCGTCTCCATCGCCTACCAGCACGTTCGCGAGGAGCCCGTACCCCCGACGGAGCTCGACCCCGAAATCCCCGGATGGCTTGAGGACATCACGCTGCGCGCCATGGCCAAGGACCGCGACGAGCGGTACCAGAGCGCCGAGGAGATGCGCCAGGACATCCAGCGGGGGATGCAGGGCATGCCGACCACCGCCGCGGCCATGGCGGCGGCCGGAGCGACGACCGCGATGGACCCGGTCGACGACCGCCGTGACGACCGCTACGACGATGACGACGACTACGGCTACGACGACGAGCGCCGGGGCAACGGCAAGAAGGCGGCGCTGTGGGTGACGCTCGCGCTCGCCGTCATCGCCGCGATCGGCGTGCTGCTCTGGATGCTCGCCCAGGATCCGGCGGAGACCTCCGAGATCCCGGACGTCGCAAACTTGTCGCAGTCCGAGGCGGAGCAGAAACTCAACCAGGCGGGCTTCTCGGACATCACGACCGAGGAGGAGAACGACGACGAGATCGAGAAGGGGAACGCGATCCGCACCGATCCGGCGGCCGGCAGGCAGGCCACCCCGGACACCAAGATCACGCTGTACATCTCCAAGGGACCCGGGTCGGTGAAGGTCCCCGATGTGACGGGGCTGCCGCTGACCGAGGCCACCGCGAAGCTCCAGAACGAGGGCTTCAAGATCGGTCAGCAGCAGAACGAACCCTCGTCCTCGGTCTCCAAGGGGAACGTGACCCGGACCTCGCCCCAAGGCGGGGCCTCGGCCGACCCCGGCAGCAAGATCGACCTGTGGATCTCCAGCGGTCCGGAGAAGGTGAAGGTCCCCGACCTGAGCGGGATGACCAAGGACCAGGCGGAGTCGGCTCTGAAGGAGCGCAACCTCAGCGGGTCGTTCACCGAGGAGGAGAGCGATGAGCCCGAGGGCAAGGTGATCCGCCAGGATCCGGCGAGCGGCACCGAGGTCGATCCCAACAGCACGGTCAACGTCGTGATCGCCAAGAAGAAGCCCGACGAGCCGAGCGATTCCCCCTCCCCGCCCAACGGTGACGGGGACGGCGGCGATGGCAATGGCGACGAGGAGCCTGGCTTCCCGCCCTTCGGCGACGGCGACCAAAGCGGCGACGGCGACCAAAGCGGCGAGGACCAGGGCGCTCCCTGGTGGCAGTACCCCTTCCGCAGCCGTGAGTAGCCCCGGCTGAGGGCCCCATCCGACCAGTTTCGGCACGGCCGCGACGGGCGGCGGTCGGCGGACCTGCGGGACGTCGACCGCTGCTGAGGGCGTAGACTGGGGTACTCTTCAGGCATAAGTTCCGGCCGATTCGTTTTGGAGCAGCGACCGTGCCCAAGTCCCGCAACGATCGCAAGAAGAAGGCCGTCTACACGCCACCGCCGTCGGCGACGAAGCCAAAGGTCAGCCCGCGGTGGCTGGTGCCGACCATGCTCGGGTTCGGCATTGTCGGCATCTTGTGGATCGCGGTGTACTACATCGCCGGAACGATGGTGCCCGTCATGCAGGACCTGGGGAACTGGAACCTGGCCATCGGGTTCGGCGGAATCATCATTTGCGTCATCTTGTCCACACGCTGGCACTGACGGCTGCTTTCCTAGGTTTTCCCTGGTCAGACGGGTTAATTAGGACATTCACAACAACCGGTGAGCGCTGTATCCACAGAGTTATCCACAGCCTGTGGGGAGTTGCGTGCTGCGCACCAAAAGTTGACCCCGCGTGTCTTCGCGGGAGCACGACGTGAGGGCCCGGGAGAACGATGATCGTCCTCCCGGGCCCTCACGTTTCGTGTGACATGCGGGTCGACGCTCGGTCAGCCCATCAGGAACACTCAGCCCACCCAGAAAACAGTGCCGCCGTAGGCGAGCGCCGCCAGCACCAGGGCGCACGCGCCGGTCGCCACGGCGTGTACCGCCGTCCGGTGCTTCCCCAGCCCCTGTTCCCCCGACCCCCGCGGCAGGTAGGCGTAGACCGCCGCCAGGGCGAGTCCGGTCACCAGTCCGCCGATGTGTCCGGTCCAGGAGATGTTCGGGACCAGGAACGTGATCAGCAGGTTGACCGCGAGCAGGACGACGATGGCGCGCGTGTCCAGCCCGAGCCGCCGACCGATCACGAACACCGCGCCGAACAGGCCGAAGATCGCGCCCGACGCACCGACCGCGAGCTGGGTCGGCTCGACCAGCAGAGTGAGCACCGACCCGCCAATGGCGCTGAGCAACCACAGGGACAGATAGCGGACGTGGCCGAGCCACGACTCCAACTGCTGGCCGATGAGATACAGGGCGAAACCGTTGAACAGCAGGTGCATCGTCCCGCCGTGCAGGAAGGCGGCGGTGATAAGGCGGTACCACTCACCCCGCGCCATGACGGCCCCGCCGTGCATCCCGAAGTCGACCGTCAGTTGCGGGTTGGCCGTCTGCGCCACGAACGCGACGACGATGAGGGCCAGCAGCGCCCACGTCACATACGGGCCCTGCACGACCTTCCCGCCGAACGCGGTGCGCGCCTGGCGCACCGACTTCTGTCCCTCGGCGACGCACTGCACGCAGTGGAAGCCGACGGCGGCGTCGCGCATGCAGTCCGGGCAGATGGGCCGCTCACACCGGGTGCAGCGGACGTAGGTCTCCCGGTCCGGATGCCGAAAGCAGGTGGGGACGGTGTTCTCCCCTGGTCCAGATCCGGACCGGGGAGTCGGGGGGAGGCTCATACGGCCGGTCCTAGCCCCGCTCGATCTCGACCGACGTGATCACGACGTCCTCCAGCGGACGGTCCTGCGGGTTGGTCGCCACCTTGGAGATAGCCTCCACGACGTCGCCGCCCTCGACGACCTCGCCGAAGATCGTGTGCTTGTTGTTGAGCCAGTCGGGCGTGCCGACGGTGATGAAGAACTGCGAGCCGTTGGTGTTGGGCCCGGCGTTCGCCATCGCCAGCAGGTGCGGGCGGTCGAACTTCAGACCGGAGCCGAACTCGTCTTTGAACGTGTAGCCGGGGCCGCCGCGGCCGTTCCCCAGCGGGTCGCCGCCCTGGATCATGAACTTGTCGATGACCCGGTGGAAGATCGTGCCGTCGTACAGCTTGGCGGTGGAGGGCTTGCCCGTGGTGGGGTCCATCCACTGCTTCGTGCCCTCGGCGAGACCGACGAAGTTCTCGACCGTCTCGGGCGACTCCTCGGCGAAGAGCCGGACGACGATCGTTCCCTTGGTGGTGTTCAGCCGTGCGTGGAGTCGGCCATTGACTTCGGACACCTGGGTGCCTTTCCGTTGCGATTACGTGCGGTCCCACGTTACCCGGCGTCGTCACGCGCGGGCCGCCTCCCCGGCGCGATCGGTCGCGCCGGGCGGTTCCGCCCGCTGTGGCGTGGGAGCGGATCGGGGTGAGCGCGGCGTCGCGTGTCGAATCGTCGTTTCGCGGACGGAGTGGACGTATGTTGAGATACCAGGGGAGATAACACAGGGATAACGGCCGCACCCGAGCCATCCGCGCAGGTCCACAAGAGGCATAGGACCCGGCACGAACGGGCAGGGGGCTACCCACATCCGTAAACGCATGGGAGGTCATTGTGCGCAACAAGCTCAAGCGTCGCGGGGGAAACGCCGAGGCCGAAGCGGCCTTGCTCCGTCTCCAGGAAGTCGCCCGCGAGCAGGCCGAACGGCTCGGGCCCTACGCCGACGAGGCCAGGGAGAGGGCCGGTCGGCGCCTGGTGAAGGCCCGCGGCTGGACGGCACCGCGCCTGGAGACCGCGGCCCACCGCGTTGAGGACACCGTCGCTCCCCGCGTCGCCGACCTGCTCACCACAGCGGCCGCACGCGTGGAGCCGAACAGGGCGCGACGCGGCCTCATCACCGCTCGGAAGAACACCCGACGAGTCCCGCGCTTCGTCATCTTCGCCGGTGTCGCCACGCTGGGCGCGGCGGCGGTGTACGGCGTGCTCAAGCTGCGCCAGGCGTCGCAGGACGCCGAGTGGCAGGAGAACCTCGACCAGGCCCGCGAGCAGGTGCGCGAGACCCGCGACCAGCTCGTCGGCAAGGCGCAGGGAGCCAAGGAGAAGGTCACCAAGGCCGCCTCGGAGATGAAGGAGGAGGCCGAAGGGAAGGCGCAGGAAGCGAAGGATGAGGCGGCCCAGGAACTGAACGGCCGCGTCAAGAAGTGACGGCGGCCACCGGTCCGGTGATCAGCGCCCTCGCGCCGACCCCGCGGCCGGTGGCCCTACGGGGACGCGGCCACGGGGTCCGGTGGCCGCGTGGGAATCCGGGTGCGGGGCCGTGTCACTCCCGGACCGGCCGCCAGGTGAACGGGTACTTCCAGCGCCCGCCTGCCAGCCCGACGAAGCCGGCGATGACCGGCATGAAGATCCACCCGAGGAGCATCGGGATCCAGACAAGGACCGGGATGATCAACCAGCTCAGGCCGAGCAGCACGATCGACCCGATCAGGAAGGTCAGCTGGTAGTTCAGCGCTTCGACGGCGTGCCGCCGCACGAAGGGTGAGGTGTTGCCGTTAGCGAGCAACACGAGGAGCGGCCCCAGAGGGAAAAGGAAGTACCCGGACACGTGCCCACCCAGCGCCCACAGCCGCTCGGACCCGTTCCGCGGCCCCTCGGGCGCGTCAGGGCGAGGTGGCGCGGTCGCCGCCCCTGTCCGTCGCGGCACGATGTCGCTGAGCAGCGGCTCCAGTTCGGCGGGGAACTTCGCCTTGATCGCGAGTCCGAGGCGCTCCTCGAACTCGTCCTCGTCCAGCTGCCCCTCGGCGTAGGCCTCCTTCAGCGTCTCGGCCGCGGCATCGCGGTCGGCATGCGTGAGGCGAATGGCGGGATCTTCCGGAGCCCGAAACCGATCGGGCATACCGCCACGCCCATCCTGGCCCGGTGCGGACATCGGATCATGCACTGCCACGCTCACTCCTCGCCGTTCGCCATGCATCAGAGCCCGGCTGGACAACGCCCCCGCCCTTACCCCTCCATGATGCGCCCGCGGAGCCAGACAAACCATGGGGGATCGCCCTGAGTGGACCCTGGTCCGCCAGAGGATACGCACCGACCAAGGTCGTACCGTGGCCGCTGCAGTGCGGAGCGATCGTGCCCGGGCTCCTGAACCCTCACAACAAACGGACCCGTGCCCTGTGTCGCTGCCGAAAGTCCGCCTATCGGTCTTCCGACGAGCGCTCCGCAACGAAAGTGCCGCGCTGTGGAACAACGAACAAGACACCCTCCTCCACCAACACTTTGATGGCACGCCGGACGGTTGTCCGCGCTGGTCCGTACTCCTGGACCAGACGCGCTTCCGAAGGAATCGCCCGGTTCGGCGCCCAATCGCCACGAGCGATCCGCGCACGCAGGATCTCCGCAAGCTGGCGGTACGGCGTCACCGGACCGTCGTAATCGATCTGGTCATCTGGGCCGAACTCCATGGTCACGACGCTAGAAGTGTCTCCACTAAGAGAATCTAAGAGATACGTCGCTGTACGTATCGCTACCAGATCGGCTATCGTAAAAGGACCAACAAAAGACAGACCCCGGCGAGTGGGCCAACACTCCCGGGGCGCGGCCGATCTACCAAGGAGATCGACATGCAGCAGCCTAGCTGTGTCCGAACCCGGTCCGCGAGCCGTGTCCGCCCCTACATCGCGGTCTTGGAACACCACCGCGCCATCGAGGCCCGCCGCTTCCGCGACTTCGCCGGAAGTATCGCCTCCCACTCCCCGGAGGCGTGGCGATGACCACCCCCATCACCCGGGTCATTCACGGCGACATCACCGTCACCCACGACCCTCGCCTCCCGCTCCTCCAACGGTTCACCGTTCGCGGTCGCGGCGGTCGCATCATCCGCCTGCGCGCCCCACGCGACGAAGCCCACCGCGCCCTGGTCCGCGAATGCGGCCTCACCCGCAACCAGTCCGCCCACCTCCTCAAAACGGCAGAAGAAGGTGCGGACCAATGACCGCCGCCAGCGACCCGCTGCTGCGGCTCCTACGCCAGCACTACGGGCACAGGTGGGCAATTCGACGGACCGACCGCCTGTGGATCGCCACCGCAAACGATCCTGACGCCAATCACGCCCCGACGGTCATCAGCGACGCGATCGAGGGCTTCGTCCGCGAACTGGAAGACCCACCCCCTCGTGTGGGATGCCGGTCCGGGCCACGTCCGTCATCCGCATAACACAGAAGCCCGCGCCCCCTCTGTCTCCCAGACAGGAGGTGGTGCGCGGGTCCTCACCTGCCACCATCGGGCAACTGGAATCAGGCAGCGATTGACGAGCCCTCGTCTTTCACGGCGGCGATGCCGACGACCTCCACCTTGACATTGGCGGCCTCCAGCATCCGCGCCGTCTGCACCAACGTGACTTGGGAAAACGGAAACAGCGTGTCGGCTGTGAGCTCGCTGCCGTTCTTCAACAAGATCGCGAAAACGACCTTCGAAAAGTGGAAGCCCTCGGGCAGGGCCTCTCCCTTCCGCGCCTCGGCCACTTTCGCGGCGAAGAGCTCCCTGGCCTCCGGCGAGAAATGCAGAGTCTGCACGGCAACGAGCCCCTGGTTGAAGAGGTGGCTCAGCGCGTCCGACCCTTTGGCACGCTTCACCATGACCAGCACGTTGTCCGGACTCAGCAGATCACAGATCTCCACGCCCTGGTGTCGGTGCAGGGCGGTCTTCACCTTGTCTCGGTCAAAGCAGATGTAGCCGGGTCGATGGTCGGGCACGGCCTCGTTGTACTGACGCTCGTTCATTCCGAGCGCCCACGGGGCCAGGTCGACAGACGGAGAGCTGGTGATCAGCCGTTCGACGCGCGAACGGAGCATGTTGAGGTATTCCTGGTCGATCTCGTACCACTGTCCATCCATCAGGAAGAACCGGCGGGAGCCGAGCGGTACTTCCGCCTCGATCCACCGGAGCACGTTGGACGACCAGATCACGTCGCCCTTCGCTGCGCGGCTGTGGCGGAAGAGCGTCACAGATCCGTTGCGGAGGGCAGTGACGCGGCGACCAATGCGCTGGACACGGGCTCGGTCGAGAACATAGGGAAGGCTGAAGTCGTCGGTGGGGGACCCGGCCACATCACTGTTGATGCGTACCCGAAAGGCGCGGGCCGCGGTGTAGTCGTCCCAGTGGTCGACGGGAACCGCCACCCTGATCCGGCCGTCGGGGGGCTGGCCAAGCATCTCGTCCAACACGGTCTCCAGCTGGGATCGCATGTCGGCGTCCTTGACGGGCACGACATGTTCGACGAACTCCAGCTCGGGGCTCGGGTTTTCCTCCCGCAGGACCCGGCCGATCTCGCGGATATCGGCAACCAGGTCCTCCGGCTCAATTCCGAGTCGCACGCACAGACCAACACCGCCCTCAGCACTGGAGACCTTCGCGGAGTTGTCTCGGGAGATCGTGAGAGCGATACCGTCCAGCTGGCCGCCAAGGCGCCGGACGACCTGGGCGTGTTCGGCGATGTCGAGACTCCACACCGACGCCCCGCCCGGCACGAGCATGATGTCAGTGCGCCCGCCGCCAGGCGTGTTGGACACCAAGTCCCGAATCTTGTCGGGATTGACGCGACGAGCCGCAAATCTCAGCCCGAACCGCTGATCCTTCAGGCGGTCGGGCACGAGGCGGAAGCCCTGGTCGAAACCGATGGCGTACACCTCGCCGTCCACCGCAAGCATCAGCAGCCCGGCCGAGCGGTTGACGGGGCGTGACACCTCGCAACCCGTCGTACGGAAGATCTCCTCGCACCAGGAGGCCACGGGCTGCTCGAAGCTGCCGTTGATAAAGATCGCCGGTACGTCGAGCCGGTCGGGAACGTCAAGTTGCGCGTCGATCTCCTCCAGCTGGTTCGGGTCGAGGGCGTCGAACATCGCCTCGACCGTCGGAGCGACGCCCATGAGCCGGTACAAGGTCCGCTTGGACGTGTTGGTTGCCATTGGTGTCACTTCCTCGATGAGTGCATCTGGGCGCGAAAGGCCCTGGGAAGGGGAAGACCCGCGAGGTGGCCGATGAAAGCACTTCCAGTAGAACGAGAACTGAAAACGTTGTCAAATAGCACTGTGGCATCGAATGGTGGTGTATGGTGTTAACATCCGGAGCGCACACCAACCGAACCCGGGCAGGAGTCGATGAGTCAGCAGGCCAGCACCCTTGTGACTGCAGCCGATATCGGACGCCTAGCAGGAGTCACGCGGGCCACCGTGAGCAACTGGCGCCGTCGGCACGCGGACTTCCCGGCCCCCGCGGGCGGCACGGACAGCCGTCCCATGTACGACCTCGGAGCCGTACGAGAGTGGCTCGCCGAGCGTGGTCAGCTCCCTGAGGAGTCCCCCAGGGACAGGCTGGGGATCGTGTTGCACTCAATGGGCAGCGGAAAGAGCCTCACCACCGCGTTCCTCTCCCTCCTCGCCGCCGGAAAGCTCGACCGGAAGCGGCTCATCACCCTCACCGAACGACCCGACGCTGAACTGCTGAGGTGGTCCGAGTCGGCAACGGAAGACGTGGCCGATGATCTGCCCGGTGTCAGCACAGGCGCGGTCCACTCGGAGTACCAGGCGGAGCCCCTTCGCGCCCTGTTGCAGGTGGTGGCCTCGGAAGGACCGGAAGCCGCAACCGAGGTCCTGGCCGAACGCCTGCTTGAACAGACCGGTGCCACCAGCGCGTATTCCACCCCGATTCCACTCGCCGTCCTCATGGCCGACCTGATGCGAGATGGATCCGACACCTACCCGGCGACCGTCCTCGACCCCGCCTCTGGCAATGGGAGCCTGCTCATCGCGGCATCCCGCGCCGGAGCGACGAAGCTATTCGGCCAAGACCTTCACAAGGTCCAGGCCGCGCAAAGCGTCGTCCGACTTCGGCTCACGTCATCGGACGCGGAAATCACCGTCCGGCAAGGGGACAGCCTGCGCGCCGACGCGTTCCCCGAGCTCACGGCTGACGCCGTGCTGTGCAATCCCCCGTACGGTGTCCGCGACTGGGGACACGACGAGTTGGCATACGACGAACGTTGGGCCTACGGGGTACCACCGAAGGGAGAACCCGAGCTCGCCTGGCTTCAGCACTGCCTTTCCCACCTCGTGCCCGGCGGTCAGGCCGTGCTTCTAATGCCGCCCGCAGTCGCGGAGCGGGCCGGGGCGCGACGGATTCGCTCTCAGCTCGTACGCGATGGCGCCCTCCGCGCAGTCATCGCGCTTCCCCAGGGCTCGGCGGTCCCCCTGCATGTGGGATTGCATCTCTGGGTTCTGCAACGTCCGGGGGGACACGGCCCCAGCTCCGAGACGGTGCTCTTCGTCGACGCGACAACCAAGACCGCGACGACCTCTGGGGAGGGAGTCGACTTGGAGAACCTGAGAGACACCGTGCTGTCTGCTTGGCAGCAGTACAGCACGGATCCCGACGGCTTCGAAGGTACGCCGGGTACCGCTCAGGCCCTTCCGCTCATCGATCTGATGGACGGCGTCGTGGACCTGACTCCGGCACGTCATGTCCGCGCAGTCACATCCGTCACTTCTCCCGCGCAATGTGCCCAAGACGTACACGACTCTCGAGCTCGGCTCCGCCAACGGGCGGATGAACTCTTCCGACTCATCAAGGTCGACGGCTGGTATCCGGCCGGGGAGCATCCCCGGGAGTGGCGTACTGCCACGGTCGCTGATCTACTGCGGGGCGGCGCCCTGGAAATGCCGACGTCTACCTCCACCCACAGCCGCCGCACACGTGCTGGGCACTCGGACCACCGGCCCCAACGGAAACGCCAGGGGCTGCCAGTACTGACCGTCGACGATGTCACGCACGACCGATCGCCGTCGGGTAGCGAGTCCAGTTTCGGCGATGGAGTCGCTTTGCCGCAGCTAGAGAAAGGCGACGTGCTGCTTCCGGAAATCGTCCGCAGTGGTACCCGTCAGGTTGCCCGCGTTGTCCGGTCTGATGAGGTGCGCGCTCTCCTCGGCCCTCAAATGCTGCTCTTCCGCCCGGATCAGACCCGCCTCGACCCGTGGTTCCTGGCCGGGTTCCTGTCAACGGAGCAGAACGTCAATGCCGCGACCACCGGCACCTCTATCGTCCGGATTGACCCGCGTCGGCTGCGCGTACCTCTTCTCCCCCTGGCTGAGCAGCAACGATACGGCGCAGCATTCCGTTATCTGCACGCCGTACGTTCCGCCACCCGCCGCGCAGCGGAAGCCGCTGAGGAGACCACGCTGATGATCAGCACCGGACTCACCACTGGTGCTGTGCTACCGCCTGATCGCGAAATGCCCAAAAACCTACCGTGATGTCGCCACGACAGACCACACTTGAGTCACCCCCAAGCCACCGTTGGCAGTCGCCCGAACGAACCAGGAGAAGGACTCCCTTGAACACAAGCAAACACACGGAGTTGGCGAATCGTGCCTGGAGCGTTGCCGATCTCCTGCGCGGCGACTACAAGCAGTCCGACTACGGCAAGGTCATCCTGCCGTTCACCGTACTGAGGCGATTGGAGTGCGTGCTCGAACCGACTCGGGAGAAGGTCTGCAAGCGACTGCTCGACTTCGCGGGCCAGGAGATCGACACCGATCGCTTCCTGCGGAAAGCCTCCGGACACGACTTTTACAACACCAGCGAATACACGCTGAAGAAGATTCTCCAAGATCCACCGCACCTCGCGAGGAACCTCACGGAGTACGTGGCCTCTTTCTCCTCAAACGCCCGTGAGGTGCTGGAGAAGTACGAGTTCGCGCAGCAGATCCGACGCCTGGACGGAGCCGGGCTGCTCTACAAAGTCATCGGGAAGTTCGCTGACCTGGACTTGCGCCCCTACCTACTGGACGAACACAACAACGTGGTCCGGGGCGATGACGGCAGGCCCGTGACCGTTGTCTCCAACCACCAAATGGGCTACATCTTCGAGGAGCTGATCCGCCGCTTCGCCGAACAGTCGAACGAGACGGCCGGTGAACACTTCACCCCGCGCGAGGTCATCGAACTGATGGTCAACCTGCTGGTGGCACCTGACGCGGATGGTCTGAGCACGCCAGGGGCCGCCCGTAAGGTCTTTGACCCGGCCTGTGGCACAGGGGGCATGCTCAGCGCGGCCGAAGAGCACATCACCGCGCTGAACCCGGATGCCACGGTCAAGGTGTACGGCCAAGAGCTCAACCCTGAGTCGTGGGCGATCTGCCGGTCCGACCTGATGATCAAAGGACAGAACCCGGATCGCATCGCCTTCGGAAATTCCTTCTCCGACGACGGACACCCGCAGGAAACGTTCGACTATCTACTGGCCAACCCGCCGTTCGGCGTCGAATGGAAAAAGGTCAAGGAAGCGGTCGAGTACGAGCACAAGGTGCTGGGTGAGTCCGGTCGCTTCGGCGCTGGCCTGCCGAGGGTTAATGACGGCTCGCTGCTGTTCCTGCAGCACATGATCTCGAAGATGAAGCCGGTGGAAGCATCTGGCGAAGGCGGAAGCCGCGTGGCGATCGTGTTCAATGGATCTCCACTTTTCACGGGTGGGGCGGAGTCTGGAGAGTCCAAGATTCGTCAGTGGATCCTGGAGAATGACTGGTTGGAGGCCGTCGTTGCCCTGCCGGACCAGCTCTTCTACAACACCGGGATTTCGACGTACTTCTGGATCGTGACCAACCGGAAGTCCCCTAACCACAAGGGCAAGGTCGTGCTGCTAGACGCCCGCGACTACTGGCAGAAGATGCGAAATTCGCTCGGCAGCAAGCGGAAGTTCATCACGCCGGATAAGATCGCTGAGATCACGCGCTTGTACGAGGACGCTCTGACGGAAACTGATGACGCGGAGTGCCTTTGGCGCGGCAAGGTGAAGGTCTTCCGCAACGAGGACTTCGGCTACCGGAGGATCACCGTCGAGCGCCCGCTCAAGCTCCGCTTCGATGTAACAGAGGAAACGCTGGCGGCGCTGGAGGAATCGAAGCCAGTACAAAAAATCCCGAACGCTTCCGCCTTCCTCGATGCGCTGCGCGCGATGGAGGGACGGTCCTGGGCGACGAAGCAGGAAGCGTGGCTCGCCCTGAAGGATGCAGTAATCGCCGCTGGCTTGACCTGGCCGACAGGCGCACCATTCAACAAGGCGCTACGAGACGCGATCGGTGTTCGGGATCCGGAAGGAGAGGTCCAGAAGGTCAAGGGCGCCCCAGAGCCAGACCCTGAGCTGCGGGACTTCGAGAATGTTCCGCTGGACGAGGACGTGGAGGAGTACCTCAAGCGTGAGGTACTGCCACATGTTCCGGACGCATGGATCGATCCCAGCAAGACGAAGATCGGGTATGAGATCCCGTTTACACGTCACTTCTATGTGTACGAGCCGCCGAGGCCCTTGGCTGACATCGACGCGGAGTTGAAGGAATTGGAAACGGAGATTCAGGAACTTCTGGGCGAGGTGACGGAATGAGCTCAGCACTCGGAATCCCTTTGCCAAACTCGTGGTCATCCGCACCCCTGAAGCATGTTACCTCGTTTCTCAACCGAGGTTCCGCCCCAACCTACGTTGATGAAGGGACCGTGCGAGCAGTCAGCCAGGCTGCGAACCAACCTGGTGGCCTGGATTGGACGCGTACCAGATTTCACGAATTTAGTGGCGACCCAAGGAAACTCAAGGGGTTCCTCCGCCCCAATGATGTGCTTATCAACTCGACAGGAACGGGCACGCTCGGGCGAGTCGGATACTTCGCGTATCCGCCGGATGGACGTCCATGCATGGCAGACAGCCACGTGACTATTGCACGAGCGAAGTCAGCCGAACTAGAGGCTCGATTCTTGTACTACTGGCTAAACTCTCGCCCCTTCCAAGAGTACGTTTATGCCGCACTCGTGGTCGGGGCGACGAACCAGATCGAGCTCAACAGAGATCGCCTAGGCGACGCGCCTGTTCCGCTTCCCCCTCTGGAGGAACAGCGCCGCATCGCAGACTTCCTCGATGCTGAGACCACCCGCATCGACCATCTTTCGAAACTTTCTAAATTGCTGCTCGAAAGGATTGACGAACGCGACCAGTCATTACGGAGTAGCCTTGTCGACCAATTGGCGACCAATGAGGGCGAGATCCCACTTCGCAGACTAACGGCACGAGTAGAACAAGGCTCTAGCCCTCAATGCGAATCTGCACCGCGCCAGGATCCCTTCGAATGGGGCGTCCTCAAGCTGAGCTCTGTGAAGCGGGGTGCCTTCGATGCCTCTGAGAATAAGAGGCTACCCGACGGGACCCAGCCCGTTCGCGACCACGCTGTAAGAGCGGGCGATCTTCTAGTGACTCGCGCAAACACCCCTGCTCTTGTAGGGGATACTGCCGTCGTGCATGACGACTGCGAAAAACTGTTGCTTCCAGACCTCATCTACCGTGTCGTCCTGTTACCTGGAGTCCGTCCCGACTATGTCATGCAGGTGGTTCTGAGCGGAAGAACTCGCTCGCTCATTGAGTCTGTCGCACGGGGATCATCGCAATCGATGGTCAAGCTTCGAGGCGAGGATATTAAAGCGTGGCCCATCCCTATCGCCACCCCATCTCAGCAGGATTCTCTCGTTCAGAGAATTTCGCGCGAAACTGAGATATCGAATAAATTGCGCACCAAGATATGGCACCAGCAAACCCTGCTCACTGAACGCCGCCAAGCCCTCATTACCGCCGCTGTCACCGGACAGATCGACGTCTCTACCGCCAGCGGACGCAACGTCACGGAGGGAATCCCGTCATGAACCCCGTCCATCACGAGTCCGCGTTCGGCGATGCAATCGTCGCCTCGATGCTGGAACGCGGCTGGCAGGAAGGAAATCCCCGCGACTATCGTCCCGACCTTGGTCTGGACACCAACCAGCTCTTCACTTTCATCGGCGCGACCCAGCCCACCGAGTGGAACGATCTCCTCGCCCTCTATGGCAACGATCCCGACGCCGCCCAAGCCGGATTCGCCAGACGGCTGGACCAGGCCATCGCCACGGACGGCCTTCTCACTGTCCTCCGCAAAGGTGTGAAGGACCGCGGCGTGCTGATCCGCGTCGCCTTCTTCAAGCCCAACCTCGTCCTCTCCGACTCCGTTCTCGACGCTTACCGCGCCAACCGGCTCACCGTCGTCCGGGAGCTCGAATACGCGACCAAGCAAGCTGACCAGGGCAACCGGCTCGACCTCACGCTCTTCCTCAACGGAATCCCGGTCGCCACCGCCGAGCTCAAGAACCCGCTCACCGGCCAGGGCGTCGAGCAGGCCAAGGAGCAGTACCGGTCGGACCGCGATCCCACCGAGCTGATCTTCACGCGCCGCGTGATCGCGAACTTCGCCATCGACCCCGACCTGGTCTTCATCACCACCCAGCTCCGCGGCGCCAAGACTCGGTTCCTCCCCTTCAATACCGGCTCGAACGGGCCTGGCCGCCCCGGCGGCGCTGGCAACCCCGCCCCGACGACCCCCGGCACCTACGCCACCTCCTATCTCTGGGAACAGATCTGGCAGCGGGACAACTGGCTCGACCTCCTCGAACGGTTCGTCCACATCCATAAGTCCAAGACCCCTGGCGGCGCGACCACCAAGACGGTGATCTTCCCCCGCTACCACCAGTGGGACGTCGTCAAGAAACTCACCGCCCACGCCGCCCGCCATGGTGCCGGGCACAACTACCTGGTCATGGCCTCGGCCGGCTCGGGTAAGTCGAACACCATCGCCTGGCTGGCCCACCGGCTCAGCGACCTGCACTCCGCTTCCGACGCCGTCGAGGGCGTGGAGCCCGGCGTCCCGGTCTTCGACAAGATCATTGTCATCACCGACCGCCGCAACCTCGACGCACAGCTACGCGAGACCGTCGGCAGCTTTGAGCAGACCGCAGGCCTGGTCGTCCCGATCGATGAGAAGCACGGCGCCAAGTCCGAGCAGCTCGCCCAGGCGCTCTCGCAGGGCTCCGGGAAGATCATCACCGTCACGCTGCACACCTTCCCCGCCCTCCTCGCCTACCTCAAGCGCGATCCGAAGGAGATCCAGGGAAGCCGGTTCGCGGTCATCATCGACGAGGCGCACTCCTCCCAGTCCGGCGACGCGGCGAGCTCCGTCCGCGCCGCCCTACGCGATCTCGGTCTGGACGCCGACTCCGAGGACGCCGGGGCCACCACCGTCGACGCGAAGTTGAAGAAGAAGGCCCTGGAACGCAGCCAGGCCAAGAACCTCTCCTACTTCTCGTTCACCGCCACACCCAAGGCCAAGACCCTCGAACTCTTCGGCACCCTCGACACCATCGACGGTGTGACGGCGTACTGGCCCTTCCACACCTACTCCATGCGGCAGGCGATCGAGGAGGGGTTCATCCTCGACCCGCTGCGCAACTACGTCACCTACAACACCTACTGGAAGCTGGTCAACGAGAACCCTGACGAACGCGAGGTCGACCCGACCAAGGCGAACCCTCTCCTCGCGCGCTACGCCTTGACCCATGCCTCGACCGTCTCGCAGCACGCCAAGGTCATCGTCGAGCACTTCCGAGCGCACACGAAGGGGCGCCTCGGCGGACGGGCCAAAGCGATGGTGGTGACCGCCTCGCGGCAGAGCGCGGTCCAGATGGCCCGCGCCATCAAGCAGTACATCGGCGATAACCGCTACCCGGGGATCGGCGTGCTCGTCGCCTTTTCCGGCACCCTCAACTACGAGGGGGAGGAGACCACCGAGTCGAAAGAGAACGGTGGCCTGCCGGAGGGTGCTCTACCGAAAGCGTTCGCCTACACCCGCGCCGACGACAAAGCGACCCGATCCGGCGGCCCCGGACAGCCCGAGTACCGGATCCTGGTCGTCGCGGAGAAGTACCAGACCGGGTTCGACCAGCCCCTGCTGACGACGATGTACGTCAACAAGAAGCTGACCGGTATCTCGGCCGTCCAGACCCTGTCCCGCCTCAACCGCACCGCCGAGCGCAAGGACCAGAGCGACCTGGCCGTGCTCGACTTCGCGAACGAGGCCGAAGACATCCAGGCCGCTTTCCGCCCATACTACGAGGAGGCGGACACACTCCCCTCCGACCCGAACCTCCTCTACACCGCGCAGAGCCGGGTCATGTCCCCACCGATCCTCGTCGAGCAGGAAATGCACGACTTCGCCGAGGCGTACCTCGCGGCCGAGGAGAAAGCCGAGGGGTCGCAGGCGAAGTGGAAGAAGCTCCATGCCGATCTGTATCGGCTGCTCGCCCCGGCGGAAGCACGGTTCACCGACCTGGTCGACAGCGAGGATGGGGACGACCGCGAGACCGCCGAGCAGTTCCGGGCGGACCTGAAGGACTACGTCCGCAAGTACGGTTTCCTCTCGCAGATCGTCCCCTACCAGGACTCTGAACTCGAGCGGCTCCACCTCTACGGCCGCCACCTGCTCAACCGGCTGCCGCGCCGCTCCGACGGTGGCGTCGACGTCGGCGACATCGACCTCAGCCACATGCGGGTGGAGAAGACCGGTGAGCACAACCTCAGTCTGTCTCCCGAGGGAGCCGAAGCGCTGCCAGGGTTCGGCGACGGATCCGGCGGGGCGAAGGAAGCGGAGAAGTCCCTGCTGTCCGAGCTGATCGAGCGGTTCAACGAGAAGTACGGCACGGACTTCACCGACCAGGACGTCCTCCAGCCGTTCAACGAAACCGTGTCCGAGCCCAGGGTCCGACTGGCCGCTGTCGCCAACAACGACCAGGAGAACTTCGGGGTCGTCTTCGACGAGGTCTTCGAGGACAAGATGGCCGACCATATCGACACCATCGCCGGTTTGGGGCGCCAGTACTTCGGGCCGGACAAGAGTTTCCGCAGTTCGCTCAACCGCAGCGCCCGCAGCGCGGCGTGGCGCCTGATCAGGGAGCAGGAGGGCGTCGTCGACGACGAGGTGGCCTGACCCGTCCCGTCCAGCGCCCCTCATGAGTCAGTCGGTGCGTGGCGCTGGACGGACGATCTTCGCTATACGTAACACTTGTCGCACTATCTGTCGTATGCGAGCGAGAGCGGGGAAACGGTGCCGGAAGAGCCGATCGCTGGACGCTATGAGCTGATCGAGGAGATCGGCTCCGGTGGCATGGGCGCGGTATGGCGCGGCTACGATGCCGTGCTGGACCGTGAGGTGGCGGTCAAGCGGATCCGTCACGACGAGGTCATGTCGCCTGAAGCGGCCGAACACTTCGCGCAGCGCTTCACACGCGAAGCCCGCGTCACGGCTCGTATTCGGCACCACGGTGTTCCGCAGGTCTACGACGCTGTGCTGGAGAGCTCATACGACCAGGTCTACCTGGTGATGGAGCTGGTCCGTGGCGTGTCGCTGCGGGCCTTCATCGATCCAAACCACCCCTTGCCCATCGCCTGGGCCGCGGCCATGGCCGCGCAGGTCGGCACCGTCCTCTCCCACGCCCACTCCGTTCCCGTCGTGCATCGCGACCTCAAGCCGGACAACGTCCTGGTCGCCGACGACGGCACCGTGAAGGTGCTCGACTTCGGGATCGCCGCCATTCTGCGCAAGGGCGTCACGAAGCTCACCGTGGCCGGCACCTACGTGGGAACAGCCGAGTACATGGCCCCCGAACAGGTGCGCTGCGCGAAGGTGACGCCGCGGACCGACCTGTACGCACTGGGCTGTCTCCTGCACGAACTGCTGTGCGGCCGGCCCCTGTTCGACGGCCCCAGCGACTTCGATTTCCGGCAACAGCATGTGTCTGCGCCGCCCCGGCCGCTGCGTGAACTGCGGCCGGACGTGCCCCCCGAGCTGGAGAAGCTGGTTCTGGAGCTCCTGCGGAAGAACCCCGAGCGGCGGCCGACCGACGCCTACGCCGTCTACGAGCGGCTGCTGCCCTTCCTTCCGCCGCCCGGATCGTCCCCGCCTGCGGCGGACGGGCGGCTGCGCACTGTTCCGGACCCCACCCTCATGTACCGACGGCCGAACGCTCCGCGCCCGCAGGGCGAAGAGGCGCCGACGGTGCCCGACCCCACCGCCGTCGGACCGTCCGGGCCGCCGAGCACCGCGCCCGACACCGGGCTACGCGACGCGATCAAGGGCGCGGTCGAGCATGCCAACACCTTGCTGGAAGGCGATCGCTTCAGCCAGGCGGCGCAGGTGCTCCAGGATGTGATCACTCCGGCGGCGAACCTCCTCGGTTTGGAGAGCCCACGTGTCCTGTGGCTACGCATGCGCCGTGCACTCATCCTGCAGGTCGGTGAAGACACGCGCCGTGCGCTGGCCGAATTCGACGCCCTGGCGGCCGCCTACGTGCGCGCCGCAGGCAAGGCGAGCCCGGAAGCCCTGGAATGCCGGCGCATGGCCGCTTACTGCCGCGCCGAACTCGGCCAGGCGACGGCGGCCCTGCGACAATTTCGCGAGGTGCTCGACCGCTTGCGGTCCGAGGAGGGCGACGTGTCGCCCACCGCTCGGGACGTGCGGAAGAACATCGCTCTTGTGCTCCTGTCGGAGGGCGACATCGACGCAGCGATCGACGTCCTCGAACCACTCCACCAGGACCTGTGCCTGGTGAACGGACTGGACGACGAGGAAACCAAGGAGATCGAAGACATCCTCTTCCGGGCACGCGGCGCACGGGACTGACGCGCGTGCCACGCAGGGCCCACGGACCGGGCGACGCGTCGTCCAGACGGGAAGTCCCGCCCATCGGTGCTCCGGCGGTCACGACGCCGCGCTGCTGCCTCGTGAGGTAATCTCACGCAGGAGCGATACGCGAAGCCGCGTCAGGGTGCGGTTCTCGTCCAGCGCTTTCAGCGCTCGGTCGTGCAGCGGCTGCGCCACTCGGTGGAACCGCTGACGTACCTCCGCTTCGGGCCACAGGACCTGAAGCCGTGAAAAGGCCAGCCGGCTGATCTCGCGCGCCTGTTGGCCCTGGGCGGCCTTTGGGAGTTCGTCACTGCGGGAGCGAAGCTCGTGCAGGAGCCACCATTGGTCCAAGCCGTCAGACGGGCGAACCGCGAGGACACCGCGGTTCGGCGTCATGGAGGTCGACGTGACGGCGGCGCGCGCTCCCTCGGGTCGGGGGCAGACCAGGACTGTTCCCGGTGGGCACACTGACCGCGGATCCGCGTAGCCGTGGTCGGCCGCCTCGTCGATGTAGGGCGGGTTGGCCGCCAGGACCTCGGCCGGGCTCACGCGTGCCGTTGTCACTGCGTCCGCCTTGGGCGACTTCGGCGGGGGGCTGCCGGTCACCGCATCGGCGACTTCGCCGAAGGAGCGGGACGTCCACTCCGCTCCGTGCCGCCTCCAGGCGTCGAAGTACGCGTCGGCCAAGGCGATGGCGTCGGCAGCGATCGCATCGTTGAGCTCGGTTTTCTCGTCGATCAGGTCGAACAGCCGGAGGATTCTGTCCATGTGCCCCGGTGGCGGGAGGGCCGCCGGCATTTTCTTCAGCGCGTCGATACTCAGCGTCGCCTCGACGTGGGCCGATGTCTCCCGCCTGATCCACGCCTGCGCGATCGGGGTCTGGAGCCAGATCCTCAGCCACCGTGTCTCTCTGCGATGCGCGCACCTAAGGATGCCGACCGAGCGTGTGGCGATCCAGTCATTATGCTGCGGCGTGACGAGGGCGGCCTCCCCTGCCCGGTCGCCCACCAGAACAAGGGCCAGGTCGCCCGTACGCAGGATCGGTCGACCGGTTGTCAGCCGTCGTCGGCCGACGACAGTGGGTTCATCATGGGGTTCGTCGCATGTGATGCGCCCGCCACGGATATCTCCCGAGCGAACCACGGCATGGCCACGAGGCAGACCTCTCCCCTTCTCGTTGGCCCCGTAGGTGGCCTTCTCTGTGGCCATCGCGCCGACGGTCGTGCGACCCCAACCTTCGAACAGCTCCGACGCCTCCGGGAGGGGAGGCGTGTCCGGGGTGATTCTGAGGTCGCGCGTCACAGCTCGTCCAAGGCACGTCGCAGTTTGGCTTCCAGGTCGCGCGCCTCCTCGAATCTCTTGTAGAGCTCCCCGGTGAGTTCGACTATGCGCTGCTGCGAGCTTCCGTTCGCGTCTCCCGGTGCGTCGGTGTGGTTGGGGGGCAACAGGTTATAGCCGCCGTCGGCGAGCTCCTGAAGGGTGCGGGAACGGCACCATCCGGGCTCGTCCCCGTATGCGTCGACCTCCTGAAGGGGTGCGGACCGAGGAACTCCTCTCCAGATTGCCAGCGTGTGCAGAATTCGCTCGATGCCGTCGGGATCAAGGCGCCACCGCCGACTGTTGCCGATCTGTTCGGAGGCACCCCGGGCATTGATGAACAGGACCTCACGATTGCGGTCGACGCCGCCCACACCCTGTGGACTCTTGTCGCGATTCAGTAACCAGAGGCAGCAGGGGATCCGCACGTGCGGGAAGAGCCCTGGCGGCAGGGCCACCACGCACTCGACGAGATCGTCGGTGACCAGTCCTTCCCGGATCACGCGATCGGCCTTCCGGATGTTGTCGGCGGCTCCGTCGGCCATGAGCACGGCGGCTCGTCCACCGGGGGCGAGTGCGTGCGCGATGTGCAGAATCCAGGCGAAGTTGGCGTCGCCGCGTCGCGGCCTCGTGTACCGCGACCACCGCGGGTCATCGTCGTCCAGGGTGCCGTCGGGCGCCCAGGAGGCCGCGTTGAACGGCGGGTTGGCGAGCACGACGTCGAACCCCTCGGACGTCGGCTCGGCGAGGCTGTCCATCGGCGGCGCTAGATCGGCCTTGACCCCATGGGCGTCGAGGTTCATGCGCGCGATCTGCAGGGTGCCCGCGTGCAGGTCCTGACCGGTCAGCGATGGACGGACATCGAGGGTCGTGTGGCGACGCATGTGGAGGACCGCTTCAATGAGCAGGCCTGCCGACCCGCAGGCGGGGTCGAGTATCCGGTGTGTGTCACGCGGCTCGACCGCTTCCACCATCAGTCGGGCGATGTCGCGGGGGGTGAAGTAGTGTCCGCCTGTGGCCTGGGAGTCCGACAGGTTCCGCAGGCAGTGCTGGAGGAGGTCACCCAGCCCCTCAGCGCGATCGATCACCCTGATCAGCTGCCGGAGATCACTGTCGACGGTGGCAGGAAGGCTCGGCACGTTGCCCTTGCCTCGTTCGGACTCGTCCGCCGCGGTCTGCTGATGCAGCCATTCGCTGAGGAACCCTCGCACGTACGGACCCACCCGCGGGTCCTTGTCCGTCCGGTCGGTGAGCCACCGCCAGGATGGCCGACTGGATTCACGGGCGCGGTCCTCCCGCGCCGCCCAGCGCGCGTAGACCAGGGAGACGACGATGCGCCAGGCGTCCTGCTCGTTGAGTCGGCTGCCGATTCTCGCCGCCAGCTGGTGGACGTGGGGCGCCACGTCATTCGGACTTCTCACACTCACTCCCCACCGTCGTTGCTTGTCGTCCGTCATGGCGCCCCTCGCGCTCGTTCATACGAGCCCGAGAGTGGACATGACCAGAAGGACGAGCGGTAGCGTAGCGGCGAACGCCGTCGCCCCCGTCTGGATCGCCGCCGGCAAGCTCGATCCGCCAAGGGTCATGAGAATCCCGGCCAGAAGGGCCACGATCACGGCCACCAGTGCCGCCACGGTGACGAGCAACAGCTTCCGCTCCATGCGCAACTCCTCACGATCTTGGTGCACCGTGCGGCGCCACCACAGCGCCACACGGGGATGCCTGGCGCCCGGTTCCGCTATCAACCGGGCACTAGGAACCGTAGGACGGCGCGGACGGAGGCGGTATGTAGCACTCTGTTTGGGATTTTCCCTTGGCGTGAACCCCACCTTTTCCGCAGTCGCTTCGTAGCACCCCGTTTGGGATGGGGTGCTACATGATCCCCCACCGACGCGATCGATGGATTCGGAGCCCCGAGATCTCCATGCCTGACAAAGCGTCCGCGCCGACAGGTCGTGGAGCGGACCACGGGGGGGTACGGTGTAGGGCTTCACGGCGCTCAGAGGCCATAGAGGGTGGAAAGGTCGACAAGGAAGACGTCATCACGGCGGTCGGCCAGTTCGATCAGGTCCCCGTAGAAGCCGTGCAGCGAGTCCAGAGCCAGCGTGGCCTCCTCGGTGCCATACCCCTGATCGGCCAGCAGGGTGCGGATGCGTTCCAGTCGTTCCAGATCCCCGGTTCCGCGGGGGCCACGGTCGCCTTGGCCTCGCCGAGGAGTGCGATCTTCGCGCGGGGCGCCTGCGGGCGCTCGCCCGCGGCCAAGGCGATGACGTCGACCTCGTGCTTAGTGCGGGCAGCCGGGTCGGCGACCTCCGTGGTTCCGACGGGGCCGGGAAGCCCGCCCGGCAGCAGAGCGTGAGCGTAGCGGCGGGTGAAGTCACGGGCCAGATCCTCGAAGTGCGGGCCGAGGATCTTGGAGTTGAACGTCGGGGCGGCTGTCTGCCACACCCGGTCAGCGAACCCCTGTTCCACGGCGGTGGCGTGCGGCAGAGTGATCAGCTGGTTGAACCGGATCACCGGGTCGGCGAGAGTGATGACCGGGTGCCGGGATCGCAGGATGTCCTGCTCCCGTCGGACGTACCCCGCCGACTCCAGGATGCCCAGCGGATGGGCGACGGCGTTGCGGGGCCGCTCCAGAGCCGCGCCGATTTTGGTCGGCGTACTGGCGCCCCGGGCGATGGCGGTGAGGATGTCGTAGTAGAGGGTGTGCTGCGTGATCCGCGGGTCCTCACGCAGCAGGTACTCGGTCTCCGTGCGCGAGTACACTGCCCGGCCGGGGTCGAGGAGGGTACGGGTGAGCCAGGTGTCAAAGCCCTCGCCGGGGTGTGGGCGCGGCCACCGGCCGGTAGCCGGGGGCTCCGCCCAATACAGCGTGCACCTTCAGCGCGATCAGCGGGTCGTCGATCTGCCAGAAGGCCCGGCTGTCCCGGTAATCGAAAGCTCCCAGGCGCAGGTCGACCACAGCCCGGCCGCGCAGCGGCTTCGTGCCCGACAGCAGTTCGTGCATCACGCTCGTCGCGGAACCACACAGGATCAACCGCGGCCCCGCCCCGGCACTGGGCCGCGCTGGCGCTCATCGTAGAGCTGCTGCAACAGGCCCGGTATCTCAGGCGAGTGCTGCAGCAGGTAGGGCAGCTCGTCGATCACCAGGAGCGGATGCGGAGACCGGGACACCGCGTCAAGGGCGTTGGACAAGACATCGCGCCAGTCGGTCAGGTGCAGGCTGCCGGGCCGCAAACTTGCGTGGGCGGCGACGGCGTCACTGAACCTCTGGATCGCCGGAAGTCGTCCCTCCTCCCTGACCGCGGTCACATACAAACCGCCGACCTGCTCGGACAGGGCCTGCAGAAGGTACGACTTGCCGTGTCGCCGACGTCCCGAGACGATAGCGAGCCGCATCGCGGGATCCGTGTCAGCGAGAAACTCGGCGAGCAGGTTCCACTCGCGGTCCCGCTCAACCACGTCATCACGGCTTCGCCGGCAGGCTCTCGACCACAGGCCCTCCCACATACCGACTGCGACGGATTCTGTCTAAGTCTAATTCGACATCTTCCGTCTCACTCGGCTTCCCCACAGGGGGCACCATGACCTGAAGAGGTGGCGATCCTGCACCACCCAAATGATCGATCGTGAGCGACCCACGAGGCCATGTTGACGGGGGTTCACGAGCACGATGTCGCAGGTCGCAGATATAGGCGCTGCCAGGCCGTCCCTGCGCCGGCGGACGCGAATCGGCCTCGGGAAGGTGGGCATCAAGGTCGATCGGCGCGATCTGACCCGTGCCCCTATGAACGTCCGGGCCTGTCAGCGGCGGCCAGAGCGGGGAACCGCAGCCCGAGCTTAGGGGCTGTGCCACTGCTCACAATCGGTCAAGCTGGCATTTCTCCGGGCAAAATAGAGCGCCGTGGCTATCAGGATGGAAGTCCCACCCCCAACAACGAAAGTGAAGGTAGCCTCCGTGCGTCTTCTTCAGCCTGCCGCCTTGCTGGCGATCGTCCTGCTCACCGCCTCGGGATGCGGCATGATGCAGTCAGCCGACGGTGGTGAATCCGAGGGATCCGCCTCCCCTCCTCCCGCCCAGACGGATGACCTCCGCAACGACGAGCACGACAACGAGAGCGCGGACGACAGCTCGAACGACGAGGAAAAGGCCGACAACGAGAACAGGGGCGAGGACTCAGAGGCCGAGGCGCCCGAGAAGGGGGTGCTGGGGTCATGGATGCCCGACGGGAGCGGCACCAACACCGCCAGCATCACCTACCTCCAGTTCGAGGAGGACGGTGGGGTGGGCCTGCTCGGTGACCCGACCACCGACGACCCGAGCGCCCAGGGCATGATCCAGATCTGCAAAGGTCCCTTCGACCCCGAGACCGAACCGCCGTTCGACTTCACCGTGAGGTGCGCCGATCTGGCCAACCCCGAAGCAGAAGGCGCTACCTACAGCGGCTCAGCCAGCCTCACCGCAAAGAGCACGCTTCAGGTCAAGTGGAGCACCGGCAAGACGAGCACCCTCTCCTACGCGGGCATGATCGACCCCGACGATTAATAGGACGAACTTTGTCCCGGCCGCACTGACCAGAGAGCTTGGCGACAGCCCGGCGAGCTGCCAATGAGGAAGGGCCCCGACACAGGTGTGGATCCTTGAGGTCAACACCTGAAGGAAGTCCGGAGGCCCTTGTGGTGCACTCAACGGCGAAACAGCGGGGCTCGCGCCACCCCGACCCACGTGAGTCGACCACTGCGTGTGCGGAGGTGCGGCGCCCCGCCGAACGAGGTGCGATGAAAGTGCAACGGCCACTCTCCGCGTACGCGGAGAGTGGCCGTTCTCGCTGTGTTGACATGCGTCAACGTGAGTGGAGCCAAGGGGAGTCGAACCCCTGACCTCCGGTATGCAAAACCGGCGCTCTGCCAGCTGAGCTATGGCCCCAGGCGCGGCTGATCAGAGCATACCGCCCTGCCGGAGTAACCCGGTGCCGGTTTTGGTGGCTGACCCGAGAGGCGCGGGCGCCGCAAGGGGACAAACGTCCGCCCACGGCCCCTGGGACAACAGTCGACAGCCACTGACACGTCGGACGTGCCGTGGCTGACGACCAGTGGTGCTTCTAGTTTTCGCTGGCCGCCGTGGCTTCCGTCCACAGGTCGAGCTCGGCGCGGTCGGCCTGGATCTTGCGATAGACGGCGAACGCCCCGAGGGCCACCAGCACCAGGACAATGATCTTCTTCACGGTGTTGGACCCTTTCTTGAATCACGGATATACGGGTCGGTTGACGTCACGCGACTCTTCAGACCGGGTGGGATCCGACGCTGCCCAATCCATGGACGTGCGGCCGGGCGCCTTCCCCGTCTACCGAGCGGTAGGCGTCACTAGAGAACTTTATGGGGTTGTCTCCCTGCAGACTAGCAACATAGGCGCCCGCTCCCCCGTCGCCCGGTGTGTTTCGGCACTCCTTGGCCAACCGCGACCGGGGGTACCACCGTGTTCTCCCCTTTCCGACCCGCACCGATTCGCTCCGGTCCGACCAGATTCGGCCAGAGACCGGCGTGTCGTCCCCGCGCTCAGGTCAACGCTCAGGTCAACAGGGACAGGCGTTTCAGGGTCGTGATGGTGTCCTCGGGGGAGATCGCGGTGGCGACCACCTGGCGCCAGACCTGCTGGCAGTCCTTGACCGCCTCCTCGGACTCGACGATGCCGCCGCCGTGGGTGGCGTCGACGAAGGCCAGGGAGGCCTCGCCCTCGTCGAACTCCAGCACGGTGAACGGCCCGGCGGACCCGGCGTGCAGACCCGCCGCCGTGGGCAGCAGCTGGATGGTGACGCGGTCGTGCTCCCGCGCCAGTTCGATGAGGCGGCGCAGTTGGGTGTGGAGCAGGTCGGGATCGGAGCCCACCCGCCGCAGCGCGTCCTCCTCCAGGACAGCGTGGTAGCGCTGGAGGTTGTCCCGGTCGAGCACCTCCTGGCGTTTGAGGTAGGCCGCGACCATCCGCTCGGCGGCCCGCTCGCCGCGCCCCTGCGAGCGGGCCACGGCGGCGGTGTACTCCGGGACCTGAAGCAGGTCGGGAACCAGCATCCCGGCGTAGGTGTCGATCGCGATCGCGCCGGCCTCGTTACCGACGTAGGCGGAGGAGAGGACGTCCTCGTACTCGGTCCACCACGGGCGCAGGCGGGATTCGCGGACCATCGTGAGGATGGCCTCGCGTTGGCCGCCCGTCACCCCGTAGAGCTTGAGCAGTGCGGAGACCTCCATGACCGACGGCCACTTGCGGATCCCCGTCTCGATATGCCCGAGTTTGGCGGGCGACCATTCGAGCACATCGGCAACGTCACTGAGTGTCATTCCGGCTTGGACACGCCGCCGACGCAGTTCTGCGGAGAGGCGGCGGCGTCGAACAGTGGGGCTCGTCATGGCGTCTTATCCGTACACGCTGAGTACCGGTCCTGTAGCAACTAGAGAAGCACTTGACCTAGCCTCTAGCAATGCGTTTCTAGAAATCGGCGCACGATCGGCGGCTTTTCTTTGTTCATCGAAGTCATCACCCCGTTCGACCACCTGGTTCGCGGGAGGGAGGATGACCAGCGTGACCCCAGTGGCGACCGGTAATCGCCCGTTGTGCCCGCTCGAATTCCGGTCCGACAGGCATGGCCACTCCGGCCGACCGCATCCGACGACGTTGCGTCGACGCGCCCGCAGGGCCGCTCGACCGCGCGTCGACCCCCGGCGCCAGCCCGGAAGGCAGCGGAGGAACGAGAGCCAGGGAGGGAGTGGGAGGCAGTGCAGGAGTGGGAGACCGTGCAGGAGCGAGAGTCAGTGCAGGAGCTTGAGGCCGATGATGCCGCTGATGATCAGCGCCAGGCAGATGATCCGCGCCACGCTGACGCCCTCACCCAGCCACGTCATCCCGACGATGGCCGTGCCGACCGCGCCGATACCCACCCACAACGCGTATCCCGTGCCGACCGGAATGGAGCGCAGCGCCAGTGCCAACCCAGACATGCTCAGCACGAGCGCAACAACGAAGACGACCGACGGCCAGAGACGGCTGAACCCCTGCGAAGCCGAGAGGGCGGTCGCCCACACGGTTTCCAGCAGACCAGACAGAACCAGCAGTACCCACGCCATTGCGCGCCCCGTCCTTCCAGGTCCGCGCCGTCTTGTCGTGCCGGGTACGGCGCACCTCGTCCGGGGCGGGCTTGCTGGGCACCGCCAATGACACCGATAACACCACACAGAGGGCGGCCGCGCACCCTCCTGACCCGGTGATCCACGCCACCACCGTCCCCGTCGCTGGAAAGCGCGTACGATGCAGGGTGGATTGCCGGGGGTATAAACCCCCTGTACACGCTAGGAACCCAATGAGCTATCCGATTGACGACACCGAGCAGCTGATCGCGAACGCCGAGGAGGAGCTGCCGCCCTCCACCCGCGCGCGGTTGATCGCCAAGCTGCGCAAGGGCATGCACATCGACGATGCCGCCCGCGAGCTGGGGGTGAGCCCGCAGCGCGTCTTCTCCGCCGCGCGCATCCTCGGCCACTTCGGCGAGCAACTCGACGCGACCCTCACCGCCGAACGCGATCCCGATCTGCCGCACGGGACGGTCACGGGTTATAACAAGCGGTGCCGCTGCCCCCAGTGCCGAGCAGCGGTAAATCGTAGGATCTAACGCTCTTCGGCCCAATTCACACCTCGGCAATCCCGCTGTTCACAGAGAATTATCCGTTGTGATACGGCGCCTCAGGCTTATCGATCTTGAACCTGGGGAAATCGCTCACCATGAACGAGCGTGTGGACTGGGCCGCGATGAGCGATGAAGAGTTCATGGCGCTGCTGCGCCAGCTGATGGAATCCCCCGGCAGCGTGGATTCCGAAGAAGACTAGCCACCACCGCACTTCCCCCGCGGAGGGTACCGCCCTCCGCGTATCGAGTCGTGTCCGAGCGCCGAGCGCGTACCTCCCTCACGACTCGTGCGACGCGTCGTGGCCCGGCCCCTCAGGAACCGCCCAGGACATGATCGCCTCCAGCACCGGCTCGGGAAGCAGCAGCAACAGGGGCTCGGCACGCTCATGCCCGGGGGTCTTGGCCCGGCGCGCGTAGGCCACGTGGTCGCGGTCGATGGGACGTTCCGGGTGCAACCCGCTGCCACCGTCCCCCGCAATCTCCAACCAGTAGATCCACTCGCCGTTGTCGTCCGCGAAGTAGAAGACGCACTCGACCGCCATGCGCTCGGCGTCCAGGCTGGCCAGGCACTCCTCCCGGCGCTGCTCCAGCATCCGCATCCAAGCGTCGAACTCGGCCCGCCGCCCAGGGCGGATGCGGTGCCGGGTCAGCTCGACCTTGAGGCCGGGTGGGACCGTGGCGGGACGTTGTTCCGGCAGTTGCTCCGGCATCTCCTCCGGCATCTCCTCCGGCATGGATGTCCTTCCGTAGGGCCCCGGGGCGACCGGTCGGCGTTCGGACATCGTGCCCCACAACGACACGTCCCACAACGAAGAATCCCGGGACGACGGCGGCTCCGACCCTGCCACGCGGACACGCGCGCTGTCACACCGATATCTCACCCGCGAGAACACGCCGCCGTGCCCGCGATCCGCACACGGGACCGCATCGCCCATAGCCGGGTCCGGGTACTGAATGCAAACGCGCCCACAGCTCCATCCCGTCCCCGACCAGCGGAAGCTCCACTACCGTGTCGTGCCTGGCAAAGGTCACGTCCTTGACCACGGCCACAGCGCCCTCGCCCGGCCCCAGGAGCAGCCGATCAGGCCGCAACACCACCTCCCACCGCCCCTCGGCCGGGAGGCGCCCCCTGCGGGGGCCAGCCGCCCCAGGGCGCACCACACTCTCCCCGCGCGGAACTCACCCGGCAGGACGTGGTCCGTTCTGTGAATGAACCAACGGAGTCCCGAAGGCCGGGGCATGCTCCAGGAAGTTTGGTGTGACGCCTGCCAGCTCGTCGGCAAGAGGTGGGGAACTCAGCCGGCCAAGCTCTACAAACGCTCGAGAGGCCGAGTTGTTGTCGGCCCAAGCGCATAGGCGTTTCCGCAGTTCATGGTGGTTTCGTGTCATCCGCCCGCGACGATCTGAGCGGACGATCCCGGCGTCGGACCGGTTCCTGTCCTCCGCCGACGAGCCGTTGGCCCCTGGACGGCAGACATGGTTGACCGAGCGATGTGTGGACATCGCGCCCAATCGACCCGGTGCCCACTGCGGTGCCGCATTGCTCACCGCACCGCGCGACCGAGTCGGTCGGCCATGTCACGGATGCGCTCCACGAGTTCCGCGGGTTCCAGCACCTCGAAATCGCAACCCATCATGGCCAGGTGGATCGCGAGCATGTCGAGCGTCCCTGCCCCGGTGCGGAGCTCACACGACGTCGCATCGACGGGTTTCAGCGCTCCCGACAGCGCCGACACCCGCTCCTCGGCTTCGACGAGCGGGACGCGCAGGATCACCCGCGCCTGGTACTCGTAGGCATCGCTCGACACGCCCCGCCACACGAGGTCGACCGCGTCCTCGGGCGGGGTTCGCGGGGGGACGCGCGGCCCCGTCG
Source organism: Nocardiopsis rhodophaea (assembly GCF_039530945.1). NCBI lineage: Bacteria > Bacillati > Actinomycetota > Actinomycetes > Streptosporangiales > Nocardiopsidaceae > Nocardiopsis > Nocardiopsis rhodophaea. The sequence goes on from NZ_BAAAPC010000020.1 coordinate 107,357, forward strand.
ACATTGGCGGCTGGATCCGGTCCACGCGGAAGGTCCGCCAGTCGTCCCGGTCGATGTCCCAGGCCAGCAGATACCACCGACCGGAGGCGTTGACCAGCCGATGCGGCTCCACGGTGCGCCGGGACTCCTCGCCCGCATGATTCCGGTAACCGAACCGCACCCGCTCGGAGTCCCGGCACGCCCCCGCGATCGCGGTGAGGACGTCGGCATCCACTGTCGCTGCCGCCCGCAGCAGCGGCACGGTGAAGGTGTGCAGGGCGTTCGCCCGGCGCCGCAGTCGCGCCGGCAGCACCTGCTCCAGCTTGGCCATCGCCCGCACCGAGACCTCCTCGATGCCGGTGACCGACCCGCCAGCCGCCGTGCGCAGGCCGACCGCGACGGCGACAGCCTCATCGTCGTCGAGCAGAAGCGGCGGCAGCACGGCTCCGGCCCCCAGCCGGTAACCCCCGGCCACCCCGGGCGTACCGTGCACCGGGTAGCCCAGGTCGCGCAGCCGCTGCACGTCGCGCCGGACCGTTCGCGGCGTCACCCCGAGCCGCTCGGCGAGGTCCGCGCACGGCCAGTCGCGGCGGGACTGCAGGAGGGACAGGAGCCGCAGGAGGCGCGTCGATGCGTCGGACATACGCCCACCCTCCCGCAGATCACGGACAGGAAATGACCGCGAACCTCGTCCTCCGGGCCGGTCCTGTCATGCCAGACCTGTGTCGCCGTCCCGACGGGTCCCGATGGGACCTGTCATCGCCCGGCCCGACGCCCGTAGTGCACGGTCGTCGCCGCCAGCAGGAACACGTCCTGCCGTCGGTCGACAGCCGCGGCGTCGAGCGGGTCGAGCAGGCGGTCGAGCGTCGTCAGGTCCTCGGCGTCGAGGAGTTCACCAACCGCCTGGCGATACCGCTCCAGAACCAGCCGCACCAACCGCCGAGGCCCGTCGTCCAGCGGTGCCGGGTGGTCGACGAGAAAAGTCCGGCTCCGCACCTCGGTGAGCCCCGCGGCGCGCAGCATGCCGGGCCAGTCCTCGGCCACCGCGACCGATCCGGGCAGCTCGTCCCGCATCTGGCTGAACCGGTCGGCCATCGCCGCGTCCAGGCGCTCCTGTAAGCCGGGCCTGCCGAAGCCGAGGTCGCGCGGGAGGTAGCGGGATGGGAGCCCGCCCTCGGCGATGGCCAGAACACCACCGGGGGTGAGCAGTCCGGCCAGCTGGTGAAGAGCGGCCTGCTGGTCGCCGACGTGGTGCACGACCTGCGCCGACCACACGACGTCGGCAGATCCCACATCGGCGACCCCGTCCGGAAACTCGGCCGTCCGTGTCCCCAGCCGGACGCCGAGACGCTTGGCGCGTTCCTCGGCGCGGATCAGGAGTTCCGGCGCGTTGTCAACCGCGATCACTTCGGCCCCCGGAAACGTCGACGCCAGCTGGCAGGCCGCGACGCCCGGGCCGCTGCCGATGTCTAGGATCCGTCGCGGCGACCGGTAGTCCAACTCAGCGAGGGCCTGGCGCACGTACGAGCTGTTGGTCTCGCCCTGCACCTCCAGCAGGTCGGCCATGGCCACCCAGTCGGAGTCGGCGTCGCGGTGGCCGTGGTGGTCCCCGAGCTCGTGGGGGTCGTGCTGGTGGCAACCGTCCTGGTCATATCCGTTCGCGCTCATCACACCCGCTCCCTCTCCCCCAGGTCGTCTTCGACAAGGTCCATGTTGACCGCAAGCGCCGCCTTCGCCCCGGCCGCCGCCGAGGTCACCACCAGGGCACCGGGCTCCACCAGATTGCCGACCGCCCACACACCGGACACACTGGTGCGTCCGCTCGCGTCGACGCGGATCCGGCCGTTGTCCTCGCGCTCGCAGCCCAGGCCGGAGAGCGAGGCGTCGTTAGGCACGAACCTGGGCGGCACGAAGAGCGCGGACCTCGCCACCATGGTCCCGTCCGCCAGCCGCACGCCGCGAAGCTCGTCATCGTGGATGACCAGCCCGGTGACCTCGCCGTCCAGGATCCGTACACCGCGCGCGAGCAGTTTGGCTCGGTCCTCATCGTCGATAGCCTCGGCGAAGAACACCACGTCGTCCGACAGCTGGCGGACCAGCAGTGCCTGGTGCACGGCCATCGGCTGCCAGCCGAGAACACCCAGCGGCTGGTCGCGGACCTCCCACCCGTGGCAGTAGGGGCAGTGCAGGACGTCCCGCGCCCAGCGTTCCCGAAGTTCGGGAATGTCGGGCAGGGCGTCGCGCAGCCCGGTCGCCGCGATCACGCGCCGCGTCCGCACGGTGCGGTCGGACAGCTCGACCTCGAAACCATTTCCAGGGTTCGTCTCGCCGCACCCGAAATCGATGCGCCGCACCGCGCGCACCTCGTCCGGGACGATCCGCCCACCGTAGCGCTCGACCTCTGCCCGGCCGACCGCCAGCAGCTCGCCCGGCGGCGTTCCGTCCCGGGAGACGAACCCGTGCACCTGCCCTGCGGGCGCGTTGCGCGGGTTGCCCCGGTCGACCACCAGCACCCGGCGGCGGGCTCTGGCCAGGATGAGCGCGGCGTTGAGTCCGCCAGCGCCGCCACCGATAACGACGACGTCTTCTTCCATTCCGATGGTTTCCAAGGATGACCACCTCCTGGCGTCGACCATGCGCCAAGCGGGGGTAGATTGACAAACCTTGTTGCTGTTTCTGCAATAGGGGAATGGATGATGTGCTCGCCGCTGTTGGACCGCGGCTCAAACGCATCCGGCAGCAGCGCAACTGCACCCTCGCGGCGCTGTCGGAGATCACCGGCATCTCGGTCAGCACGCTGTCCCGGCTGGAGTCAGGGCAGCGCAAACCGAGCCTGGAGTTGCTCCTTCCGATCGCCCACGCCCACCAGGTTCCACTGGACGAGCTGGTGGGCGCACCGCCGGTCGGTGACCCGCGGGTGCGGCTGAAGCCGATCAAACGCGGGGACTCGACAGTGGTGCCGCTGACCCAGCAGCCGGGCGGAGTGCAGACCTACAAGATGGTCATCGGCACTACGCGCAGCACACCTGAGCCGTGTACGCATGAGGGCTATGAGTGGCTGTACGTGCTCAGCGGCAAACTGCGGTTGGTCCTGGCTGAGCACGACCTCGTGCTCACAGCGGGGGAGGTGGCCGAGTTCGACACGCGTCTGCCGCACTGGTTCGGCAGCACCGGAGAAGCGCCGGTGGAGATCCTGAGTCTCTTCGGGCCGCAAGGAGAACGAATGCATGTCCGCGCGCGGCCCCAGCACCGTACCGAGGGGATTCGTCGCGAAGGGCGAGACTAGTAGCCGATCGGGGTCGAACATAGGGGGTTTCACGGGCGGGTGCTCACCCATCGTTCCGCTGAACATCGCGCGCACCGATCGATCAACACCAATCCGGATCGCCAGACCCATCACCCGACCCGCCCCCTGCAGCCGGAGGGCACGCCCCGGCCCGGCCGCTTGCGCTGCTCGGACCCGGGCCGCCCTGGCGCCCGCCCAGGCGCCTGCGGGGGCTGGGGTGGTGGGCTTCCCGGGGCCCCAGCCCCAGCAGCGGCCCTTCCGCGGCATGCACAAACCCCGCACCCCCGGGGGGTTTCACACAATCACAAACCCAGGCAACAAAAAAGTGGGGACCGCCCCACAGGACGATCCCCACCAACAAAACGCGCGGCAGCGACCTACTCTCCCACCCCCACCATGAAGGCAGTACCATCGGCGCAGGGAGACTTAACGACCGGGTTCGGAATGAGACCGGGTGTACCCCTCCCGCCATAACCACCGCAACCCT